>CADCJM010000008.1 GCA_902801755.1 Oscillospiraceae bacterium
CTGTAACTTCGATCTTATATACTTCGCGCTTTCCTTCGATGCTGCTCGTATCAACACCGGCTTCCTTGATGAGCTTATCGCCTGCAAGTCCTGCGATGATAGGATATTTGCAGCTTACTGAATCAACAACAGAAGGAGCATAACCGAATACTGCCTTGATATCACCTGAGACCTTTGTAGCTATCTTTCTGACACCTGATAATGTGTCGCTGCCGCATACGATCTCAATTTCTTTGTTCTTAAGTCTTGTAGATGAGATGATAAAGTCCATAAGCCAACCTCTGATTAATAACTTCCATACAAGCATACAACACTTGCCGTAGTTATTCTATCGCAATCTTAAGTTTATTTTATTAATAATCACCATATTCATCAATTAAAAAGGGCTTTCTGCAACTGATTACTATATTCAGAATAATTTTATTGAAAAACGATAAAAAACTCTTGAAAATCGAGAAACCCTATGTTAGTATACTCGCATAAAGCATGCTTCGATCATTTAAGGAGGAATTATTAATGCGATACGACGACGTAGTTCTCAGATGGGCAAAGATCGCCACAGCATTGTTTGCAGCTATGGCTGTTGTTGCAGATATCTTCGGAGTAGTCATTGTTAAGTACATCGCTTACTGCTGGGCTGAGGTTTTTGATCTTCCGAGAGTAATTGCTCTCATTGTTATATTCTATCTGGGAAGTATCGGCGGCTATCTGGTTCTTGTCCCTCTTTTCCTGATGTTATTGAATATGAGCAAGGACAAGGTCTTTGACAGGGCCAATACGAAGCTCATGACAATAATCACGTTAGCTTTGGTATTTATCGCAGTTGACTGCACGGTATGCGGCTTCATCTGGAACGGCGGATGGATCTTAACGATCGTTGCTTTGTTTATGGCGCTTGTTGTATTGAGCATCAGAGTCGTATTCGCCAAGGCGATCACTATGAAGGAAGAAATGGATCTCACGATCTGAGGAAAGGAGGAGAAGAACATGATTATCGTAAATCTTGATGTAATGATGGCAAAGCGCAAGATCTCCTCCGGTGATCTCGCTGCCAAGGTGGGAATCACTCAGGCGAATCTGTCGATACTTAAGAACCAGAAGGCAAAAGCAGTCAGGTTCTCGACATTAAATGATATTTGTAAGGCATTAGACTGCCAGCCGGGAGATATCCTGGAATACAGGGAGGACTAAATCTCAAATGGACAAAAAAGTAATATTTCAAAGGCTGGGAATTCTCCTGGCCTATCCCTTAGCATACGCTTATATAAGGCTTATATTCTCCTTTACAAATGATTTTGTAGTATGGGGAAATATAGGTCAGGGAAGCTTCAGATTCAATTATGCTTACCCGGTTTTCGCGCTCCTTTTCATTATAGTTAATGAGATCGTAAGGCGCGGCAGAAGAGGTGGGTCTGAAAAGCTAGATCACAAGACCATCTTCTGGTACGCGATCACTTTCCTGGCAGGTCTTACCGCAACGATCGGCGAAGGCCGTGAATTTGAAGGCCTTGAGGAAGTATCAGTATTCGCAATGCACCTGAGCGCTGTTTACTCGGTATTGGTATCTAATAATATCCTTCTTGGCGGCAAGACATCAGGGTTCATTCCTGCTGATCTGATCCACGGGTTTTATGTTAAGGCTTTTGCAGGATTCCCGAACTTTGTGGTCGACTGGAAATGCTTTGCAAAGCCCAGGACTGAAGGCGATGAGACCACAGCGCCTGGTCATAAGAAGGGTATCTTCGGCGCGATTATCTTCGTGATGATAATGGGTGTTCTCATGATCATATCAGTCGCGCTGATGTCTTCGATCGATGAGGATATAAGGTACTTCTTCGAAAATTTCTCGGATATGCTGAATGCTTATCTGGGTAACCTGAGATTAGAAGAGATCTTTGCAAGATGTGTTTTCGCGATCCCGGTATGCTTTTATCTGTACGGACTCATGTCGAGAAGTGCGAAGTCTGACGGCGCAAGAGAGAAAAGAGTTGCTTCCTGGCTCCTTAGGGTCAGAGGTAAGGGAAAGACAGTATCTGCCACCCTGGTCTATATCGCAGCCGGTATCTTCGTAGCCGCATATATTCTCTTCTTCATCAAGAGACTTACTTATATGCTGGGCGGCTTTGCAGGTGACGTTCCTGACGGTATGCTCGTCTCAAGATACGCACAGGAAGGTTTCTGGCAGATGGTGGGAATCGCGGCCGTCAACTTATGTGTTTACCTGGCGATCATCCTCCTCGGAAGATCTGATTCAGACGGCAAATTCTCTCTGCCTGCTAAGATCCTCGTTACACTCCTTATGGTTGAGACTATTGCATTCGCAGTGATCGCAATGAGCAAGATCGGTCTTTACTACAGTATTTACGGATATACGCCGAAGAGGATCCTTGCTATGTGGGCAACGATGTCACTGACATTTGCAGCTGTCATGACCATCCTGACGGTTCATCAGGGAAAGCCGCATTTCAGAGCGGGAGTTATATTCACATCTGCATCATATATCGCAATCTGCATTCTGTCCGCCGTATTGGTCGCAATCGGAGCATAAGGATAGAGGGAAAAGGGATAAGAAAGGCTGTCGGGATCTACCCGGCAGCCTTAATATAACTATAAATATATAATATATTATATATAATGCTTGTTATAGTTATTTTTGCGGAAATGTAATATTACAAAACCCAACATGTAGTAAAATGTCACATAAAATCTGTTTACATTACAGGGCTGTGGTGATATGATTACTCCATAAGGATAACATACATTTGTTCGTTTTTGGCAAGTGTATTTTCGTGATTTAAGGAGTTATTAGTATGGTTGAGTTTAATTGCACAGTAAAGGACATTTTCAGAAGACCGAACATGATCGACAAGGCGGTAAGAGAGCTGGCTGACAAGGGCTATGCTGAGCATGCCGTAACATATACCAGATTAAGGGATAATATTTTTAATGCTCTCGCTTATGCGTCAGGGAAGATGAAGGACTACGAATATAACGTGGCTGTAAGCTATCTTGAGTCCAGGAATTCCGAGCAGACTGTAGCTAAGAATAATTACTATACCCACAGGACGATCAGACGTTATATCCGTAAGGCCTGTGATCTTATCAGCGAGTATTATCTGAATACTATGGGTATCAAGCTCCTGCCGGTCGATACCAGATCTGTAGGATGCAATATCGCAGCAGGATCTTTCTGGGAGAAGGTCGATTCCCTTATGCATGACAGCATTGAGAATGCATGTGTCGTTATATTATGCTGCTATGAGCAGAAGTCAGTAAATTATGTATGCAGTACATACTGCATGGGCAGCGATAAGGTGAAGAAGATCGTCAATTCCTTTAATTCAGTTCTTACTGTCTATGACATTCCTTCTGAGGACAGAAGCGTAGTTTAATAAGCTAAGAATCTCCGTATACATTAAGACAGAGCGTTCGCAGTCCACGCGAATACTCTGTCTTAATGATATAATCTTAAATGCTTAAATCTGCCTTTATAAGATGGAGGATATTTCTATGATCATTACTTTTGATAAGCTTCCGGCAAATCTTGAAGAGCTTAAGGCAATGCCCATTGCTTCTCTTAGCGAACCTGAATATGGTGCGGCTCTGTTCGTCGCGGTAATGATGCATTATACGGTAAATAAGGAAGAGACCTTTGAGATGATAGATTATCTTAACGGACCTTATGAAGTGACTGAATACCAGAAGCAGTTTATAGCAGACAGGATGGCAGACGGAGCTTATGTTGTCCGTTCATTCTTTAACGGAACATCACCCGATAACGATTACACACCCTCTATGCCTTACACGATCGAGACAGAAAGAGGTTTTGACCAGGAAACTGACGGAAGGATGAGGATCCTTCTTACATCATCCGGAGCGGATACGAAGCGTTTTATCACTATGCGCCACAAGCCTTCCACCAACCAGTGGTTTGTCGAAGATCAGATGATCTTAGGCATGATCAGGACTCCGAAGTCAGATGATCCCTGGGCCTGATGAGGTATATATATGAAGTCAGAAAGAGCATTTCCCAAAGTCTCTATTACCCAGAAGGCTGCAAGATCGTTAAAGAACGGCCATCCCTGGGTATACATAGATGAGATTACTTCCGGTTCAGTTCTTACTGACGGATGTATCGTTGACTGCTTTGAAGGATCCAGCTGGCAGGGAGCAGGTTTTTATAATTCCAATTCCAAGATCGCCGTAAGGATCATATCCCGCAACAGCAATGATGTCTTCGATTACAAGTTCTGGTACAGGCGGATTCTTTATGCAGTCTCATACAGGAAGACCGTCATGCAGGGCGATGACTTCAAATGCTGCAGGATAATCCATGGCGAAGCAGACCAGATCCCCGGCTTTACCTGTGACAGGTATGGCGATATCGCTGTAACTCAGATAGCGTGCCTTGGAATAGAACTCAATAAGGACGTTATTTATAAAGCACTGACAGATGTATTCGAGGAGATCGGAGAGCCTTTGAAGGGCATCTATGAGAGGAATGAACTTGCCTTAAGGACCAAGGAAGGCTTAGCGCTCTACAAAGGCTGGTACGGCGGCAAGGATTATCCCTGTATCACCGAGATAACAGAGAACGGGATAAAGTATTCCGTTGATGTCGAGAATGGCCAGAAGACGGGTTTTTTCTTAGACCAGAAATACAACAGGCTGGCGGCTGCAAAGATCGCAAAGGACAAGAACGTATTAGACTGCTTTACTCACACGGGCTCATTTGGCCTTAATTGCGCGTATAACGGCGCCAAGCACGTAACGAGTGTCGATATATCATCACAGGCCATAGAGATGGCCAGAGCGAACGCAGAGAGGAACGGGCTTTCTGATAAGATCGATTATGTCTGCGAGGATGTTTTCGAGATGCTTACAAGGATGGCTGAGAAGAAAGATCACTCATTTGATTACATAATCTTGGATCCGCCGGCATTCACAAAGTCTCGCGAGACAGTTGATTCTGCCGGCAGGGGATATAAGGAGATCAATCTTAAGGCTATGAAGCTGCTTCCCAGAGGCGGATATCTTGCGACATGTTCCTGCTCGCATTTCATGACCGATGAATTATTCAGGAAGATGTTGGCATCTGCCGCGAGGGATGCGAGCGTCAGTTTAAGACAGATAGAAGGACGTACCCAGGCGCCGGACCACCCGATATTATGGAACGTTCCCGAGACAGACTATTTAAAATTTTATATTTTCCAGGTTGTTTGACGACACTGATATAAGCTATTTTTGACAAAAGCCTGAAATGCCTGAATATAAAGGATTTCAGGCTTTTTTGCAGGCACGCTTCACGCATTTTAGCCGACTTTTTCTCACAATTTATTTGGCGTTTTGATGCTGAAATGAAGATGATTTGAAAAATCACAATAATAACCTTTATACAGAAAGTGAGGTTGCTTATGTGTGACAACAGGCGTGAAGGTAATTGCAGTGTTGAAGGAAAATGGTTACGGCTTAGGCGTAGCCAATATGTACCATATTATTAAAGATCAGGATATTTTCATGTATGCAGTTACATCTCCCTGTGAAGCTATCGCATTAAGAGAGGAAGGCTGCAAGGCTGACATCCTCATGCTGACACCTATTCAGGAATACAGTGAACTGCTTCTTATGGCAACTCTTGATGTTGTTGTTGCATTAGGAAGCGAAAAGCAGATCCCTGAACTCCGTGATGTTTATAAATTTACAGGAAGAAAGCCCAGGGTCCATATCCAGATAGATTCCGGTCTCGGAAGATATGGCTTTAATGTGGATGATATCCCGAACTTCAAAAAGTGTGAGGAATTCCTCTCTATTGAAGGATGCTTTTCGCACCTTGCAGGAAGCAAGCGCAATTACAGGAGAAGCGTTGAGAGACAGGTCCGCATGTTCAAGGTGGCGTTAGAGAAGATCAGGGCAACAGGTGTAAATCCCGGTATCTGCCATATCTCCAATTCCAAGGCAGCGCTTACATTCGGAGCTTTGGGATTCGATGCGGTAAGAGTCGGAAGTGCACTTTTAGGTAAGGTTCCGGTAGACAGCGGACTTGAAGAGGCCGTATGGCTCGAATCAAAGGTATTCTCTGTCTACAACAGGCTTGAAGGTGAGCACATCGGATATAACGGTGAGACTTTCCTTAAAAGAGACAGCGATCTTGCTGTTGTAAGAGTAGGCACAGGCTGCGGCGTAGGTTTGATCCAGAAAGGAGCTTTGGATTTCACCTTCTTAAACATCATTAAGAATATCCTCAGAAGAATTAATGAAGATCCGGTACTGAGTGTCTGGATCAACGGTAAGCAAAGCCCTGTAATAGGCAGGATCGGCGTATCACACATGACAGTCGATGTTACCGAGAATTCTGTTAAGGAGGGCGATACCGTTAAGGTCCAGGTAAATCCGTTACTGGTGCATCCTTATGTTAGAAGGCAGGTGATCTGATTATGAAAACTATGGTTAGAAGAAAACAGTCAGTTTCAAATTCGCTTATAGAGTCTAAATCCGTCCAGAGCTTTCTTGCCGGAATAGTTAATGTATGTGTCTGCTTCCTCTCTGATGAGAACATAATTATCCCAGTCACACTCACAGAAGTAGGAAGTGACAATGAAGTCGAAGTATCCAGCTTCGATCAGTCTGTTCTGCTCTTCAAGAATTGCAGGATAGGTTAATTCGATATTTAAATAACAGAAATATCTGTTGGAGGGCAATATACCTGCCGCGGTATAGAAGCCCGAATCCATAACATCGTAAGTGAGGACTTTTGCATCAGGCACCTGGTTGATGATCTCTGCGTAGCGGTATTGTGCAAAGAAATCCTTTTTCTGGAATAACAGATAGTTATTCTTATCAAGCAATAACGCAGCCAGATAGAAAACGATCAGGACGCCTGATATAAGTCCTTTCATGAATCCCGGGTTCTGCTTAAAGTATTTGGAAATATAGTTAAGCCCTTTGATGCAGGGGATCAGGAGCAGGGCAAAATAGCACGCCAGTAAATAAATGTAATAGTAGATAAAAGCGCTCTTCGTGAAGATAAGTCCGATCGTCAGTATGAACGTTGAAGCAAACAGGAATATGACCTTTTTGCGGTGTTCTTTTTTGATGAATATAAGCGATACGATAGATAGCAGGAGCATGATGCCGAACTTTGGGAATTCAATCGACAAATGGATCGTAGAGTACAAAGGAATATAGATGTTCCTGATGACAGGGATCTTGGATAAAGCAGCATTTCCTTCCAGTTCGTGATAAAGGAAAATATTGTTATAGAAATATACTTCCCAGAGAGATCCAAGCGATCCATTCGCAATGAAATAGATAAGTATTGGAGCTGTAATGATCAGGAAGCCTGCGAAAAATCTCCAGATAAGTGACCAGAGATGTGCGAAGGCTTTTTGCTTTATCGCCATGACCAGGATATAAAGACAGAACCCTGCTATAAAGCCTATAAAAGTGTACTTGATCCAGAACAATGCGGCGGTGATAATGCCGCAGATAAGGGCATCCCTTTTTGAAGGAAGCCCGTTGCCGTTTACGATCGCGCGGAGTCCGAAGTATAAAGCGACCGTAAGAAGCGGGAAGCATAATTCTTCCGCATTGCCGCCGAAATTAAAAAGCCTGCTCGTATATGTAAGTCCTGTAAGGAGCGGCACGAGAACGACCGCATATTTCGGAGGCTCGGTAAAAAGCTTTGCAATCTTCCATGAAAAAACCGCGAACAGAGATGCCATAACGCACTCTGCTATCCATGCGCCTATAAAGGATCTATCGCTTAAAAATGCAGCGAAAGCATAGATGAAGTAGAGAAGAGGACCTTTTTGTTCGTAGAGATCCCTGTAAGGAACAAGGCCGTGAGTAATACCACGGCCTAATGTGAAGAAACAGTTTGCGTCGTCCCAGGGATTGAACGGATAAAGAGGTGAACATGTCGATGCCAAAGTCATCGTGACAACAGCCGCGCCAATAAGTATGGCAAGCTCTGTCTTGTTCAGCCTGCTTTTATCTGTTAGTCCTTTATCCTGCATGAATAAACCTTATGCGTCAGCCTTCCAAAGACCATGGAGGTTGCAGTATTCGTAAGCTGCGATAACCTTCTCATCGGAAGCAATGGTGAAGACTGCTTCAGGAGCAGCGCCGGGCTTAAGCTGCCTTACGATGGCGCTCTTGTCTGTCTCGAGAGCAATGAAAGTAATATAGTGAGCATCCATCATGGGATGAGCTACTTCGCCGACTGTAACGGTAACTTCCTGACCGTTTACGCTGATAACAGGCACATGCTTCTCGCCTGCAGCATCAGTAGTATTGGGAATGAGTTCCTCAAGAGGACCACCTTCGCACTCTTTCTCGAAAAGCTTAGTTACAACAGTTCCGCACTTGCCAATAAAAAACTTCATAACTCTAAATCCTCCTGCTGATTTTTTTAGTAAACACATTATACCATTTTGTGAGTTGCACGTTCTTTTCACTTGAATTGAAAATCATTATAGAGGCTTTATGTCTAAACGAGATTAATTCTTAATGGAAACAACACAAGCAAGACTGAAATTGCTGAAAAAGAAACGTTTTTTGACTTAATGAGACCATTTGACTCTTGTATAATTTCTGTGGAGTTAAGAAGACTCCGGCCAAAATATCTTATGAGGTGGAATGAATATGGCTAACATTTTTGATTTAACGGGTAGAGTTGCTGTTATTACAGGCTGCTCCACAGGACTCGGTGTTCAGATGGCTAAGGCTCTTGCAAATCAGGGCTGAAGCTCGATATTACAGACACAGCAGCAGTTGAAGCTGCAACAGATGAGATCCTTGCAAAGATGGGCAGGATCGACATCCTTGTAAACAACGCAGGCACAGGCGCTGTAGCACCTGCAGAAGACATCACTGATGAGCAGTTCATGAACGAGATCGATATCGACCTCTTCGGTTCTTTCAGAATGGCAAGAGCAATCGCTAAGAAGGCTATGATCCCTGCTAAATTCGGCAGAGTGATCAATATCGCTTCCATGTACGGCCTCGTAGGCAACAAGGTCGCTCCCGCTTCTCCTTATCACGCAGCTAAGGGCGGCGTTGTTAACCTTACAAGAGCACTTGCTTCCGAGTGGGGTAAGTACGGCATCACAGTAAACTCTATCTGCCCCGGCTACTTCTACAGCCCTCTTACAAAGGAGACATTGGATTCTGAGTTCTTCCAGGCTAATGCAAGAACAATGATCCCTCTCGAGAGATACGGCAACGACGGCGAGCTCGATACAGCAGTATGCTTCCTCGCATCTCCCGCTACAACATATGTTACAGGCGTAAATCTCCCTGTTGACGGCGGATATACAGCAATGTAATCCTGACAGGATCGATCTGATCCGGTCTTTATCTTCAAAATAATTAAGCCGTGCAAATCTTTTAATTTATTAAAGATTTGCACGGTGTTTTTTGTTATGATAAGCGTTGGGAAGGGGTGAACTTTTGGAAAAGGCCAAAGACAGTTTTCAATTCTCACGTAAGGATATCAAGCGTGAAGCCAAGACGAATCTGAAGCATCATTATCTGATGTATGTCGTTGCCTGTCTTTTCTCGCTCATAATCCAGGCAGAGTTCCTTACTTCCGATAATATTATCTCGGTCAGAAGACAGGTAGTTTCTGATGCCATTGAAGCAGCTTATGAACTTACCGGTGCAGACGATGTGAAGAAGATCGAGAAGGCGTATAAAGACTTTGACCAGGATGCGGACTCGCTTTACACAGGAGTCAAACAGTATCTGTACAACAAGACACTGGAAAACGATGATGCCAATAAGGTTCTGGGCAGAACAAGGGGAACGCTCAACCAGATCATCAACTACGTGACTGAGAATACGATCATCTCCAATCTTTATTCAGTCGTAATCCAGTTTATTGCATTCGGAAACATAGGAAAGCTGTTGATAATTATCCTGCTTGCCGTGATTGCCGCGTTTGCCTGGCTTTTCGTCCGTAATGTCTACATAGCCGTTAACCGAAGGATCTTTCTGGAAGGCCGTATATATAAGAGGATCCCGTTCTCGAGATATCTGTTCTTCATAAGAATGAAGAGATGGATCAGAGCTTCCTTTACGATGGCCGTAAGAACGGTAATAGAACTCCTTGGTATGTCAACTATCGTTGGATTCCCGGTAGTCCATTTCGGATTCTTCCTCATGCCTTACATCATAGCGGAGAACCCTGATATCAAGCCTTTCGAGGCGGCAAAGCTCTCATGGCTCATGATGAGGGGAAACAAGTGGAACCTGTTCAAGATGAGCTTAAGCTTTATGGGATGGTATATCCTGGGAAGCTTTACGTTTGGCCTTTCCAATATCTTTTTCTCCAATCCTTACATGATCTGCTGCTATTCCGAGTATTATGCGAAGCTCAGAATGCATGCCAAGGAGAAGGGAATACCCGGAACAGAAAAGCTCAATGATGAATACCTGTTCTTAAGAGCTGATTCCAATACACTGGCCGATACATATTCGGATGTTCTTGATGAGCTTTCCAAGCCCCAGAATTCCCTTGAGACGCTCGAAGGACGCCGCGAAAAGTTCTTTGCAAAGAACTTCGGCGTTATCCTCTGGAACAGCAAGGAAGAGATCGAATATGAGAACAGGGAAGCCAGGAGAATGAAGCTTCTCGCCTATGAGAAGGAGGCAAAGGGTCTTGTATATCCTTCAAGACTGTCGCCGATCCCTGAACAGCGCAAGATCAAGGCTTTGGACAACATCCATTATATGAGGCACTATTCTTTGTCTTCGCTTGCTATGCTGTTCTTTATCTTCTCGACATTCGGATGGACATGGGAGCTTTTCTATTACTTCCTTATGAAGGGACAGCTTATCAACCGCGGCTTTAACCACGGACCGTGGCTTCCGATCTACGGATTCGGCGGCCTTATCGTGCTCATGGGACTTCACCGTGTCAGGAGCAGGCCTGTGATCTTCTTTTTCGCAACGATCATATCATGCGGAGCAGTAGAGTATTTTACCGGATGGCTTTTGGAGGTCTTCTTCGATAAGAAGTGGTGGGATTACAGCGGCTATTTCCTTAATCTCAACGGCAGGATATGCGCTGAGGGCCTTTTTGTCTTCGGTGTCTGCGGCCTCGCGTTCATCTATGTCCTTGCGCCGCTATTAGATAATCTTATCCGCAAAATAAACAGAAGGGTCCTCTTGCCATTGGCAGTGACCCTTATGCTGGTGATGGCAGCCGACTTCGTTTATTCAAATATCGTCCCCAATACCGGTTACGGAATTACGGGCAACTTCGATAATGAAGATACGGTTACCGTTGAATCTGTAGCTGAAAGTTAAGATCAGCTCCCGAATACTGTCTCTACAGCGCCTGTGAAGAACGCGATCGCAAATACGATAGCGAAGATTACGAAGCAGATGATCGTGTAGCAGAAGTAAGATCTTGCGAAGTTCTTCTTGTTAACGTTCTTTGCACCGATCGCGAAAATGATGAGGCAGATAAAGCCTACTACAGGGATCGAGAATAAGATCTCATATCCGAAGTAGCCCCACATCGATATCGGACGGTACTCTTCAGGAATCATGTTGTTGTCCATTCTTTTGGCCTCCCTTATTCAAAAAGCACTAATTTTGCTGAAGAAAACACTGTTTTTCTTCAGAAGTAAATATAGCACAAATGCCTTGTATTTCATTTAATAAAATGTTAATTTACCTCATACTGATTTTTAAGAGGAACTAATTATGGAGAAGAAGCCTTTTGTAACTAAGAACCAGATCGATGAGATCGCGAGGACTCACCACACACCTTTTTATATCTACGATGAGAAGGGTATCCGCGAGAACTGCCAGCGCGTAAAAGAGGCTTTTGCCTGGAATAAGGGCTTTAGGGAGTATTTTGCTGTAAAGGCTACACCTAATCCTTACATCATGGACATTATCAACGATTACGGCTTCGGTTTTGACTGCTCATCTGAAGCAGAGCTTATCCTGGCTGACGCTGTTGGCGGCCCGATCATGTTCTCGTCAAATGACACACCCGCAAGAGAATACGCACTCTGCGCCAACTTAGGCGGCATAATCAACCTTGACGATATTACACACATCCCTTTCGTTGAGCAGATCTTAGGACCCCAGTTCCCTGAGGTAATGAGCTGCAGATATAATCCGGGCGGAGTTTTCAAGCTCAGCAACGGCATCATGGACAATCCCGGCGATTCCAAGTACGGAATGACAAAGGACCAGCTTATCGAAGCTTATACACAGCTTAAGGCTCACGGCGTAAAGAAGTTCGGTATCCATGCTTTCCTTGCAAGCAACACGGTAACAAATGATTACTATCCGACTCTTGCAGGCCAGCTTTTCGAGCTCGTCGTAGAGATCGCAGAGAAGGTCGGCATCGAATTCGCATTCGTAAACCTCTCAGGCGGCGTCGGAATCGGCTACAGACCTGAAGATACTCAAAATGACATTATGGTCATTGGCGAAGGCGTAAGGAAGCAGTTTGAGCGCGTTCTCGTTCCTGCAGGCATGGGTGATGTTGCGATCTATACCGAGATGGGAAGATTTATGTTAGCTCCCTACGGAATGCTCATCACAAAGGCTATCCACGAGAAGCACATCTATAAGGAATATATCGGCGTTGACGCATGTGCGGCAAACCTCATGAGACCTGCCATGTACGGCGCTTATCACCACATCACGGTCCTCGGCAAAGAGAATGAACCCTGTGACCACAAGTACGATGTAACAGGAAGCCTCTGCGAGAATAACGACAAGTTTGCGATCGACAGAATGCTCCCCAGGATCGATATGGGCGATATCCTTGCAATCCACGATGCAGGAGCTCACGGATCTGCCATGGGTTATAACTACAACGGCAGACTCTGGTGCGAAGAACTGCTCCTCAAAGAGGACGGTTCCGTAGAGCAGATCAGAAGAGCCCAGACGCTCAACGATTACTTCGCCACATTAGATAACAGCATATATGCGAAAAAGCTTATAAGCGAGTAATTCAGCGCATTCCGGCTGTTTGTCATACTGATTGTATTAAAGGTCTTGCATTGTGCATTATGCACAAAAACAAGACCTTTTAATTATGCAATCTGTTTAACAAGAGCATTGTTTGAAATGGGGAGTAAGTGTACTATTAGGCTGTCCAAAGGGAAAGCCTTTGGGGATAGTAAAAGGACAATAAAATAAATACTTAGGAGGTATTACATAATGAAAGCATTTTACTTAGACAACATTGATGTTGCAACACTCATGAAGGCACTTGACGAGTGCAAGGGAAACGTAATCCTTCTTACAGATGAGGGCGACCGTTTCAACCTCAAGAGCAAGCTCAGCCAGATCACAGGTATCATGAAGCTGATCGAAGGCGGTATCGTTTGCAATGCAAAGATCTCCTGCTCTGACCCTGACGATGAGGCAATGCTCTTCAGACTTAACCTTTTTGGAAAGGTTGACGAGGAGGCTTAAGCCGAATCATCTTTTAAAAGCAATTAACAGTTTTTGAGTTTCTCTAAAAAGGGCGCAGTCACAATGGCTGCGCCCTTTCAGTTTATCTCAGGCTATCTCATCCGGTATCATGCCTATAAAATCTCCTGTTGCCGCCTCAAGGAAGATCGTGTAGCTCTTTGAGGGGCTTTCACCGTAGTAATGGTATGAATACTGGAGCTTGCACTTTTCCTTTTTGCCGCCGTTATAGACATAACACATTTCAACAAACTTGTAGTCTTTATAGTCGTAAGTCGCCTGGGCATACTTTGAGAGAGCATCTTCCTGGCTCAATACATCCTTGGGATTTACAAAGGAGCAGTTCTTGATATTCGACTTTCCCTCGCAGATCGTTCCGTCGATAAAAGTGATGACATAGAATTCGGCATTCTTGATCTTGATGTCATTGTAGTATGCCGTGAACTGGTACCAAAGAAAAGCGCCTGGATCATCTTCCGAAGTGTCAGTAAGCACGAGCTTTAAGCCCTTAGTCTTAAAGCTGTAGCTTTCCTTCATGTATTCGGCTGCCTGTTCCTCGTTCTTGATAAGAGTTGAAGAACGCCTGATCTCGTGAGGACGCTTCTTTTCAGTCTCGGCAATCGAATGGCCGTGATTTACTATGTTTTTCGAGTAAGCCGTCCAGGACGGAGTCTCCTCTGTGGTTGTCGATGTGGTCTCTTCTGAAGATGTTGTCGCCTCGGTCTCATCAGGTTCCGCAACTACGCATCCGGTAAGAAGAACGCCGGCTGTTATAGCGGAAGCTAATGTTATAACAATGCTTTTTTTCAACACCTTCAACAACCTCTGATCTTTATTCCCGTTCGTTTATCGTGTGGTATTCGACTCTGGGCTGAACGCTCTTATAAGCGGGACGGATGATCTTGCCCTTGCCGTTTAATTCTTCGATCCTGTGGGCTGACCATCCTGAGATCCTAGCGATCGCAAAGAGGGGAGTGTAGAGCTCCATCGGGATTCCGAGCATTGAGTAAACGAATCCGCTGTAGAAGTCGATATTTGCAGATACGCCCTTGTAGATCTTACGCTCTGCTGCGATAAGTTCTGCCGAGAGCTTCTCGACTCTCTCATAGAATTCGAATTCCTTCGTGCGGCCTTTCTCTGCGGAAAGGTCCTTAACATAGCGCTTGAAGATCTGTGCTCTGGGATCGGAGATCGAATAGATGGCATGACCCATTCCGTAGATAACGCCTGAACGGTCGAATGCATCCTTGTGGAGGATCCTCTCTAAGTAAGCCAGGATCTCATCATTGTCTTCCCAGTCGGAGATGCTCCTTTCGAGCTCTTTGAACATCTTAACGACCATGATGTTTGCGCCGCCGTGCTTAGGACCCTTAAGGGAGCTTAAAGCAGCGACTACTGACGCATAAGTGTCTGTACCGGAACTCGTAACAACGTGAGTCGTAAATGTGGAGTTGTTTCCTCCGCCGTGCTCTGCATGAAGCATGAGAGATACGTCTAAGATCTTTGCTTCAAGCGGTGTGAACTTATTGTCCGGTCTTAGCATGTAGAGAAAGTTCTCTGCAGTGGATAAGTCGGGCCTTGGTCTGTGAACTACAAGAGAGTCACGGTCCAGATAGTATTTCATTGCGTTGTAGCTGCTGATGACACCGAGGTAACAGAGATCAAGAGATCGGACGAGACATCGTTTGGAATAGATGTATCTGCTGCCTGCGTGTCGTAAGCATAGAGGTTAAGAACACCTCTCTGGATGTTGTTCATCAGGTCAGATGAAGGCTTCTGCATGATTACGTCCCTGAAGAAATTCTTGGGCATCTTGGAACGTGATTCTGCAAGAAGTGATCTGAAATTTCTTAATTCTTCCTCGTTAGGGAGCTTTCCGAACAGCAGAAGATAAGTGGTCTCTTCAAAACCGCAGTGCATCTCTTCGGGCTGTCCCTTGATCATCTCCTTAACGTTGATTCCGCGATAGTACAGTTCGCCGGGCGCAGGAACTACCTTGCCGTCAACGGTCTTTGTCGCGTTGACTTCAGATATCCTGGTAAGTCCTGTAAGAACTCCTTTACCGTTAATGTCTCTCAGGCCGCGCTTGACATCATAGGTGGTGTAGAGCTCAGGATCTATGGCGTTCGCCTGGCAGATTCCGGCAAGACGCTGGATCTCCGGTGTGATCTTGGAATAGTTGTTTGTTGCCATAAGTCCTCTCCTTTCTGAGGCATATAAGCCGCGCCCTCTTTAAGGGCACAGACTTTAATATTCTAAATGATTAAAGGGTCTAATTCAATTAAATGAGGTATCCGCCGTTTACTCCGACTATCTGTCCGGTAATGAAAGATGCCTTATCGGACTGAAGGAAATAGAGTACTTCGGCCACCTCTTCAGGGCTGCCGAGCCTTCCTTCCGGAGTATCTTCGCTGATAACTCTCTTGTCTTCTTCTGAAAAGCAGCTCATCATGTCCGTCTCGATAGCTCCGGGTGACACGGCATTGACTCTGATGCCTGAAGGTCCTAATTCCTTGGCGAGCGCCTTGATGTAGGAATCCACGGCACCTTTGCTGGCAGAATAGAGCGCTTCGCATGAAGCTCCTGTCTGTCCCCACATTGATGAAACGGCAAGGATTACACCGCTTTTCCGGCTGACCATATCAGGGATAACGGCGTTTGTCAGGTTGAACAGACCGCCGAAATTAGTATCGATGATATCTCTGTAATCGCTGTAACTCATATCCTGAACAAGGCCTGAATGAGCGATTCCCGCATTGGAAATGAGCACATCGACCGCGCCATTTGTATGAATGGCATCACTGACGGCACGGGATACGCTTTCCGGATCTTTTACATCGCAGGCATAGTAATCCACGCCCTCAAAAGCATCGTCCGGCTTCCCCAATCTGCTCAATGACGATACTTTATAACCGCGGCTTGCAAAAAGTCCGGCTGTGGCTCTGCCGATTCCTCTGGTACCTCCCGAGATCAAAAGATGCGGCATCGTATTATCCCCCTTAAATCAATTCCTATAGCGTTATTGTACACGATTCCGGCGTTCCTTGCGAAGTTTCGTGAAGATTTGGTTTTACAAGTGCGTTCATTATCTTTATAATATCAGGGTTAAATTGGAGGATTCCTACAATGTCTAAATCTATGAACAAGGATCAAGAGCCTCAGCAGAACGTTGATGAGAAGCTCGAAAACAATATCGAAGAAACTGCTTCTGAGCTTGAAGAAGCAGTCGGGGAAAAGGCTAAAGAAGCCGTCGCTGACGTTTCTGATGAAGAGAAATCTGAAGAAGGCGAAGTTAACGGTGAAGAGAATAACGCTGATGAAGAGTCTGAATCTGAAGAATCAGAGGAATCTGAGGCAGAGGAGGACGAAGGTGAAGAAGAATCTGCACCCGTTATCGAGATTCCAGCTCCTGTAAGTGACGAAGAAAAGAAAGCAAATGAGAAGTTCAGAAATCTCTCATTGATCGACAAGTGCAAGCAGGATCCCTTAATTCCTGTTTGTGTTATCCTTGCGGTCTTAGCTCTTATAGTTGCCGGCATCTACTTCCTGCTTCCTAATGTGTTGACTCCTTCCATGGGAATGACGCTTCAGGAATTCCAGAACAGATACAACAACGGTGAAGTCAATAAATCTCTTATAAACAGCGGTGCTGATATCGGCTTCAGATCCCCTGCATATGTGGATATTAAGAGCCAGCCGAGCGTTCTCGGAGACAAGGAAGTTATCTCTGCTAAGAGTGCTTATGCTGATTTCTTTAACGGTCCCTTGAAGTATTACTCGATAGGAGGCATTGAGGGCGCTACAAGAAAGAGCGACAATATGCTCTCTTACGTAAGAGTTTACGTCCTTTATGGAGATGGTGACGGAGACTTTAATACTATATGGCTTTATGCTTCCAACACCATAAGCGCTCTCTATCCTGAACTTTCCATGTATCAGGCTATGGATATTGCAATGAATGCCATGAACGAATTCAATGGTGATGAGAGATTCTATGTAAAAGGTGATTATGCCTTCAGGCTTGTAGCAGCCAAGAAGACCGGCGACGGAGGCGTTGAATACGTTTATATCGTAGTTGATGTTGTCCCCAGATCCGCACTTAAGGCTGATCAGATCAGAAAGGATTTTGATGCGGTATCCGCTTCTGCTCCTGCTTCAGAATCTGCATCGGATACAACAGCAGCAACATCAGCAGCAACGACCTGATAAAACAATATTAAAGAATATTTACAAAACCCCCGCAAGATTTTATTCTTATGTTATGGAATAGTCTTGCGGGGGTAGTTTTTTATGGCTAGAGGGGGACATCACGGCGGAGGTTTCCATTCAGGCGGGCACCATTCAGGTGGTGGTCACTTTGGTGGTGGCGGCCATTACAGTGGCGGCCATTACAGCGGCGGTCATTACAGCGGCGGCAATGGTTCCGGCGGCGGCTTTAGTGCTGGCGGCAGCGGTTGTGCTGTAGTCATCATCTGTATATTCTTTTATGGTTTAAACATTATTGGAAACTTCCTTAGTGCACTGACGGATGGAGATATTCCGGGCCTGAATATGATCAATCTCATTATTTTTATCGTGGCTGGATTTTTGTTTATTCCGAGCTTCATGCAGGCAGACAGAACGATTGCCCTTGTTGATCTCAGGGAGAGCGGCAGTTCCAGTTCCTTTGTAACAAGTGATACGTATACCGGAGAACGGAAAGGCTCACAAAAGACATGGGCTGGTATAAACGATAAGAGTTACCGCATCACTTTTGCAGGTAAAGAAGAGGGCTTAAAGAACTGCACAGAAGTATTGCAGACCATGAAGGGAACTCCAAGGATCATCTGGATAAGGCCTCTTACGTGGGTTATCATCTTCATCGTCATCTGTTTCGTGAATTCTTTTTTCTACGAGAGCATCATTCCGATTTTCGAGAATATGATCATGAGCGATTTTGCTTTTGCGTTTTTCGATGAATTAACATTCTATCTGCCGTCAGTACTGGCGCTCGGATGTCCTATATTAAGCCTTGTTTTCGTTAAGGTCAGGGACAATATCCTTTACGAATGCGCGGCAAGGCTTGCTTCTGAGATCGATACAGAGGAGAAGAAGAACGAGACAGAATCGTTCATTAAAGCCGAACTCAGCAAGAAGTGGTATCACGTTATCTGTCCTAACTGCGGAGCTAAAGCTTCAGCCTCTCTTAAGACATGTATCAACTGCGGCAGTTCTTTGGAAGTCATGGAAGGTGACAAGAACCTGAATTCCATAAGGCGGATAAGTGAGAATGGCTCAACGCCGGGCGCGGATAATTATCTTAACAGGGATTGGGAGGCCAAGGACGCAGATGAATAAGTTTTTTAAGTTTTCTTTGCCTATAGGCATTGCAGGTATTGTCTTAAGTCTGATCCTTTACGCGACCAACGGTTTCTACGAACTGGTCATACCGTTATTCGAGAAAACGATGGACGACGGTCCGGCATTTACGGTCATAGATAATCTTGTCTATTATTTGCCGTTGTTCTTTGCGGCTTTGTTTCTGGCTTATGTTATTGCCGGCCAGATCTATATGAAGAAGTATCATGAGAAGGAAGAGGCGGCAAAGACCGGCAAGACCATAGAGAAGAATGAGGCCATCAAGAAGGAACTTGATGAGAAAGCCGAGTATTACAGGCATAAGTATTACACCAACTGCCCGAAATGCGGTGCCGTCAGAGTGGAGAATACTACAGCTTGTTCATTCTGCGGAACATCGTTGATCATTACCAAAAGCAGTGAAGAAGGAAAGGCAGAGGTCAAATAATGGCAAGCGGCAGTTTTCATGACAGCGGTTCCCATTCCGGAAGCTTTCACAGCAGTGGAGGCGGCGGCTCCTTTGGCGGAGGCGGCAGTTCCTTTGGCGGAGGCGGCGGAGGCGGAAGTTACAGCGGCGGAAGTTATAGTGACGGTGATGGCGATGATGCTGTCGTTATTTTCTGTTACCTGGCTATGGTCGTCATTGGCGTCATTTTTACATTTTTCGTAAAGCTGTTCCAGAATGAGATCCCCGGGCTGAATGTTGTTAATTTCATTATGTTTCTTGTAAGCGGCGGTTTTCTGATAAAGAGCCTCAGTGAATACAGAAGGACCAAAGCACTGTCAGATTATAAATATCCGGGAATGGGCAAGAGTCTGAGCTATATATGGAAAGGCGATTCTGTATCAAAGACCGAGACTGATACCAAGTCATGGTACGGCTATAACAAGTGCTATTTCCTGGCCTTTTATGACAGTGATTTCGGAGATGAGAATGTAAATAAAGCATTCGAAACAATGAAAAGCACGCCGAAGATCTTATGGATCAGTCCTTATTGGTGGCTGACATTTTCGATCATCTGCTTCATAAGTACATTTTTCTTTTATGAGACAGTAATACCGTTTTTTGAGCATGCGATCATGACTGATTTTGCATTCGCCTTTTTTGATGTCCTGGTTTTTTATCTGCCGGCGCTCTTAAGCCTTGCTTTCTCAATCGGAAGCTTTGTTATCGCAAAGGTAAAAGACAATCTCATGTATGAGTGCACAGTAAGAGCCGTCAATGACAACAAAGCCTCTATAAACAAGCTTATCAAGGAAAGTGAGATCGATACCAAATTAAGCAGCAAGTGGTATTACAACATTTGCCCGAACTGCGGAGCATCACCATCTCTGAAACTAAGGAACTGTGACAGCTGCGGCAGCTCCCTTGAGGTGGATTTCAGCAGCGGGATAACACCGCCTGCCGTACACAGGATCTCTTCCAGCACACTTTCAGAAAAAGCAAGGAAATTAGAAAAGAGAAAAGATGCGATCTTATCGGGAGATGACGATGATAAGATTTTATCCGACGTGAAACCGATCTTCAGAGATGAGGAACTGGATCACCGGAAATCCTGATATAGGGACAAAATGAAAAACAAAAAAGGAGTTCTTAAGGTTTAAGAACTCCTTCTTTTGTGGCAGGGGAGACACGATTTGAACGCGCAACCGGCGGTTTTGGAGACCGCTGCTCTACCGTTGAGCCACTCCCCTGTGTTTGCAACGAACAGTTTAATGGTTGGTTTGCACTCTGTCAAGGGTAATGTTAAGATTGTCTCGTTATATTTTTATATATAAGGAGTGCAGCTCTATGAGATTGGCAGTTATCGGTACAGGCAACATGGGAAAGGCCCTTTTGGGCGGTTTTGTTAAGGGCGGAGTCATTAATCCTTCCGATGCCTGGTGCTTTGATGTATATACTGAAGCCTGCAGAAAGTGCGCTGAAGATCTCGGCGTCAATGCAGCTTCTTCCGCCGTAGAAGCGGTAACGGATGCTGATTATGTCCTTATGGCAGTTAAGCCCATTCACTTTGACGATGCATTGAAGAGCATTAAGGACAGCTTAAAGCCCGGTGCGATCGTTCTTTCCATTGCGGCAGCTGTTACATGCGCAAGGATCGGAGGGATCCTCGGTGAAGGCAGGAAGTTCGTAAGGATCATGCCTAATACTCCTGCACAGGTAGGACTTGGCGTAGCTGCTGTCTGCCCCGTAGGCTTAAGCTCTGAGGAATCCGATTTTGTTTTGAAGCTCCTTAATACTTGCGGAGAGACTATCCTCTGCGATGAGAATACATTGGACGCGATAGGCTGTGTATCAGGCACAGGCCCTGCTTATGTCATGCTCTTCATTGAGGCTATGGCAGACGCGGCTGTAAGCCTCGGCATCAAGAGAGCAGATGCTCTTAAGATCGCTGCAGCAACCGTTGCAGGTTCAGGCAAGCTCGCACTTGAGACAGGCACACATCCTGCAGTGCTTAAGGATATGGTCTGCTCTCCCGGCGGTACAACGATTGCAGGCGTTATGGCTCTTGAAGAAAACGGCCTGAGAAATGCCGTTATCAAGTCCGTTACGGCAGCTTACGATAAGACCCAGGAGATGAAGGGCAATAAGTAAGCCCTTATCCGGAAATATATGGCAGTTATCAGCGAAGTGACAATCTATACTGACGGAGCCTGTTCGGGTAATCCCGGTCCCGGCGGCTGGGCAGCTATCCTCATGGCAGGCGGAGTTAAGAAAGAACTCTCCGGCGGTGAGGCAGATACGACCAACAACCGTATGGAACTTATGGCGGTAATAGAAGGTCTTCGCGCATTAAAGCGTCCCTGCAAGGTCGATATCTACAGCGACAGCGCATATGTCGTAAACGCTTTCGAGCAGAACTGGCTTCAGAAATGGACAATGAACGGCTGGAAGAACAGCGCCAAGGCTGAAGTTGCCAACAGCGATCTTTGGAAAGAACTATTAAGCCTTACGACTATGCATAATGTTACTTTCCACAAGGTCAAGGGACACGCCGATAACGAGTTTAACAACCGCTGTGACGAGCTCGCGGTAGCAGAGTGGAAGAAGATCAGCGAGGGTAAAGGGAAAACAAATGGGTAAGATCAATTGCAGTGACGATATGCTTTTTGAAAAGACCATTGATTCGAAAACTGTTTTCGAAGGCAAGGTCTTTGATGTTGAGATAAAGAAGATCATTACACCTGAAGGCAGAGAGAGCTACAGGGAGATCGTAAAGCACCATGGCGGCGCATGCATCCTTCCTGTTGACGGTGAAGGCAACTGCTATCTGGTAAAGCAGTTCAGAAGTCCTTTTGAGAAGGTCATGCTGGAAGCTCCGGCCGGTAAGATCGAAGAGGGCGAAGATCCTTTGTACTGCGCTTCAAGAGAGATCACCGAAGAGACAGGCCTAATTGCAAAGAATATCGAGTGCGTCGGAGCAGTTACCGCGACACCCGGATACTGCAGCGAGATCATTTCTCTTTTCATCGGAACAGATCTTGAATATAAGGGCGGCACACCTGATCTCAACGAATATATAGCGACGGTAAAGATGCCTCTTTCTGAAGCACTTAAGATGGCAGACTCGGGTGAGATCGAAGATTCCAAGACATTAGTCTTGTTATATAAGGCTTCCAGGAGGTTAGGGCTTTGAGTAGGGATACTTCACGCAAAGAGGCTGCAGGAATCGTACTGTTCTTTGTTGCGATCGCGATCATACTGATCTTCTATCTTCCTGTCGCGCTGACAGGAATTATCGGAAGCGTCGTAAAGAGTTTCTTCTTAGGACTTATCGGTGTCGCAGCTTATGCTATTCCGGTCTATATACTTTATGTTGCCCTGGATGTCTTTTTCGAGAAGAGACAGGGCGTATCAGGGATAAGAGTCAGAAGTATAATCCTTCTCCTCGTATCCGTATCAGCACTCCTTGCACTTGTATCGATGGATATGGGGTATTTCCGTGGATTGTGCCTCGGTACTGACGGCAAGGCTTCCGCGCTTAAGGCTCTATCTCTTTTGTGGGAATCCGGTGTAAACGGCGAGCTCATTAAAAATCCCGCAGCTCCCGGCCCCGTTCTTCCAGGCGGTATCGTCGGAGGCTCGGTTGCAGTTGCACTTTTCGAAGTTACAGGCAATGTTATAGGCGTTCTTGCAATTGTCGTATTCCTGCTCACACAGATCATGCTCGTATTCAGAGTATCGCTCAAGGCTACGGCAAAAAAGACTGCGCAGGCTATCAGCACGGCATCGGGCAAGGTATATAACAGCGTAGTAAGCCACAAGAACCAGAGACAGAATGATCCTAATTACCAGATCTATTCCGGCAACGGCTATGGTTATGACAACAGGCCTCAGAATATCGTTCCCGGAAATAACCAGAGACCCAGACAGCAGGATTTCATGGGTACAACTGTTATCACATACGGAGAGAACGGTGTCATTCCGCCTACGTCTGATCTTGAATATCCCGAGAACGGTTCACGCTTTGTCCAGAGCGGAAGAAAGGTAATGAAGGGCCCTTATACAGATAAGCAGGGACCTTTCATGACAAATCTTCCTATCGACAGCCAGACAGGCTTTACCGATGTCGAGAAGCTTACGGGCGGTGCTATCCACCCTGTGGACCAGGATCCCGGCAAGCTTACCTATAATGAGAAAGAATACGATGTTTCCGGCGCGTCCGGCAACGATGCGGATTTCGGATATGTTACGGATCCTTTGAATATTCCTGATGCTGCAAAGATCAAGAAGGAGAAGAAGAAGCTCTCATTCTTGGATCCCGGCAGGAAGGAAGATTTCTATGACCTTTCGGAACCTGAGAAGAAGGATGAGGAAGAATCCGATATGTTCGCTGGTTCTGAAGATCCTTATGAGATCAGGGAGGATAATGAGGGTTCAGGCTACGATTATTCCGCTCCTGAGCGTTCTGTAAGACAGCCTAATATCAACATGTCTTCTTATAACCAGGAAGAACCCGCACCGGCAGCTCATGCTGCTGTTGCGCCGGCTGCTGATGATATCACTATCAATGCAGGTAACGACAATACTGAAGGTTACAGCAGGACGGAAGGAAGGATCTTCAAGACATCTTCGGCTAATAAGCCTGCTCCGTCTGCACCCGGCGTGGAATTTGCCGAAGAGACAAAACAGCATGAGGCACAGCTCCGTGCACAGAGAAGAAGACTTAAGAACTATAAGCCTGCTCCGACTTCCTGTCTTGCACAGGATGTTAAGCAGCGCACCGATGCCGATCTCGAAAAGAAGCTCAGGGAGAAGGCACATAAGCTTGAAGATGCGCTCAAGAGCTTTGGTATCGTAGCAGAAGTAGTCAACATCACGCACGGCCCTTCGATCACGAGATTTGAGCTTACGCTTGAGACCGGTACGAAGGTATCGAGAGTTACAAATCTTCAGGATGACATCATGCTCGCGATGGCTGCGATCTCTATCAGAATCGAAGCTCCTATTCCGGGCAAGAGTGCTATCGGTATCGAGATCCCTAACGATGTTCCTACTCCGGTCCAGTTGAGAGGCCTGGTAGAGACGAAGGAATTCAAGACAGCTTCACCTCTTACGGTTGCATTGGGAAGAGATATTCCCGGAAGACCTATCTATTGCGACCTTGCAAAGATGCCTCACCTCATGATCGCAGGATCTACAGGTTCCGGTAAATCTGTATGTATCAACTCTATCCTTACGAGTATCCTCGTTCACTCTTCTCCTGAAGAAGTGCGCATGATCTTAGTTGACCCTAAGGTAGTTGAGCTTTCTGTTTATAACGGCGTTCCGCATCTCATAATGCCGGTCATCACCGATCCTAAGAAGGCAGCCGGTGCTCTTAACTGGGCGGTTACAGAGATGCAGAGAAGATATAAGCTTTTCGAAGAGGGCCAGGTAAGAGACATCAAGGGCTTCAACGAGAAATACAAGACAAATCCTGAAGTTGAGCACCTGCCTCTGATCCTTATCGTAATCGACGAGCTTGCAGAGCTCATGATGGTTGCAGCTAAGGAAGTCGAGACTTATATCTCAAGACTTGCCGCGCTCGCAAGAGCTGCAGGCATCCACCTGCTCATTGCAACCCAGAGACCTTCTGTTGACGTCATCACGGGCGTCATCAAGGCAAATATCGGTTCGAGGATCGCTTTTGCGGTTACATCTGGTGTCGACTCCAGAACTATCCTTGATTCCTACGGTGCTGAAAAGCTCCTCGGTAAGGGCGACATGCTCTATGCTCCTATGAGCGCTCCCCAGCCTGTAAGAGGACAGGGCGCATTCCTGTCAGACAGCGAAGTTGAGAGAGTCGTAGACTGTCTTAAGACTACTTACGGAGCTATGTACGACGAGTCGATCATTAAGGATATCGACAGGGTTACCGCCGGCGGAGACCAGGCTTCGGGCGGATCTTCCGGAAGTTCTTCAGGCGGCAATAATGATGGTGCTGACGACCTTTTCAATCAGGCCGTACAGACAGTAATCGAGAACGGCAGCGCAAGTGTTTCCGTACTTCAGAGAAGACTCGGCATCGGTTATCCGAGAGCTGCAAGACTTGTTGATGAACTCGAGAAGAGAAAGGTCATCGGACCTTTTGAAGGCAGCAAGCCCAGAAAGATATTGATCACCGAGACCGAATGGCTCGAGATGCAGGCGAGAAAGAATAATGAATAATTCAGCTGAAGCAATATATGCCAAGGCCGGCGAACTGGTCGCAGTGTCCCGCCTGGAAGGTCTGACTTTCGGGTTTGCCGAGAGCCTTACAGGCGGCCTTATCTCTGCATCTGTCGTTAATATTCCCGGCGCATCCGCGTCGTTTAAAGGATCTGTCGTATCTTATACGAACGAGATAAAGGAAAATGTCCTTGGTGTTCCCAAGGAACTGATCGATACCTATACCGAAGTCTCTGAAGAGTGCGCCAGAGCAATGGCAGAGGGCGCTTTGAATGTTCTGGGTGTTGATATTGCGGTATCTGTTACCGGAATAGCAGGCCCGACGGGAGAACTCCCGGGTAAGCCCATAGGAACTGTCTATATGGGGTATTGTTGCGTTAAAGGCAACATTTCGGGCACTTTGAGGTTGAACTTTGAAGGAGATAGGGATACTATACGCACCTGTACGGTTTTAGCGGCACTGAGCCAGGCAGTTGCGCTTATTAAGGATGGTAAGGATTAAGTGGCTGAGAATACAGAAGTTGAGAATCAGGTAAATACATCCCCGGCAAAGAAGAAGGGGATGAGTTTTGCTTTATCGGCAATAATCGTTGGCATCGGCCTTATCATTACCAAGGGTTCAGGTCTTATCCGTGACGTAATCGTTTCATTGAGATTCAGCGACGGCGTTTTCCGCGATGCATACACTCTTGCATTCAATATTCCGGACCTTTTTTATAACCTTCTTGTCGGCGGTGCGATCTATTCAACAGTTGCTCCGTATCTCAGCGCTCAACTTGCTGTAGGCAAGGAAAAGGAAGGCGTAAAGGTCGTAAGCAAGTTCATCACCGCAGTCTGCCTCATCATGTTGTTCTTCTGCACGATAGGAACAGTTTTCTCAGAGCCTCTTTATGTTATCTACAGCCTTTTCCACGAGGTAAAGAATCCTGAGATAATTCCTTTGGCGGCACAGGCTTCAAAGTTCCTGTTCCCGCAGATCTTCTTCATTATGCTTGCAGCTCTCTGCAACGGCATCCTGATCTCATACAGGGAATTTACGATCACATCCTTTGCGCCGGTCTTCTATAACATTCTCGTTATCGCTGCCATCTTTTTCTGCGGAGGAAATTCACTTAACAGATTGATGTTTACAACGTTCGGAATCCTTCTGGCGTCAGTATTCTATTTCCTTTTCCAGTATACGCTGGGCTTTAAGCAGATGAAGCAGTTCAGATTCGATTTCCATCTGGCTGACAGGGAACTGATGAAGCTTACGCTCCGCGCTATACCGATCCTTATCTCCGCATCTGTTGTTCAGATCAATAACATCGTTCTTAACAGTTTTGCGTTGCAGTTTGATGAGGGAAGCGTTTTCGCTTTCAGAAATGCATCTTCCATATGGCAGATACCTTATTCGGTATTCGTTGTTGCTATTACCACGGTAATGACTCCTGAGCTTTCAGGCGATTTCAAGGCAATGAAATATGTTAAGGCATCGAATCTCGTTTCCCATTCATTGAGAAGTGCTTTATTCATGACTATCCCTTCAGCAGTATTCATTGCTGTTCTTAATGTTGATGTTGTAAAGGCTGTATACCAGTGGCATTCAAACTATACAGACAACCATGCGGCAGTAGCGGCCACATTCCTTTTGGGCTTCTGCAGTTCGATAATAACGGCAACTGTAGTCCATGTGTTTAACCAGGCATTCTATGCTATCGGCCAGACCAAACTGCCGCTTCTTGCAGGTGTTATCGGACTTGTCGTAAATCCTATTGCATGCCATCTTATGATCTCATTGGGTGTAGGCCCGCTCTCGCTTTCTCTTGCATATTCTTTTACCAATATCTGCCAGATGATAATGCTCTCGATCATGTACTGCAGACGCAAAGAATTAGCGCCCGGAGGCATCGTCAGATTCCTTGTTAAAGCATCTGTCTGTGTTGCGGTAATGGGACTCGGAATTTTTATTCTTGACAGATTTGTTCCTGCAATGGGTGGAAAACTTACGCAGCTTATTATAATCTCTATAAAGGGAGCCGTTGCAGTCATCATTTACTTCGGTATGGCGGTGCTCCTCAGAATGCAGGAAGCCACTGAGTGGATCAACAAATTTAAATCAAAGGTGTTTAAGAAGACCGCAGCGAAAAAGACATGAAAAGAAAAAGGCTTACATTAAAGCTTATCACTGTTATAGCAGTCACAAGCGTTTTGTTTGGTGTAGCCTCTTGCCACGTTAATTCCACTGTACAAACTGATATCAATACTGATGTAAGCAGCTCTGAGATCACAGAATCCCAGACAGAGCCAGAGACTGTCCCGCCTGAGACTACGACTGAACTCGCACCTATAACAGTTGCTACAACAGCTGCTTCAACTTCGGTTGAGACTAAGGAAGAAACAACCACTACAACAACTGAAGAAACAACTGCCACCGAGAAGGTCATAAAAGATCTGTCTCCTGAATGGGTAAGAGCGCTTTCTCAGGCGCAGGATCTCGGAACCAACCAGATGCTGATAGTTGCCGCATCCGGAATGGATAAGACTACATGTAAGGTCTCCATGCATGAGCGTGACGGAGAAGGCAACTGGATTCAGATCTTTTCCGTGGACGGATATGTGGGCAAGAAGGGAATGGTATTGGATTCAGAACGCAAGGAAGGCTGCGGAAAGACTCCTATCGGTGTCTATTATTTCAATAAGGCATTTGGAATCGCAGATGATCCCGGCTGTTCGATCCCCTATATCAAGGTTACAAAAGACCTCTACTGGTCCGGCGATATGCGTGACGGCATGTGCTATAACGAGATGGTAAGCATCAATGACGTGCCTGAACTCGACATAAAGAACAGCGAGCATCTGATCGATTACACAAAGGCATATCAGTACTGCCTTAACATAAGCTTTAACGAGGAGTGCACACCCGGAAGAGGCTCTGCCATTTTCCTTCACTGCATGGGCAATAACAAGTACACCGCAGGTTGTGTTGCAGTTTCTAAAGACACCATGATCAAGATAATGAAGCGCGTCGATCCTGACTGCGTGGTAATAATTGATCTCAAATCAAATCTCGGTGCCTGATCCCCTTATTTTGCATTTCACGAAGCCTCGTCTGACACACTTGCGGAATTGGCAAAAATAAGTGATATTATGTCTTATATTTCCTTTGAATGTGAGACATAGATGTTAAAGATACGCCTCATAAGAATAATATGCCTCGTTGCAGCCTTTGCTTCGGTATTCTGTCTTTTCGACGGCTTTACTTCCACGCCTGTAGTTGCAGATACGGTAAATGATATTGAAACGCTGGAAGTGGAAACAGATCCTATGCATTACCGGTTTGTCGGAAGACTTTATTCCATAATCTTAAGACAGGACACCTGTGACAAAGAAGAGAAGGAAAAGCTTGCAGGAAAGCTTAAGGGCGGCATCACGGAAGCTTATAATGTCCTGTTCCACTTTTATTTTTCGCCTGAGTACAGAGCACTCGGCCATTCGGATGAACAGTTCGTGGAAGACCTTTATACCGGCTGTTACGGCAGATATGCTGACGATAAGGGCAAAGCTAAATACGTTGCAAAGCTCGAAAAAGGTTACAGCAGATATCTTGTATTCAAAGAATTCATCTCTTCCAATGAGTTCGTTAAGCTCTGCTACGCCTATAACATAAGAGTAAAAAAGATCCTTATAGAGAATTATATCGATCACCTTGACGGCATGACCTGCATAGGTGATGACTACTACGACCTTGATAAGAAGGGCAATCTCGGCAGGTGTTACAAGAATGCCGCCAAGCACGTCCGCTGCATCAATGAACAGCTCTTCAGGAGCAAGACCAAGTATTACATCATTGCCGATATAGACAACTGCTACATCGAGATCTTTAAGGGCAGCGTCGGCAGATGGTCTTTGTATAAGATCTATCCGATGTCCTGCGGCAAGAAGGGGCACAGCACACCAAGAGGCACTTATAAGGTTACAAAGAAGCTGTCTTATTTCTATTCGCACGGATCTCTTTGCTATCATGCGACCCAGTGGAACGGCCCCTATTATTTCCACAGCGTAACTTATAACTATAACGGCACAGTTCAGGACGGCCGTCTTGGACAGCATGTATCTGCAGGCTGCATAAGACTTCGGAAAGATGTTGCCAAGTGGATCTACGACAATATCCCGAAAGGCACGACTGTAAAGACTGTATGAAGATAGTGGTAATTAACAGATCCTTGAAAGAAACACATAAAGAGAAGATCAGGAAAGCTGCACAAGCCGTCAGCGGTGATCTTCTTTTCGCAGAGTCTGAAGATGAGATCCCGGAAGAATGGGAAGACTGTGATGTCATTTATGGATTTGGCATGAACAATGCGAAAAAGAACAGAAACCTTAAGTGGCTGTCTGTCCCTTCTGCAGGTGTGGATTATCTTATGAAGCCCGGTGTCTTCGCCAATGAAGACTGCCTGGTCACTAATTCTTCAGGTTCTTACGGAGTAACCATAGCTGAGCATATCATTGCCGTATCTTTGATGATGATGCGTAAACTCGATTATTTTTACCGTGAATCTCTTGAGGGCAGATGGAGCAGTCCACAGCCTCAGAAGTCTCTTAAAGACTGCAGGATATTAGTCCTTGGCACAGGTGATATCGGCAGCTGCTTTGCAAGAAGAGCCAGGGCGTTTGAGCCGCTTTCCATAACCGGAGTCTCCAGAAGCGGCAAATGCACAGATCCCTGCTTTGATGCTGTTAAGAAAGTTGATGAATTAGACTCATGGCTTCCTGATGCCGATCTTCTCGTAATGAGCCTTCCTGATACTCCGGAGACGAGAGATATATTAAACCGCGAAAGGATAGCATTGCTTCCTGAGGGCGCTTATGTGGTTAATGTCGGCAGGGGATCTGCGATAGATGAGGACGCGCTCTGTGAGAGCCTTAACAGCGGCAGATTGGGAGGCGCTGCTCTCGATGTGTTCAAGACTGAACCACTTCCTTCTGACAGCAGGATATGGAATACAAAGAATCTTCTCATAACACCTCATGTGGCAGGCAACCTTACTCTCGAACACACGCTCAACACTAATGTTGACATGTTCTGCGTAAATCTCGAAAGATATGGTAAAGGATTGCCTCTTAATAATCTGATCGACAGAAATAAGGGATACTGATCCGAATAAGCTTTTTTTCAGCGTAACAATTTGTCGGCAATTGTGTCGGTTTCAAGACGAATTTTGCAGGCTTTTGCAGGGTTTTGTCGGTTTTGATATTTTTCAGGGTAAAAATCGGTCATTTTGAAATGCCAAAAAGCCCTGTTTATAAGGCTTTCCAAAATCTGGTGTCCGATTAACGGGACTTGTTTGGTTTTGTTCGAATTTGTAAGGTTATTTTTGTTGACAAAAGTGTATCATAACAATAGAATTAACTCATAAATGAGAACAAATGTTCAATTCTTTCAGGAGGAATAATATGGCTAAGAGTAAGAATGCAGGCAAGGGTTCAGTCGCTCAGGTTCAGGATAAGGATGAGAGAAGGAAAGCCCTTGATGCCGCTATGGCACAGATAGAGAAGCAGTTCGGCCAGGGTGCTGTTATGCGTTTGGGCGATAAGTCCCAGGTCGAGATCGATACCATTCCTACAGGTGCTCTGACACTTGATATCGCACTTGGTATCGGCGGACTTCCCAGAGGAAGAATCATTGAGATCTATGGACCTGAATCTTCAGGTAAGACGACAGTAGCTCTCCACTGTGTAGCAGAAGCACAGAAGATGGGCGGCACATGCGCTTTCATCGACGCAGAGCACGCATTAGATCCCGTTTATGCAGGCAATATCGGCGTTGATGTTGATAACCTTCTTTTATCACAGCCTGACACAGGTGAGCAGGCACTTGAGATCTGCGAGACGCTCGTTAGAAGCGGATGCATTGATGTAGTAGTTATTGACTCCGTTGCAGCACTCGTTCCGAGAGCCGAGATCGAAGGCGAGATGGGAGATTCCCACGTTGGTCTTCAGGCACGTCTCATGAGCCAGGCATTAAGAAAGCTTGCACCTGTCGTATCCAAGTCAAATACTATCTGTATCTTTATCAACCAGCTCCGTGAGAAGGTCGGTGTTATGTTCGGTAACCCTGAGACTACACCCGGTGGCCGTGCTCTTAAGTTCTATGCATCAGTAAGACTTGATGTAAGAAAGGTTGAGACACTCCGTAACGGTACAGACGTAGTCGGAAGCCACACAAGAGTTAAGGTAGTTAAGAATAAGGTTGCTCCTCCGTTCAAGGAAGCTGAGTTCGATATCATGTACGGTAAGGGCGTTTCATCTGAAGGATGCATTATCGACCTTGGTGTTGAGAATAACATCATCGATAAGAGCGGATCCTGGTTCGCATATAACGGCGCTAAGATCGCTCAGGGCAGAGATGCTGCCAAGCAGTACCTTATCGACCATCCGGATATCAAGGATGAGATCGAGGACAAGATCAGAGAATCTTACATGCCTGCAGATGATGAGGATATCCCGGCAGGCGCTGCAGCAGACGCTGCACCCGAAGAAGAATCTGATGACGACGATATCTTAGGTATCGATGTCTGATAATAACATGACCAAGGAAGCCGTAACCTGCGCGATCAGGCACATAGGCACCGGCATATACTCTTCTGGCAAGATAAGACTCTATCTTATGCAGAGGGGCTATTCAGAAGCTGTCGCTGTTGAGGCGGTTAAGCTTCTGATAGATTCCGGTTATATTGATGATCTCCGTGCATCGCGCAAGGTTTTGGCGGCCCGTTCCGGAAAGAAGCAGGAGAGCCGTAGTTTTATATACCAGCGTCTTCTTGAGGCAGGTATAGATGATGACTGTGCTGAACTCGTCATATCTGAATTAGGCAGTGATACAGATACATGCAAGGAGTTATTTGAAGCTTCTTTTGGTGCTCCTGATGAAGGAACATTTGACAGGGAGAATGAGTTTATCAAGTTAGCTCTGTTACGCGGATACAGCCATGAATCAGCCCGTGCAGCTTTCCGGAAATATCTGGATAGCTAATGGGAATATCTCATGATACTTGTCTAATTACATATCTTCAGGAGATTTAATATGTTCAGACCAATGCGCAGGTTTAAGCAGCAACTTAGTGATGAAGAGTGCATCGCTATACTTAAAGAACAACCCAGAGGTGTTCTTTCCATGATAGGCGATGACGGCTATCCATATGGTATTCCGCTTGATCACTGGTATTGTGAAGAGGATGGTAATCTCTATTTTCACGGTGCTAAGGAAGGTCATAAGATCGATTCGATTACCAGATGTGACAAAGTAAGCTTCTGTGTTATGAATGAAGGATTCCGTAAGGAAGGCGAGTGGGCGCTTAATATAAGCAGCGTTGTTGTATTCGGCCGTATCAAGAAGGTTGACGATATTGAGAAAGCCAAGGTCATCGGAAGGAATCTTTGTCTGAAGTTTACCGATGATGAGGAATATATTCAGCATGAGCTGACTCACGCTTTGCCGCGTGCTCAATGCTTAGTTCTTATTCCTGAACATATTACCGGCAAACTGGTTAACGAATCTTAAGTAAGGGTCTGACTTTTAATTCTTTTCTTTGCGTGTTATATTCGTTGCTATGAATAATACGGCTGACAATAAATTTGATGTTAAGATCACTCTCATTGCTCTGGGTTGCTCTAAGAACCTGGTTGACTGTGAGAATATGTCCACTGAACTTAAAGAGGCAGGATACAATGTTATCAACGATGTTGAGAATTCGGACATCGTTGTTATCAATACCTGTGGTTTTATCGAATCTGCTAAGAAAGAAGCCATCGATGCGATCCTTGAAGTTGCTGATTTCAAGGTCCCTAATGGAAGTGTTAAGAAGATAATCGTCTCAGGATGCCTTTCACAGAGATATCCGGAAGATATCCTTAAGGAACTTCCTGAGGTTGATGCTGTTTTGGGTACGGCTCATTACGGCGATATTGTCGATGTCGTTGCAAAGCTTTCTTCTGAATTTGATAAAGAGTCTGAGAAGATCAATCTTACATCAGGTGTAGGCGGATTTAAGCATCTTATAAAGGAAAGGGAACTTTCGACCGAGGCATATGCATGGCTTAAGATCGGTGAGGGATGCCTTCACAGATGTGCATTCTGCGCGATCCCTCTTATCAGAGGTACTTTCGTATCCCGTCCGATGGAGGATATCATTGAAGAGGCAAAGATCATAGCTTCAAGAGGCGTAAAGGAATTAGTCCTGGCAGCCCAGGATACGACAAACTACGGCATCGAGCTTTATAAAGAGAGAAGCCTTACCAAGCTTTTAAAGAAGCTTTCCGAGATAGAAGGTATAGAACTGATCCGTGTCATGTACGGATATATGGACGGCATCACGCCTGATCTTATAGAAGAGATGGCTAATAATCCAAAGGTTGCCCACTATCTTGATATTCCGATCCAGCACGGCTGTGACAGGATCCTTAAGGCTATGTACAGAAGGGATACCTCTGAACTTATCACTTCAAGGCTTGAGATGATCCGCAAGGCTATGCCTGACTGTATTATAAGAACGACCGTTATGGTTGGTTTCCCCGGAGAGACCGAGGAAGACTTCCAGGAGCTTAAGGATAATCTTAAGAAGTGGAAGTTTGACAGATTAGGCTGCTTTATATTCTCGCCTGAAGAGGGAACCAAGGCCTATGATATGCCTGACCAGATAGATGAGGAGACCAAGCAGAGAAGATATGATGAGATCTACGAGCTCCAGAAGCAGATCTCGGGTGAGCAGTCACAAAAGCGCCTGGGCACTGTTACCAGGGTCAACATCTGCTCCATATCTGACGACGGGATCTTCTATGTCGGCAGGAGTTACGGCGAATCTCCGGAAGTCGATCCGGTCATCTATATCGCTTCCAATGAAGAAGAACTTAATATCGGCGACTTTGTAGACGTAAAGATCGTTGATTGCTCTGACGATTACGACATGACTGCCGTTACGATTTGACGGACAGGGAAATCTGTGTATTATTAGTGTGTTGTCTTTCAAGACTTCATATTTAGTAATAAAGGAGCATTAGGTCATGAATCTTCCAAACAAGCTGTCTATCTTGAGGATCGTTCTTGTGCCGGTCACGCTTCTTTTTATGCTTCCCATTAATATTTTCGGCTGGGAGCCTTCCGGCTGGAACAGTTTTATCAATTCCTACGGAATGATAGTTGCCGCTACCGTATTTATTATCGCTTCGTTTACCGATATGTTCGACGGCAAGATTGCCAGAAAGTACAATCTTATTACTGATCTGGGCAAGTTCCTGGATTCACTTGCTGACAAGATCCTTGTTATAAGCATCATGCTGGCGTTTATCGGATTGGGAAGAGTATCCGCCTGGGCGGTAATGATCATAATCTTAAGAGAGTTCGCAGTATCCGGTCTTCGTATGATAGCTGCGGCAAAAGGTGAGGTAATTGCGGCAAAAATGATCGGCAAGATCAAGACCGTTACACAGATGATCGCCCTCATTTACCTTATGTTTGAGCCTTTGCTCCTTAAGATCTTCGGTTTAGGTTTTAATGGTTATCCGATCGGGATAAATGCGGTCACGATAATTGGGGATGTACTTTTCGCAATATGTGTTATTATGACTATTGTTTCAGGCATTGACTATCTTATTAAGGGTAAGCAGTATCTGAAGGGATAAATGTCAAAGAACTTCGATAGTCAAAATAACCTATTGACAAAAGTCGTGTCTTACATTAAAAACATCTTGTAGATTTTCTAATGAATCGTACGGAGGTACAAATTTATGTCAAATGAAGAACTTTTCAACTCGATTAAGCAGATGATCGTTGATCAGCTCGGTGTAGATGAGGATACAATCACAGAGGATTCCTCTTTCGTAGATGATCTTAACGCTGATTCTCTTGACATGGTTGAGCTTGTTATGGCTATGGAGCAGGAGTTCGATATCGAGATCCCTGATGACGTAGCTGAGAAGGTTGTTACCGTCAAGGATGCAGTCGAGTATATTCAGAGCCTTACAGAGGGCTAATATACCGGAGATTTAGATCTCTGAATTAACTTCAAAAGTTTTGACGGCTGGGTGCACATTTATGCATTCAGCCGTTTAGTGTAAATAAGACTATGAATGACTATTCAAGATTAGAAAAGGATTTAGGATATACCTTTGTAAACAAGTCACTCCTTGAGACGGCTTTTACACATACGACCTACGTTTTCGAGACGGGAAGAGGTCATTGGGAGTCCAACCAGAGACTTGAGTTCATAGGTGACGCGGTTTTAGACGTTGTCGTAGGCCAGATGATCTATGAGTTAAAGCCTCAGGCTGACGAAGGATATCTTTCAAAGATGAGAAGTGTCTCCGTTTGCGAGAAGTCTTTTGCTGAAGTAGCTAGAAAGCTCCATTTGGGCGATTACCTGCTCCTTGGCAAGGGCGAGGCCCAGAGCGGCGGCAACGATAAGGATTCGACGCTGGCTGACTGCTTTGAGTCGGTTATCGCGGCTGTATATTTCGACGGCGGATTCGAACAGGCTAAGAAATGTATCTTGAAAAATCTTACCGAAACGGTGCAGAAAGCTGTTAACGGCGAGATCTTCCTGGATTACAAGAGCAGGCTGCTTGAACTCGCGCAGACCAGAGGCTTCCAGCACAAGATCAGGTTTGAAGTGACCGGAGAGCGCGGCCCTGCCCATATGAAAGAATTCGACGTCAGTGTTTATTCCGACGACGTGCTCCTGGCTTCAGCCACGGGACACAGCAAGAAGGATGCCGAGCAGAAATGTGCCGAGAAGGGCTTAAAGGAGTATATGCGCCTTTACCCGGAGGGGTGCTGAGAGCAGATTGTCCTACAAAAAGGCGCTGTTTTTGTTATAATGCTAAGGTTAATTATTTCTGATAAGACGGAACTGACTATAGGATGTATCTTAAGAAATTAGAGCTTCAGGGGTTCAAATCATTCCCCGACTATACGTGTATCGACTTTGACCGCGGTCTTACGGCCGTGGTTGGTCCTAACGGTTCCGGTAAATCCAATATCAGTGATGCTGTCCGCTGGGTTTTGGGCGAACAGAGCGTCAAGCAGCTCCGTGGCGGCAAGATGGAGGACGTCATCTTCAATGGTACTTCCGCAAGACGTTCCATGAACTATGCCGAGGTATCCATTACTTTCGATAATTCCGACGGATATATAGATTACGGTTTCCCTGAGATCTGCATCACGAGAAGACTTTACCGTTCCGGTGAGTCCGAGTATCAGATCAACAAGGTCAACTGCCGTCTTAAGGACATTACGGTCCTTTTCCTAGATACAGGTCTTGGCCGTGACGGCTATTCATTGGTAGGTCAGGGACGAGTTGACGATATCCTCTCCACGAAGTCCGAGGACAGGAGAAGGGTCATTGAGGAAGCGTCAGGTATCGTTAAGTACCGTGTCCGTAAGGATGAGGCTCAGAGAAAGCTCACGAGCACTGAGCAGAATCTCGTCCGTATCAACGACATCTTAGGCGAACTTGAAGAGCGCAAGGGACCTCTCGAAGAGCAGGCCGGTAAGGCGCGTAAGTTCAATGAGCATTATGAGGAGCTCAAGAAGCTTGAGACATCCCTTCTTGTCCACAAGATCACAGAGGCCAACCGCGAGATGGGCGATTCCGCAGGTCTTAAGGAGCAGCTCGAGAAAGAGATCAAAGAGCGTGAAGACGAATATTTAAACCTCAGAAAGAGCCATCAGGAGATCATTACAAAGACTGAGGCTTTGGAGAATGAGATCGAGGATAAGAGACAGGAACTGTCCGACCTCACCGAGTTCGAACACGAGACCCAGACCGATAAGAAGGTCTCAATTGAAAGACTGAATCAGACTAACCAGAGGATCGAAGAGTTAAAGTCTGATATGGAATCCACGGATGAGACCGTGGAAAAGCTCACCAAAGAGTTAAATGAGAAGAAGGAAAAGGCAGACAGCCTCTTAAAGGCAGCTAATGATGCAAAGCTCTTAAGTGAAGAGCTCGATAAGGCGCGTCTTGCCAAATTTGAAGAATACGAAGCAAGCAGACAGGAGGCAGGCAAGGCCGATTCAAAGGTAAAGGCCAAGACTGAGGAGCTTTTCGAGACCAGAAAGAAGCTCACCGAATGCCAGGCCGGAATCTCTGCGTTAGACGACAAGATCAGGGACATGCAGGAGGCCAGAGCAGCTTCCGAGAGCGGCAAGGCAGAATTAAGCTCAAAGCTCAAGGATGAAGAGAAGGCCTTAGAAGAGATCAAGAAGATCAAGGGCGATGTCACAAAGGATATCGACGTCCGCAATAAGAAGCTTGAGGAGTTAAGAGGCCGCCAGGTCGAGCTTAACCAATTTTTCGAAGTAAATAATAAAAAGCTTTCAGCTGAAGAGTCAAAGCTTCAGACGTTGAAAGATATTGAGAGGCGTAAGGAAGGCTATCAGGAATCCGTAAAGCGCCTTTTGGATGCTGCCGACATTAATAGATCGGTAAAAAGTCTCATGGTAGGCGTTTTAGGAGACCTTATCAATACTGACAGCAAGTATGAGACAGCCATTGAGACGGCTCTGGGCAATTCGCTCAACAACATCGTAACAAAGAGCGAAGCAGATGCTGCCGAGCTTATCAGTTACCTTAAGGAAAACAGACTCGGAAGAGTCACGTTCCTTCCTATCGAGAATATCAAGGCAAGATATGTGGACGAGGATGATCTCAGAAAGGCCAAGAGCGTAAACGGATATATCGGTGTTGCTTCAGATCTTGTAAGAAGCAGCCGTGATCTGGAAGATATCGTTGCAAACCTTTTGGGCAGGATAATCGTTGCTCACGATCTGGACGCGGCAAGAATAATCGCATCCAAGACGGGCCGTGCTTATAAGGTCATGACACTGGAAGGCGATTCTGTTAACCCGGGCGGATCACTTACCGGCGGTTCGCTTAAGAAGACCGGTGCAGGAACAGGCGTTATCGGAAGAAAGGCAGAGATCGAAGCTCTCACCAAGGTAGTTGCTGAGCTTGAGGCCAAGCTTGCAGATTCCGAAGACCAGCGACAGGAAGTAGACGATGACATCGGCACGATCAAGCGTGAGCTTGCGCAGCTCGGTGAACAGCTCAAGTTCTATCAGCTTGAAGAAGTTAAGGCTGAAGGCGAATACAATAATACCAGGACGAGACTTGAAGAGACAGAGGAGACCCTCGCTAACTTCGATGAGAACATGCAGACCGTTTCCAAGTCCAAGTTAAGACTTGAAGAGGATATGGAAGAACTTACCCGCATCGAAAGAGAGATCAACGGCGAGCTCACTGATTTCCAGGAGGAGATCGAAGAGCAGCAGAAACTCTCGGAAGAGCAGGCAGTAAAGCTTGAGCAGATCGTTGCAAAGGTAAGGGAAGCAGCTTCGCTTGCTGAGCGCAAGCTCACTGAAAGAAGCGGTATCTTAGATCTCGCAGGCCATATCAAGAAGCAGATCGAGGAAGCAAAGCAGGGAAGAGACAAGTTTGATTCCCAGATCAAGGAAGCAAAGGATACTGTTAACAGCATCACGAAGGAGATCAATGACCTTGATGCCAAGCTTGATGAGAACACCAAGCAGCAGAAGGTCTTAGAAGATGTTATCTCTAAGCTCTTTGAACAGAGATCGAACCTTTCGGGAGACCTCTCATCCTTCGGTGACAGGCTTGCTGCAAGCGGCAATGAGATTAGCGAACTTCAGGCTAAGCTCAATGCTCACGTATCCAAGTACGACAAGATCATTTTCGAGATCGACCAGAACAAGAACAGGCTCTGGGAAGATTACGAGACTACATATGACAACATTAAAGATTCCGTAGAGCCGGTTACCAAGGCAGGCGAGCAGGCTAAGAGGATCCAGACCCTCAAGAATGCCATTAAGGCTTTGGGCCCTGTTAACCTTGGTGCTCTGCAGGAATTCTCCGAACTTTCCGAGAGGCTCGAATTCATGACCAAGCAGAGGGACGATATCGAAGCTGCAAAGAAGGATCTCGAGAAGGTAATCGACGATCTCTTAACAAAGATGAGGTCTGAATTTACCGAACATTTCGATACGATAAACAAGAACTTCAGCCAGGTCTTCACCGATCTTTTCGGTGGCGGTACGGCAGAGATAATCCTGGGCAACGATTCGGAGGATGTCCTTGAGTGCGCTATCGACATCAAGGCCCAGCCGCCGGGAAAGAAGCTCCAGAATCTTTCGCTCCTGTCAGGCGGTGAGCGCTGCCTTACAGCGATCGGTCTGTTGTTCGCTATTCAGGAATTAAAGCCTTCTCCGTTCGTCATCTTAGACGAGGTCGAGGCGGCATTGGACGATGTTAATATCACAAGATTCACGGACTTCGTCAGAAGACATTCAGCCAAGTCCCAGTTCATTCTTGTTACGCACCGTAAGGGTACGATGGAAGCATGCGACCAGATGTACGGTGTCACGATGGCTGAGCGAGGCGTATCCAAGATCTTGTCTATGGAGCTTAAATAATGGGATTAGCTGATCTGTTTAAAAGAGGACTCGAAAAGACCAGAAGTTTCTTTGCCGGGAGCTTTACAAAGCTTGCTGCGTCTTCAGGTCATTTCGATGAAGATATGTTAGATGAGCTTGAAGAACTCATGATAAGGGCTGACTGCGGTGTTCAGGCAGCTGACGATATCATGGACAGGGTCAAGCAGAATATCAGAAAGACCGGTGACGACAGCAAGGAAGCTGTTCTTGCATCCGTTAAGGAGAGAATGCTTGAGATTTTAGGTGAGCCTGAGACTATAGAAATAGTTCCCGGTAAGCTCAATATCATCCTCATGATCGGCGTTAACGGCACAGGCAAGACGACCACTTCAGGCAAGCTTGCCGCAAGATACAAGAAGGAAGGCAAGAAGGTCCTTATGGCTGCCTGCGATACATTCCGCGCTGCTGCAGTCGGCCAGCTCAAGACCTGGGGCGAGAGGACCGGCACGGCCGTTATCGCTCAGGAGCAGGAGGGGGCAGATCCCGCGTCCGTTGTTTTCGATGCTGTTCACGCAGCACAGGCAAGAGGCACCGACGTGCTCCTCGTTGATACGGCAGGACGTCTGCACAATAAGAAGAATCTCATGGAGGAGCTCGCGAAAATAAGACGCGTCATCGAGCGTGAAGCCCCTGACGCCGTCATCAAGTCGCTGCTCATAATAGATGCTACAACAGGCCAGAATGCCGTTATCCAGGCAGAGGGCTTTGGTGAGGTCACAGGACTTGATTATGTCGGCATCACTAAGCTCGACGGAAGCGCCAAGGGCGGCGTTGCAATTGCTGTTGCATACCAGTCCAAAAAGCCAATCGTACTTGCCGGATTGGGTGAGAGTGTTGAGGATCTGGCTGATTTCGATCCCGAGCTTTTTGTCGATTCGCTCATCAACGAATAATTCGTAAAAAATCGCTGTTTTATACGGAAAAATCCGTTTTTTTTTGATTGTCAAAGTATAGGTTTATATGTATAATCGTTCTCGGTTTACACTGAGGTAGGGTTTATTATGCCCAAATGCTTCACAAAATCTATATCAAAATTCTTAAAAGAGAGGGGCCCGGTATATGTCTTTATTAACATCTTCCTGGTTAATCGTACTCGGCGTAGTATTCCTTGCGTTAATCTACGTTGTGTTCAACTACTTCCGTATTAAGAAGATGCCCGAAGGAACCGCAGAGATGATCGAATTATCAGGAATCATCCGTTCCGGCGCGCAGACATTCCTTAAGACGGAATACAAGAGCATCGCCGTCGTTGTAGGTGCAGTAGCAATTATCTTCACACTCTTTGTTGAGAAGACCAGTGGTATCACATTCCTCATCGGTGCGTGCATGAGCTCTATCGTTTGCGTTCTCGGTATGCAGAGCGCTACATATGCAAACGTTCGTACATCGAACAAAGCAAGAGAGAGCCTTTCAATCGGAGAGACCGTTAAGGTTGCTCTTTGCGGCGGTTCCATTTCCGGCCTTGCAGTTCAGGGCTTCGGTATGTTGGGTTTCCTCGCAGTTCTCCTTTGCTTCGGTGGCGTTCAGCATGATGCAGAAAGCCAGGGCTTGATCCAGGTCGGCCTTATCTGCAACCCTTACATCATGAGAATCTCCACATATTCTCTCGGCTGCTCCATCGTTGCTATGTTCAACCGTGTAGCAGGCGGTAACTACACAAAGGCTGCAGACATTTCTTCTGATATCCTCGGTAAGCTCAGACATGACCTCCCTGAGGACGACTCCAGAATCCCTAACACTATCGCAGACTTCATCGGTGACAACGTTAATGATATCGCCGGCAACTGCTCTGACCTCTTGGAGTCATTCGTTGCTACAATGTCAGCTTCCATCATGATCTCTGTTACCCTCTTCAAGACAGCTCTTGCTGAAGGTGAGACACAGGTCACAGATGCTACTTTCAACGCTACGATCCTTTTCCCTGTCATCCTCGCCGGCTGCGGTCTTGTAGGATGCCTTATCGGTCTTGGACTCGCTAATATCAAGAAGATGGGTGACAATCCGTCTAGAGAGCTTGACCTCTCCACATGGATCTCTGCAGGCTGCACAGTAGTTTTCGGCGGTGTTGCTTCTTACCTCATCTTCAAGGATGTACCTCTCTATACTGAATTCAAGCTCGGCTGGGCTTCTCCCTGGGTTTCATCCATCATGGGAATCGTTTCAGGTATTGCTATCGGTATCATTACTGAGTACTACACTTCTACAGATCACAAGCCTACACAGAAGATCGCTGAGATGTGCACAGAGGGTGAGGCTTTCGTTGTTACAAAGGGTGATGCTGTCGGTTCAAGATCAGTTCTTCTCCCTGTACTCGTTATCATCATCGCTTTGATCGTTTCAGGTATCATCGGCGGTTCTTACGGTATCGCAATTTCCGCTCTCGGTATGCTTGCATTCGTTGGTGCTACAGTTTCCATCGATGCTTTCGGTCCTATCGCAGATAACGCAGGCGGTCTTGCAGAAGCTTGCCACCTCGCACCTGACGTTCGTAAGATCACAGATAAGCTCGACGCAGTTGGTAACACAACAGCTGCTATCGGTAAGGGCTTCGCTATCGGTTCTGCAGCATTTGCTACAGTTTCCCTCATCATGGCATATGTAGGTAACTACACTTCACAGGAAGAGGTTGCTACATTAGAGCCTGTTATCGGCAACGGCGGTCTGATTCTCAACTTCGCT
>CADCJM010000009.1 GCA_902801755.1 Oscillospiraceae bacterium
GACAGAAGCGAGATCGGCGACGGAAAATCAGGCACGCCGAAAAGTGTTGCATCGATATAGTCAGCTTTTGCTTTGATCGCAAGATCCATAGCTGAAAGCGCGAGTTCGGGAGGCAGAAGATTTACGACCATGTCAGGTGCAAAGATCCTTACCATCATCATGGCACCCTCAACATTATTCAAGTCTATTCCTGCAGTTGTGACTCTGACACCCATGCTTAAAGCAAGCTCTCTGAGCTCATCACAATCTTCCTTATTGCGGGAAGCAAGACAGATGCCCGAGACATAAGACTGGTATTTGCAAAGTTCAATGAGCAAACGCTTAGTTAATTCATTGCAACCGAGAATTAATACCCTCTTCATAGATCCTCCCCAAGACCATTAACCAAAATTCTAAAATTATTATATTTAAAAAGATACCAATGAGCAAACGAAAAATACACAAATTTTAGGAGTTTTTGTGCATATACCTTGCACCCATTCATAGCGTAATATACCGTTATCCAAACTATAACAAAGGAGATTGTTATGAAGACAGTTAACAAAATCGCTGCAGCTTTCCTTTCCGCAGCACTTTTGCTCGGAATGACATCTTGCGGCGCAGCTAAGAAGAAGCTTCAGATCCTTGATACAGCTTATGCAGTAGAAGACTACGCTATGGCTATCAGCAAGGAGAACGAAGGTCTCAAGGCAGCTATCGACCAGGCACTTAAGGAACTTACAGATGACGGCACAATCCCTGCGATCATTGAGAAGTACATTCCTTCCGGCAAGACAGTAGAGAAGAAGGATTCCGTTAAGGGTGATTATCCTGAATTCACAACTATTGAAGCAGGCAAGCTCATCATGGCTACAAATGCTTTCTTCCAGCCTTATGAGTATCACGAGGGCGACAACATTGTCGGAATCGACCCTGAGATCGCTAAGGCAGTAGCTGACAAGCTCGGTCTTGAGCTCGTTATCGAGGACGTTGAGTTCGATTCCATCATCGCAGGCGTTCAGGCAGGTAAGTACGACATCGGATGCGCAGGCATGACAGTTACAGAAGACAGACTTAAGTCTGTTAACTTCTCCACACCTTATGCTACAGGCGTTCAGTCCGTTATCGTTGTTGAAGGTTCTGAGATCACAGACGTAGATAAGCTTCTTGCAGGCACTTACAAGGTTGGTGTTCAGACAGGTACAACAGGCGACATCTACATGACAGATGACATCGGTGAAGACAGAGTTGAGCGTTTCGCAAAGGGTAACGATGCTATCATCGCTCTCCAGTCCGGCAAGATCGATGCAGTAGTTATCGACAACGAGCCTGCTAAGGCATTCGTTGCTGCAGCAAACAAGTAATCACCATTACTTAGAGTTTAGTAACAAAACAATCAAAAAGAGCGGAAATATGGTCTGTATTTCCGCTCTTTCTGTATTTATAATAAAAGATGTTTTTCTAACGGATCAACAACTAACAATTGAGGATAATCAAATGCCCAAGAAGAAATCATATAAGATACCGCTGATAATCGCAGCCATACTGCTCGTTATCATCGCCGCAGCATTATATTTGCTGATCGCACCCATAGCGAATATACCGTCCTGGTTCATTCCTGCCCGAGAGGCTTTCTATGCTTCGGCGTTCTATTCTGACTTCGAGAACAACTTCATCACAGATGCCCGCTACATGTATATCGTCAAAGGTCTTGGCGTCACTTTTGAAGTTACATTCTTCGCGGTGCTTTTGGGTATCGTATTAGGCGTCATCGTAGCTCTCGTAAGATCTTCTTATGACACGTTAAAAGAAGAACTCAGGGGCTTTGGCAAGGGCATTCTTTATTTCTTCTATAAGCTCTGCGGCGTATATCTTACGGTCATCAGAGGAACCCCTGTAGTAGTTCAGCTCATGATCATCTACTTCGTCATTTTCGCTTCTTCCAACAATAAGATCTTAGTTGCTGTTCTTGCATTCGGTATCAACTCCGGTGCTTATGTAGCAGAGATCATCAGAGGCGGAATCATGAGCATCGACAAGGGACAGTTCGAGGCCGGACGTTCACTTGGCTTCGGTTATGTAAGAACGATGGCTTTCATCATCATCCCTCAGGCTTTCAAGACCGTTCTTCCCGCACTTGCAAACGAATTCATCGTCCTCATCAAAGAGACTTCAGTATCCGGTTATGTCGGACTTCAGGAGCTCACAAAGGGCGGAGACATCATCAGATCAAGAACCTATTCCGCGTTCATGCCGCTTATTGCAGTTGCGATCATCTATCTTGTTATCGTAATGTTCTTCAGCTGGCTTGTATCGTTGCTCGAAAGGAGGCTTAAGAACAGTGAGCGCTGATAATAATGTAATCATTTCCGTTAAGGATCTTAAGAAATACTATAACGACGGTGAGGTAAAGGCTTTAGACGGCGTTACCACCGACATCAAAAGGGGCGAGGTAGTCGTAGTTATCGGACCTTCAGGTTCAGGTAAATCGACCTTCTTAAGGTCCCTTAATCTGCTTGAGCGTCCGACAGGCGGCACTATCACTTTCGAAGATAAAGACATCATGTCCCCTTCGACGGACATCAACAAATTAAGACAGAAGATGGGCATGGTGTTCCAGCACTTCAACCTCTTCCCTCACCTTACTATCCTTCGCAACATGACTATTGCGCCTATGAAGCTTCACGGTCTTTCAAAAGAAGACGCTGAGAAGAAGGCAATTTCCCTTTTGGAGAGAGTCGGTCTTGCTGACCGTGCAGGCGCATATCCTTCACAGCTCTCAGGCGGTCAGAAGCAGAGGATCGCTATCGTAAGAGCTCTCGCGATGGATCCTGATGTAATGCTTTTCGATGAGCCCACGAGCGCTCTTGACCCTGAGATGGTCGGCGAGGTTCTTGATGTTATGAAGCACCTTGCAAAAGCAGGAATGACCATGGTCTGTGTAACACACGAGATGGGCTTCGCCAGAGAAGTCGGTACTCGCGTCATATTCATGGACTGTGGTAAAATCATCGAAGAGAACACGCCTGAGCAGATTTTCACAAATCCTCAGAACGAGAGACTTAAGGCTTTCTTACAAAAAGTTTTGTAATCAATAAGGAGGGGTAGATCTATGTTTTGTGAATCATGTGGTTCCTTAATTCCTGATGGTCATTCATTCTGTTCCAACTGCGGAACTCCCGTATCAAGACCCCAGGCTCAGCCAGCTCAGGCAGCACCTGCACCCGTCGCAGCAGCTCCTGTAGTTGCAGCACCTGTAGCAGCGGCAGCACCCGCTCCTGCAGCTCAGCCGGTCCAGCCTGTATATCAGCAGCCTGCAGTTCAGCCCGTACAGCCCGTTTACCAGCCTGTTGCTCAGCCTGTTCAGCCGGTTTACCAGCAGCCCGTATATCAGCAGCCTGTATACCAGCAGGCACCTGCAGCTCCCGTTAAGCGCGGCAATGGTCCTGCTACCGCCGGTCTCGTATTCGGTATCCTTACTATGGTTTTCTGCTGGATCCCCGGCATATTCTGGGGCTTCGCTCTCTTCGGACTGATCTTCTCCATCATCGGCGTAGCTAAGAGAAATGCCAGCGGCAAGGGCAAGGCAATTGCAGGTCTCATTCTCACAGTTCTCGGACTTATCTTTGGCATTGTAATCCAGGAAACATTCTGGACAATGGTAGGCAAGGAATTCGAGAAAGAGTTTAATTCAGCTCTTGAGACACTGTACGATACAAACTATTCAAATAACGATGCCAACAGCTTCTTTATCGACGGTGACTTCGTTAATACAGATGACGGTTATGTATCAGGTGTTCTTCATATCGACGGCTACAGAGTGGATTTCTGAGCTTTTTCCGAGTGTTCGAAATATTTCTGCCCGCAATTAAATGCGGGCAGTTTTTTTGTGTGATACAATCAACAGTTGATAAAACAAATTTGTTTTGGGGGTAGATGATATGTATTGCGAACAATGTGGTTCTTTTATCCAGGATGGCGAGTCTTTTTGCTCCAACTGCGGTGCTCCTGCTCCGGCAGCAAAGCCTGCTCCGGCGCCCGGACCTGAACCCGCGCCTGGTCCTGTAGTCCAGCCTATAGTCCAGTCACCTGCGCAGCCGGTAGAGCCCTTATATCAGCAGCCTGCTGCCCAGCCCGTTTATCAGTCTCCTTTATATCAGCCGGTACAGCCTATTTACCAGCAGCCCGCTTACATGCAGGGCGGTGTGGTTGTCACGCCTTTTGACCGCCCGAAGAAAAATATATGTGCCACTGTAGGCATGATATTCGGAATCGTTACTATTTCCCTGTTCTGGCTGATGATCTTTAATTTTGTTCCTGGAATTGTCGGAACTGTACTTTCCTGTATCGGACTTGCCCAGAAAAATTCAGACGGAAAAGGCAAGGCTATAGCAGGCCTCATTACTTCTGTTTTAGGTGTTCTCCTGGGAATACTGTTCTTTGCTTATATCCTGGCAACCGACTCCTGATCCGAAGCTTATTTGCGCTTCCTTCTCAGAGTCTCATCGTAGGAATAGTTTTCTTCAAGGAAATCCTCGCCCTTCTGTTCTTCTTTGAACGAGAGGCCGGGATAGTTAAGCTGTCTTAATACTTCGTAGATTGCAACAGCGGCTGCGTTGGAAACATTAAGACATCTGCAGTCAGCAGCCATCGGGATCCTGAAGCACCTGTCGAGATTTGCCCTTAAGATCTCACCCGGGATCCCTGTGCTCTCCTTGCCGAAGATAAGATAGATCTCCGAATTCTCAGAGGCCTTCTTAAAATCAATATCTGAAGGCGGTACCTTGCCGTAACGGGTCATGAAGAAATATTCTCCGTCGTTCCTGTCCGCAAAGTCCTGCCATGAGTCGTAGAGCGTATAGTCAGCCCACGTAATGTGGTTGGTGGATGCCCTTCTGAATTCAGAATTATCGATATCAAAACCGACCGGGCCTATGATGTGAAGTGTGGCTCCGGTGGCTACACAGGTGCGCATGATATTGCCGGTATTCTGCGGGATCTCCGGTTCGAATAATACGACGTTTACTATGCTTTTACCTGATTCACTCATGTTTAGTCTCCGGACGGAATATCGTTTTATATAGACGTTTGTCTATATTTTATGCTTCTGCAGCAGCGATCTTCTTTTTGCTCCTGGTCTCTTCTTCATTGTTAATATCTTCAGGGATCTTCAGAGAGATAAGATTGGACTCAGCGGCAGCTTCAGCGATATTGAGCATGTGATCACCCAGACGCTCAAAGTCTGTAAGCATCTCTGAGTAGATAACGCATGCATCACCTGAGCAGATCCCGGACTTAAGTCTCTCGAGCTGATGCTCTCTGTAATCTTCAGTCATGTCATCGATCTTCTGCTCCATCTGAGCCATCTTGATGTGGACTGAACCCGGTTTGCTGCCAAGCAGAATATTATATGCTTCACTGGTTGTCTTTACCATCTGGCTGACTTCTGCCCTAGCCTTGTCTGAGAGCTTTAAGCCCTTGCTCTCAAGGAGATTGGCATAACCCGCGATGTTCGTCGCATGGTCACCCATACGCTCGATATTACCCGTGATCTTGAAGAGGGCACTCATTGCGAGCGCGTGCTTTTCGGACATGTCGAAAACCATGGCGTGCGAGATATAGTAGGAGATCTCTTTGTTAAGGTAATCGACATATTCTTCTGTGTCGTTTATCTGCTGCTGTGTCTTATCACTGTTCTCAAGTACAGCCTCGATACTTCTCTGAACGTTGTTTCCTGCCATCTCGAGCATTCTGCTCATCTCGTTGCAGAGGGCTCTTATGAGAACTTCAGTACCTACCTGCGCATTGTTGCTGATCATGCTGGGGTTAAGGTACTTCAGGTACTGGACGCTGTCATCTCCGCCCTTCTTGTCAGGGACCATGAGCTTGACGAGCTTAACGATGAACTTGCCGAAAGGAAGCAGTATGATCGTTGAAGCGAGGTTAAATACAAGGTGCATATTGGCGAACTGTCTCGCAACGTCATTAGGAGACAGGGCTCTTACCCAGTCTGCTACAGGGAGCGCGTAATAAGCGGCCGTGAAGATCGCTGTACCTATAACGTTGAACATCATGTGGAGCATACCTGCTCTTGTAGCGTTCCTGGAGCCTCCGATCGATGCGAAAACTGCCGTAACGCATGTTCCGATATTAAGACCGAAGATAATGAACATCGCCTGGTCTAATGTCATGAGCTGCGCGCCTGAAGCGGACATCGCCATAGCCTGGAGCACACCGACGCCGGCAGCAGAGCTCTGGATGATGATAACGAAGATAATACCTACGATGATTCCTATAAAAGGATTATTGATCGAGGAGAAGATCTCCTTAACAATATCCATCTCACTCAGAGGCGCCATGGATTCCTTCATAAGCGACATAGCTACGAAGATAAAGCCTAATCCGGCAACGGCCTCACCAATGCTCCGAAGCTTCTTATCCTTCGTAAGAAGGCAGAAGAAGGTACCTAAGAGAGCTACGATAGGAGCAATGGCTCCAACATCGAAAGCGATGAGCTGTGCTGTAATATTCGTACCGATATTGGCGCCCATGATGACCCATAAAGCCTGATAAAGGTTCATGAGTCCTGCGTTAACGAATCCTACCGACATAACCGAAGTAGCTGTCGAAGACTGGATCAGCGCGGTAATACCCGCACCGACCAGGACACCCATAATTCTATTTCCCGTGAGTTTTGCAAGTACGCTCTTTAACTTCTCGCCTGCAATAGCCTGTAAACTTCCGCTGGTGATCTTAACGCTATACAAGAACAAGGCCATACCGGAGCAAAGCCCCAGCAACGCCGGCCATACATCTGCCATAAAAATCATGCCTCCAAATGGCTAAACAAAATACCTCTGATTCACAACCAATATATTATTTATTAGGGACACCGTTTTCAAGGTGTTGGAATAAATATCAAAGTCTTTTTGGGTTATCAGGCGGAAAGGCCGCAATTATATAGATGCCTGTCTATATTTATTGAATCAGGTGATTTATGTAGCATAAGTTGGAATTTCGCTTTGAATCAGGTAAACCTTCATGTCCTCATAGTATAATTAGCCCAACCGGAGGCGCGGTTTCCTATGACAAACACAAGAAAATTCTGGACATTAAGATATATCATTATCAACGCTACGTATTTTGCAGTGTACAGCGGCATTCATGCGTATGCATCCGTTTTCCTGCTCGAAAAGGGCTTCTCCAACACTCTTATCGGCATCACCCTCGCTCTGGCAAATATCCTGTCAGTTATATTCCAGCCGATAGTTGCAGGACTTATCGACAAGCAGGGCAAGCTAACAAACCGTAATGTCTCCATGGCGTCTACTGCGCTCCTCCTCTTAGGCTCTGTTCTCCTGCTCGTCATTAAGAGCGGGATAGTTGTTATATTCATTATTTTCGCGCTGATATATATGGTGCAGATGGTGTACCAGCCGGTCATCACGGCTATGTATTTCGAATATGAGGCGGCAGGATGCCATATCTACTATGGCCTCGCAAGAGGCCTTGGCTCTGCGGGATTTGCAGTCACATCTTTCTTCACGGGAAGAGCTATCGGATGGTTTGGCGTAAACATTCTCATGATCCTGGACATTATCTTCCTTGTGATCGCCCTGATCGTACTCTATTTCTTCAAAAAGCCCGCTGTCAGCACCCCTGCTCCCACGGAAAATGAAGTTGCTCACAACAATCTTATAAGCTTCATTAAGACATATCCCGGCTTCATGCTTTTCGTGCTCGCGGCAGTATGCTTCTTCTTCGCGCACAACGCCATTAACGATTACATGATCCAGATAATCACACCTCTTGGCGGCACCGAAGCACAGATGGGTATCGCAGTCAGCTGCGCAGCGCTCCTGGAGCTCCCGACGATGGCTCTTATCGACAAGATCATTAAGAAGATCTCTGTAAAGAACCTGCTCCTTATCTCAGGCATCGCATTCCTTATCAAGACTCTCCTTATGCTCATCGCTCCCAACATGATCGTCGTCTACATAAGCCAGGCGATGCAGATGTTCGCTTATGCAGTCTTCATCCCTGCCGGCGCTTATTTTGTAAACCGGACGATGGAGAGATTGGACCAGGTCAAGGGCCAGGCATATATCAACGTCTCGATAACTCTTGGCGGCGTCTTCTCAAGCCTTGTCTGCGGAAGGCTCCTTGATATCAAGGGCCCCCACTTCATGCTTATAGTAAGCTTTGCGGTAACGGCGATCGGTCTGGTTATTGCCTTCCTGGCGCTCAAAGTTGTGGCAATATCAAGGAAAAGCACTGTTAGATAAGATTCAGTATTGAACATTATATAATACCGCGTTATACTCCCCATATAGGCCGGAAACCTTATGGGAGAGATTTATATGAATAACGAATGCTGTTTGAAGTATCCTTTATTAATGGTCCACGGAATGGGATTCCGTGACAGAAAGCATCTGTGCTATTGGGGAAGGATCCCGAAGGCATTGGAATCACAGGGTGCCAGCGTCTTCTTCGGTCACCAGGATGCAGTAGGCTCTGTCGAAGGCAACGCTGACATCATTGCAAAGAGCCTTGATGAGGTCTTAAAGATCACCGGAGCTCCGAAGGTAAATATCCTCGCGCATTCCAAGGGCGGCCTTGAATCCAGATATCTTTTTAACCACGGCTACAGCGATAAGATCGCTTCGATCACCACGATCGATACTCCCCACCACGGTTCCAAGACTGTCGATTTCCTTATGAGAGCTCCGAAATGGATGGTCAAGGCTGCAGCAAAGGGCAATGACGTCTGGCATAAGATCTTAGGCGACAAGCATCCTGACAGCTACGCGTGCTTTGATATCCTGACGACCAGGACCGCTGAGAAGTTCAATATCGATAATCCCACGCCTGACAATATCCTCTGCCAGAGCTATGGGTTCAAGGTCAAAGGCTCATTTTCCGATTCTGTCTTCTGCATTACTTACCCTATAGTCCGTAGATTTGACGGCGACAACGACGGCATGGTCTCAACTGCTTCCATGCACTGGGCTGACTTTAAAGGTGTCCGCACATCGACTACCCACAGGGGAATCTCGCACGCCGACGTAGTGGATATGAGGCGCATGAGATTTACATCAAAGTCACCTGCAAGGGAAGACGAAGTCAGTGACATCGTTCCTTTCTACATAGGCATAGTAAAAGAACTCAAGGAACTGGGCTATTAAAGGTCTTCCTGCCTTAGGGGATCAATAGAAGAACGTTCCCCTGAAAAATATTGCTGACATCACCAGCCCTGCGAATGCGGATAATATTACCAGTGCGTTTATTATTTTCGAATTAAGATCACCAAGCAATGTAAACGCCGGGAACATGCCGCAGTAGTAACGGTAGAAGCTCCTCGTGGGTGAATTATATACAGGATCCATGATGGTCGTTGCAAATATCACAACAGACAGCAGCATTACGAGCACGGATACGACAGATACTGCATCGAGTTTTTTAAGTTTTTTGAATTCTTTAACACACAAATAGATCAGGAAAATGGTCATTAATATCGTGATTATCTCATTGATCCTGAAGAGCGTCAGTGTGTAGACGTCGTAATCGTAAGCATTGGTGAATATCATCTTAAAGCTGATGAGGTACGTCTTAAAGAAGTTCGAGTGGATCTTCAGCCAGTTGTCATACTGGCAGTCTACAAATATCTTCCAGTTGCCGAATCTGACCTGAAGGTAGACGGGATAAATGAGGCTTATCAGCGTGGCCGGAACATAGGCAATGATTATGTCTGTGAACTTCGTCTCTTTCCTGATCCACCTTATTACCATTCCGATGAAGAGCGCGAAAAACACGATCGATCCTGTATTTCTCGTGAATACGGAAAGTCCCAGAAGGATTCCCATAAGAAGCGGAAGCTTATTCTTCACGAACAGATAGAACGCGCCCAGCGTGAGAACGAAGAAGATGCTCTCGGTATATCCTGTGAGCGAGAAATATGCCACCGGTGAGAAAGAAAAGATCAGAAGGATATATTTTGCGGACGGACTTTTCGCATCCTCTTCCAGGAGCTTTTTCAAAAGCACCATCGATATAAACAGGCAGATCTGATTTATAACGATGAGGCCGTATCCCGTCAGGAACCGCATGATAAGCGGGATCATTGGGAAGAACGCGGTCAGGAAATCTTTGTAATAGCCGTTCTCGGCTATCTGGCGGTAAAGCTCACTGTCAAAAAGATAGACGAGCTCGGGAACAGTCTTTCCGGAGATCAGGAGGATTACCGCAAAGCAGGCACGTGATGCCAGGAATAAAGCGATCACGTCAGCATATTTCTTTATCAGCCCCTGCTTTTTCTCCATCAGAACTCTCCGTTATTTCGCGAAAACCTTAAAGAAGGTTTTGTTTTCGTAATCGTAAACATAGAACTGGACCTGAACCATCTCCAGATACTGTTCATCGCGGATGTCGCCGAACGAGACAATGCCGGTCGTCATATCCTGCTCAGGCTCTGTCTTTGCATAGATCATCGATGTCAGAAGAACTGACGTCAGAATAAAGTTGATGCTCGTATATGCAGCAACCAGGAATGTGAGAACGATAAGCCTCGGCTTGATCTTCCTGTTGCCCTTCTGCATCATCTCGTTGAAACTGTCAGTAACGAACATCACGGAATAAAGCGCGACAGTAAACAGAGGCGCCATTGACCCTCTCATGAGAAGGTCGTTAGGACCGCTCATCTTGTAGACAGGGATAATGAGAAGCGTCGCGATCGCCGCATAGAACATCGGATCTTTTTTGTATTTCTTATGGATAAGAAGTGCCCAGATGCCGAACTCGAAAACAATATAAGCAGCATAATCGATAAGAAGGCTTTGCCATGTCGCATAAAAATTCCATATGAATCCGTAGTCGTAGGTCGCGTTGGAGTTTGCCAGATAGAATGATGCAAAGCAGGCGAAAAATACTACCGGCGCGATCATGTTGCCTATAGTGAATATGTTCTTAAGAACTTCTTTTGCCTTAAGGCCTTTATTTGCGGTAAACATCTTAACAACGCAAAGCGGGAAGATTCCTATTGCAGCCCATGGCGAATAGCAGAACATAAGAGAACCGAGCAATCCGATGCATCTGGAATTTACGCACAAGAGAAGCAGGATCGTGATAAGCCAGCCCGGTATCGACTGGTGGAACACGTTCATTATCTGATAGAAATTGCCTACCACTCTGAAATGCCAGGTCCAGTCCTCCCATGAGGAGCCGAAGCCTGAGAACTGGTTATACCAGTAAGGGAACACGTCAAATCCTGCAAAGAGCATCAGTGCTATAAATAAGAATCTGGATTGCTTTCCGTAGAGAAGATCTGCACCCAGCGCAACGAGGGATAAGCCTATGGCAGACCATATCATGAGAACGATCCTGGCAGCCATCATGCCGAAGACTTTTCCAAACAATGCGGGGATCATCCAGAAGACAAAATAATATGCAAAAGCTACTTTGCCGGAGCCTAAAGATTCAGCTACAACAGGATTGCTCTGCGTGGAGAAATCGTAGATAACAGGCCATTTATATTCGATGAGATCGTAGAGGATCGCATAGCGGACACGGTGGTCGCCTACGCACCAGGAGAATTCACTGACTCCGCCCAGATAGAGGAACAAGAGAACAACCGGGATCAGGAATAGAAAATATGAATACTTTATCGTGACGGACTTCTCATTGAGATCTTTTATCTCTCCTGATTTTTTCTTCGACAGGTCATGCCATACCCACCAGGCGGAAAAGACCGTAAGGGATGAGAAAAGCACCGCCCAGCCGAACTTGAGATATCCGATAAAAAAGATTACTACCGGCAGCGTCAGATAGATCAGGGAAGCCAAGAAGAATCTGCTTATTGTGATCTTTAACTCTTTTTGAAAAAAGCCTGGTTTTAGCGTGTCGGTCGTGTTCATAAAATCTATATATTTAAAGGTTGATCATAATTCTTTGACGTCTGCCGTTTGATTATACCATTATTATATCAGCCGGACATTCAGAGGCGGCACTCTTAAGGTAAACGAATCCCTGTATAATAATGGTACAATTTGCACGAGGGCGGGTTAACTATGTCAGATACATTCAACAGGAAAGTGTTTTTAAGAAGGATATTGTTTTCCTTCCTGACTGCCGTGGCCGTTATCCTGGTCTTTTCGTGCTCATCGCCCTTATACCCTTTCAACTATTGGGAAGATCCGAACTGCTTCTTCACAGTAGGTGCCGGCATCTTACGAGGACAGGTCCCCTACAGGGACCTTTACGAGCAGAAAGGTCCTATTCTTTATTTCATACATGCGCTTGCAGCTCTGATATCGCAGAAGACTTTTATCGGAGTTTTCTTTATCCAGATAATCATCTGCATGGTCACGCACTACTATTCTGTTAAGATCGCTTCGCTCTATGTGGAGGTCACAAAGCGCCTCTATGTGCTGTCTGTTCCCGCCATGATGCTGCTTTATTCCGTAAATTCTTACTTCTACGGTGACAGCGCTGAGGAGATGATCCTGCCGTTTTACGTCATTTCGTTTTATATCCTTCTCAAGACACTTAAAGATAAGGCACTGCCAACCAAAAAGGAGACAGCATTTATCGCCGTTTCCACAGCCATGGCATTCTGGATCAAATACACCCTCTGCGGATTCTTCCTCGGCATGGTATTGATCTTCCTCGTCTTCTCCATAAGAAATAAGCAGTTCAAAAAGCTGCTTCCCCTCATCCTCATATTCATCGCTGCATTCATTGCCGTCTCGCTGCCCGTGCTGGCATATTTTGCATGCAATAATGCGCTGGGCGACCTTTATACCGCATACTTCTACAACAACATCTTCCTCTACAGGAACGTGAGCGATTCCATCCCGCTGTCAGGCATTATCCCTTACTCGCTGATACTTACGTTCATAAAGCTCTCCAAAAACTTGTATATGGCTGCAGCAATCCTGATCTCGATCATCTTCTTCATCATTAAGAAGCGCTTTGCAGAACTCATTTCTTACCTGACACTCTTCTTGTTCACGACAGTGTTCATCTTCCAGGGAAGCTTTATCGGCTTCTACTATATTTTCGCGCTCGCGGTATTGACCATGCCTGCTCTTGCAGCCGCTGAGGCCTTTCTCTCGCGTCTAAAGGCAAAGCTCTATATCGCAGTGCCTTTAGCTGCGGGACTTGCCGTCCTGGCGTTCGTCTCCTCTTTTGCCACCATCAATATCTTCAGGAGCAAAGATGAGATGCCCCAGTATGTTTTCGCCGAATACATGAAAGACTATCCAGGCGCGACGATGCTGAACTACGGATTCCTGGACCAGGGATTCTATATGGTCTCCGGCATTGCCCCGACTGAGAAATATTTCTGCGGTCTTAACATCGATTCCGTTTTAGATGAAGCCAGGATATCCAAGGAAGAAGCCATCAGCAGCCAGCGCGTGGATTTTATCGTCACGAAGAATAAGACTTACAGCTTTGAAGGCTATGAGGTCGTAAAGACCTGCGAATATACGACCAGGGATTTCAATTCGGTAATAGGAACTGACGCTTTCTATCTTTATAAGAGGGCCGGCATCTGATACCGCCCAAGCTCCATGCTGTTCCGGGACTTAAGTGACACATTCTTTTAAAAATGCTATTCTTTATTCCGTCAGATAAAGGAAGAAATACAGGCATTTTAAACATGGGAAAAGATAAGAACAGCAATTCAAGAACCGGAATCCTTCTCATAGTTACGGCGTCCGCGGCAGTTTTACTGCTTATTGTTCTGCTGTTCGGATTCTTTGATCTCGGTCATAAGATCACCCTTCTGACGTATACGAAGATCTCGACTTACGAAGATCTCAAAGCCATCGCCAATAAGCCTGACGGAAAATATTACCTTGCTTCTGACATCGATATGGCGGGCAGGGACTGGACTCCTGTTACATTTAACGGAACCTTAGACGGCAACGGCCATGAGATAAAGAACTTAAGTCTCACTAAAAAAGGCAGTGCCGTAAGAGATACCTACGACGGCAACCTGAAGTCTTATCAGACTTCGCTCGTAGGCCTTTTTGACGTGATCGAAAATGCAGTGATAACAGACCTTACACTCTCATCTGTCTATGTTGAATACGATACGGATGAACCCTGCTTTGCAGGAACATTAGCCGGTTATATGGGCAATTCGAAGATCATTAACTGCATTGTTACTGGCGACGTTTACTTAAGAGCACACGAGAAGATGTTCGGTGTCGGCGGCGTTGCAGGATACGGTTATGGTCTTCTGGAGAATGTCCAGGCTGACGTGACTCTCGTATGCATCGACACAGACCGCAACACCAAGGACGAGCAGTTCATGGGAGGTCTTATCGGAGCAGGTTACCCTGATATAGTAAGCTGCACCGTTGATATCGACGGCTATGTCTCAGAACACGGCTATGTCCATAACGGCGGCATGCTCGGTCTTTATATGTTCTATCCCGAAGGAACGACCCACAAAGGACAGATCATCCACAACAGGACTTACGGCAAGATCACCTTCTTTGAAGACAACGACGACAGAAGAGCTTACTGCAGCGCTATCGTCGGTGAGATGCTCGATAAGGCTGATGTCTTCGAAGACAACGCTGCAGGGTTCCGCTCTGTCGAAGTATATAACTACGACGCGGACCTTTTGCCCGGCGAGCACTCTGAAGTCTACTCTTTCGATGCAAAGGAAAGCGGCAGGTTCGATCTGAAGGCTTCTTATAAGAACGCCGGAGAAGATGCGACATACGGTCTTTTCATTAACGGCAGATTCTATAAGAAAGTAAGCTTCCCCAAGGGCGAAGGCACCATCGACGAAGCAGTCTTCCTTGATGCGGGAAAGAATGAAGTCAAGTTCAGATACCTCCCCGGTGACGGCAGCATCACATTCAGCGATGTCTCTGTTAAAGAATCAGAGAAGCAGGTATCGCTCATCGTAGCTCCGCACCAGGATGACGAGATCCTGGCATTTGCAGGCACGATCCAGCACGAGCTTAAAAACGGCAATGACGTTAAGGTCTTATTCCTTACCACAGGCGATTATTTCGGTGCCGAGTTAACTCCGGTCCGCCTGGCTGAGAGCGTTGAAGCGCTGTCTGTCTTAGGCCTTGATAAATCAGATATCACCTTATTGGGATATGGCGACCTTACGCTCGAGGCCCTTTTGTCTTCAGAAGATCCCGATAAGCGCTTCCAGTCCAGAAGCGGCAAGACCTCGACATCCGGTGATCCTGTTCAGAACATTTACGACTATCACACGCTTAATACAGGCGATCCTGCGGATTTCACAGGCGCAAATCTCAGATCAGACCTTGCTTCTTATCTTCTCGCCTGCCGTCCTGACCGTATCTATACGACATCAGAATTCGAATGGCACACAGATCACGCATTCGGCTTCAAGCTGGTAAAAGAGACACTGCAGAAGCTCTCAAAAGAAGCAGGCTACCGTCCTGTATTGTGCGAGTCGGTCATCCACGGAGAAGAGACAACCTGGCCTGAGCACCTCACGTACGGATCAGACAATAAGCCTGTTATAAAGGAATTCTCCAACCCCTTCCCCACCAAGGATACGGACCTCGACTGGAGCCGTGTAAAGAAGATCGTTCTGACAGATGAGGAAGTATCTAAAAAGTCTGAAGCGATCGGCAAGTTCGTCACACAGAACGAAGGCACCGACAAGAATCCAGGCACCAAGGATTACACATTCGCTTTCTGCAAGCGCGATGAATTCTACTGGGAGATCACTTACTGACCTTTTCCTTTTTCCTGTTCTCGAAAACAGCAATTCCCGCAAGCAATAAAATTCCAAAGACAGCAGCAACAACGCCTGCTGTAAGGTGCGGCACGCGGTAAGTCATCTCGATCACATTGCCACCGTTTTCGAGAGGGACCGTGATGAAAGTATCACAAGTAAGATCAGCGTCGATCTTCTGTCCGTTTCTTGTAATGGACCAGCCTTTGTTGTAAGGAACCGACATAAAAAGGCTCGTGCCTGAAGCTGCATTGGAGACTTCGAATCTGCAGTGGCCGTCACGGATATCAGATCCTGTTGCGGCTTTGCTCTTAATGGCATCTGTTGCCTCAGCCAGAGCTTCTTTATCCACGGTATAGAAAAGTGCATCCGTAACCTTGTGGCCGCCTTCAGCGTCTTTGAAAACAAGCTTTAATTCAGTCTTTCCGTCAACAGGCAGGATGCGGATCATCTTAGGAGCCATATCTTCAGAATATGCGGTCAGCTTCACGCCATTCATGTAAAGATCAGCACCGGTATCTGTATCAGTGATGAGATTTGCATAAGCGATATCGCTGTCACCGGAACCCGGGTTGATGAGATATGTATAGCCCGTCTCATCAGACACAGCGGTCAAGCGGTCAGCAGAAACAGGGATAAAGATATCCTTTTCAACGCCTGAAAGATACTTATAGACATCGTTAAGATATAACGCGGGATCAGTCTTGCTGCTCTCATAAGAGCCTGTCTTATCAATGACAAATGCAGCAGGTACAGCATAAGGATTTAAATAGATATCCTTAAATCCGTCCACTCCTCCGATCTTCTGAAGGCCTTCGGAATTCTTATCTCCTGCAGGAAGAAGAACATACTTGACGGAAAGGATGCTGTCGAGCGCGATATTCTCGGATACGGTTACAGGGATAGTATCGTAGTAGCCGGGATAGCCTGCTCTGTCCAGGAACCAGACGCTGTTCTCATCAGGTGCCGACACAAAAGCCGTTACAGAATTAAAGCCATACGCCATAGGCTCGCTGTATGAAGCTGAAAGCTCATGGTAGTAACTGTGATATGACGTCTGGACAACGCGGTGGAAGGAAGGATCGTTGATCTTATTAAGGAGCTCCGTCTCCATCTCAGTGTAGGAACTGATATGAGGTCCGTCATCAGTCGAATAGATCAGGCCCAGAACAAGCTGGCTGAAAACAAGTTCCGTTGCCAGCATAAACGCGAGTATTGCTGTACCAAGCTTGGAAACGTTTTTGCTGTTTTCCCCGGATGCTGTAACAAGGCAAAGGAATAGCGCTGTAATGACCGGGAAGACGATCTTTGAAACGACCGGGACAAGATAATAGTCAACGCCTAAAGATAAGATATCAGCCATCTTCAGTGTCAATAACACTTCAGGTACCGGGTGCGAATTTTTATCGGTCATAAGAATGACTATCAGAGAATAAACTACTGCAATGAACGGCGGAATGAAGATCTTTATCTTCTTCAGATCGCACTCAAGATAGAACACTGCCGCAAGATATACGAGCACAAAGCTTCCCGCATAAGAATAACGGTACCAGAACGATTCGACTTCCCTGAGCATCGAGAAAAGAGCTACCAGCGGCTGCCAGTAAAATGACAGAACCGTAAATAACAATAAGGCGCCGTAAAGTATCTTCTCCTTGAGTTTTTTGGATACGGAGAAGAACAGCAGGATAACGCCGAAGAATACGAGGCTTCCTGCAAAGAGATTAACGCTTCCCTCAAGGCTTACGATGCCGAATGAATAGTTGCTTATCACATTCGGTATGAGTCCTTTTACTGAAAAGTCCAAAAGCATCGCAAGGCCTGAGTGACCGTAAGATCTTCCCGAGAGCATTGTAAGAGTCGGAAGAAGGATCACCGAAGAGATCAGGAGCGTTGATACTGAAGCTACTGCAAACCTTGCGATGGATGCGCCGAATGATCTTAATACGGGATGTCCCTTCTTATTCACATAAGGACTCTCCATTATTGCTTTTCGGGCTGTCTCGAAAAAGAGCCAGATGCCTGCAAACATCAGATTGATTATTCCCACATACCAGTTGAAGATCAGTCCCAGGCCTGCTGAGACTATAAAGAGCGCGCTCTTCTTCTCATTAACAAGCTTCTCAACTCCTGCAAGGATCAGGGGCAGCATATAGACTCCGTCGAGCCACATAATGTTGGAGCTCTGGGAGATCATGTAAGCATTTAAAGCGTAGGATGCTGCAAGGATAACTGTGACCGAACATCCGGAAATCGTGTCTGGCTTAAATCTTCTGCAAAGATAGAAGCTTGCAAAAAGTGCAGCAAATAAAGTCTTCAGAAGGTACAGGACATTCATGAATAATGAAACCTGAGACTTATTGAAGAAAACGATCAGGAGGCTGAACGGAGATGACAGGTAGTAAGTGAAGACTGCGAAATTGCTGCCTCCCAGATACTTGGTAAACGAATAGTCCAGAGAAGACCTGCCCGTGAGGACATCTTTATACCAGCAGAAAAGATCGACCATCTGCTGCTGTCCGTCTTTATAAAGAAGAGCCTTATCACCGAACGGAGCAAACCCCATAAGGATAAAAGACAGCAACAAAATGAACAATGTAAGCAGCACAGAGCAAAGGCACGTAATAACAGGTGCCTTATTAAATGCTTTTTTCTCTTTGCCTAATGCAGTCAGTTCCTTCAAAGCCCGTCTCCTTTCCCACACGATTATAACATGGGTCTTAACAGCTTATTTAATTGTTTTAAAGACGTTTTCGAATTGATATTATAAAAAACAGAAAAAATTTCTCATGACTACCCAATAATCTGCATCGCTTATGTGTCTATAAGACAGATGCGGACTTAAGGAGGCAAAAAACATGACAGACAAAGAACTCGAGCAGATCTACAACGAAGCCTACAAAGCGGTGTACTGGACAGCTATGGCACTTCTCAAAAATGAGGCCGACGCAGAAGACATCGTACAGGATACTTTCGTATCATTGATCGAATCTTACGATTCCATTGAGGATAAGAGCAAAGTAGTCGCATGGCTCAAGAAGAATGCTGCCAACAAGTGTCTCAACCGTCTCACAAGGACGAAGACGGACAACGTTGAAGACGAGTTCTTTGACTCAGTCGAAGCAGTCCCGGAGGACTTCCTGCCAGATTCGATCGTCGAGTCGGAAGACACGCGCAAGATCATCATGGACATCATCAACAACGTTTTGTCTGACGATGTAAGAAGAACACTTATCCTGTTCTACTTTGATGAGATGAGCACTAAAGAGATCGCAGAGGCTCTTAAGATCCCCCAGGGAACAGTTTTGTGGCGTCTGAATTTTGCCAAGAAAAAGATCAAGAAGGAGGTCGAGAAGTATGAAGAAGAAAACGACACGAAGCTGTACGGTATGGCTATACCGTTCTTAACCAAATTGTTTGCAAAAGAAGCCGAGAAAGTTGCTTTTAAACCTCTTCCGGCTTCGCTTTCCAATCTGTCCGCATCAACAGAGGCTTCAAAAGCCGGAACAAACCTTGCCAAATCGGCAGTAAAGAAAGGGACAGATATTATGAAAACAAAGATCTTAATCGGCACGATCGCCGGCGTAGTTGCTGTCGGCGCAACAATAGGAATAATCATTGGTGTTCTCACAAAGAAGGACGACAAGAAACCTTCCGGACCGAGGGATACAAAGATAGAAGAAACAGAAAGAAGCGTAAACCATTCTGATGAGGACATCGTTATAACCGATACAGAACCTGAAGAATCGGAAGAGACAAAGACATCTCAGAAGATAACCGAAGATTCCATCTATATAGGCATGGACGGTATGTCGGCCGAAGAGATCGTAGATAACGTATGGAAAACAACCAGAGTTAAGGTCGGCATGACCAAAGAAGAATATGCCGAGAGATTCGTTTTAACAGGTGACCAAAGCAAAGCCAAATCAGTTGTCGACAGTTACTATTGGCAGTTTGTTCTTATCCCGTACGCAGACAGTTGTTTTATAGTTCTTGATGTGTCTGTACCATATGACAAGGACACCTCAGCGGTAACTGAAATAGGTCAGTATGCAACTGTTGAAGCACAAATGATGTTTAATGATCCGGAATTCTCGGAAGAAGTATTTGAGAGATTTATCGAAAGGTATAAGGCAGAAGGCTATGAGGTATATTCCGATTATGGTCCGTCCGATAAATTACATGTGCGCGTTATAGAATTTAGAGGGAATGGCAGAAAGGTCAAGATATCTTTGCAAACTGGCGATAAGGCAACGCTTGTCGTCAGAATCCCAATCCTTAACGAATAAACATAAAAAGCCCGGAGCGTGTGATCCGGGCTTTTCTTTTATACTTCTTTTCCAGCAAGTATCTCTTTGTAATCTTTAAGGTTCTTTCTTAAGAGATTCGGTATGTCGAGTTCATAAGGGCACCTTGTTTTGCATATGCCGCAGTCGACGCAGTTCTCGATCTTCAACATCTCATTCTGCCAGTGTTCCGTAAGCCAGTTCTCGGACGGCGCGCGCCTTATCATCTGGCTCATTCTCGCGCACTGGTTGATCGTGATATCAACAGTACAGGGCATGCAGTATCCGCAGCCTCTGCAGAATTCACCTAAGAGCTCCTTGCGGTCATTATCGATAAATGCCCTGATCTCATCAGTCATCGTCACATCGCTGTCAAAGAAGCTGAGCCATTCATCAAGCTCTGATTCTCTCTGGACACCCCAGATCGGGAGCGCCTCATATTCGCTCATGAAAGCCATGCATGCTTTGGAATTGGTAAGGAGGCCGCCTGAAAGACCCTTCATGGCGATAAAGCCCATGCCTGCTTTGGCGCAGTTATTAACAAGTGCTATATCCCTGTCTGATGCCAGATAAGAGAACGGGAACTGCAGCGTCTCATACAGGCCACTTTCTATGATATCTTCCGCGACACCTATCTTATGCGCAGTGATACCGATGTGCTTTATCATGCCCTTCTCTTTGGCTTCCTTCATGCACTCATAAAGCTCATCGCCCTCGCCATAGCACCTGGCGGCGCAGTGGAGCTGATAGATATCAAGATAATCAGTCTTCAAGAGCTTTAAGGAAGTCTCGAGATCTTGCCAGAATTTATCCTTTGTTGTGGCCATGGTTTTCGATGAGATATAGACCTTATCCCTCATTCCTTCGAAGGCTAAACCGACCTTCTCTTCGCTGTCGGAATATGCTCTCGCAGTATCAAAAAATCTCATGCCTCCGTCATATGCTTTTCTTAAAAGCTTAACGGCCTCTTCCGTGCTTACTCTCTGAATAGGAAGCGCACCGAAAGCGTTCTGCGGAACTGTTATGCCTGTGCGGCCAAGTGTGTAATCTCTCATATTAATCTCCTGTACTCAATTTACGAGAATATATTCGTCTGTCCTGAAAACGCCTATCGGCTCTCCATCGCAATAGACCACATAGACCTCGTCTCCGACGCTGATCTTTTTATAGTGATATGCCGAGACATGAGCATGGCCTCCGCCTTCGAAATGCAGATTGTATGTCATGCCTCCGGAGGAATAATACCTCTCGGAAACAACTTCGGTGCTTACCGAAGGTGTGTCTATAATGCCGCGCAAAGCACCTTCCAGGAACGGGAAAACAAGAAGTGCAAGAATAATCACTGTTACTGAGATAATGGCAATAACAGCTATCCTGGTGCCCTTCTTCGCACGGATCAAACGGATGACAATAAACGGCACAAAAAGCCCTGCCATACCTAAGATCATAACCAGATATTTGACCGCGGTCATTACCTTCAGCGTGTTGAGGAACGATTCATCGATTACATTTCCCGAAGGACAGTAAGGGATCGCATCTGTCAGCTGCATCCAAAGAAATGCAATGACCACACTGCCTATCATTATCGCGGTAACTATTTTGTCTGACTTCTTATTCTTTTCCATTTTGAAAAACCGAAAACAAATACCTAAACCACGTAATCATTATACCTTACTTAAAACAAAAACCTCTGCACGGGAATGCAGAGGCCTTCGTTTTCTATTCTATTCCCCTCATCATTTAAACTTCACTATTGCTTTGAAAAAACCGCTTCCGGATTCGAGTTCAAGCTTGAAGCCCAAAATATTCAGGTTGTTTTCCGCTATCGCGAGTCCTAAGCCGGTACCCTTTGCGCCTCTTGAATCTTCACCTTTTACGAATGGCTTTTTCAATGATTCGGCATCGCTGTAAACCATATCCGTTTTGTTGATGATGACAAGTTTCTCCGGCGATACAGTGATATCAACAGGACTTTCCTTATCACCATATCTGTCACAGTTCGACAGGAGGTTATCGACCGTCTGCTTAAGGATCTTTTTATCTGTTTTAAGTCTCGCGTCTAAGCCTTTCAGATCATATTTCATATCAGGGAATTCCATAAGGCTCAGCTTTACAAGTTCCATAACGCTTACATCCTCAGTGTTCACTTCTATCCTGCAGGTCTCCCCTTTGGACAGCGTCAGGATATCAGCTATCATGCGGTCCATGGCACTGACTTTCTCATTAATATTTTTCGAATACTCACGAACTTTCGCAGGATCTTCAGAATGCTCTTCCAGATTCTCCGCATAAGCCATGATCGCAGCCAGAGGAGTCTTGAGATCGTGCGCCATTGCCTCGGTCGTCTTCGTCCTGTACTCGAATATCTTCCATACAGTCTTCTCCCCCTGGTACTTAACAAATGAGTGGATAAGAGCTGCGGCAAGTGCCATTAGAAGAGCTGCAACTGGAATTGCAATGGATGTTACCGGTGCGAGTTCAAATAATGAATATTCTTTCATGGGGCTATAGCCGATATACCATGCATATTCTTGTTCCGAATTGTTAAATTCTTCAGCCGAAACTGAATAACACATTGAACCGTTAAAAACATCGAATTCAGTTACGTCTTTTGAGGAGAGATCCGGATCCGCCCTGTAACATTCAGTAATATCATGTATCCAATAATCGTCACCGTAATCTTCAAGTTTATATCCTTCTGTATTGGCAGGCGTGCAGTCTACAATATATTGTTTGCCATGTGCTTCGAACACTACTACTCCGGGAATAAAAGTATGAGTTTCCCTGTTGATATACATGGTTCTCGGCATGAGTTTGAACTCTATATTTATGTCCGTCAATCCATTAGCGATCTCGACAAGAAGATCAAAACGGTCGCTGGCATTTTCTATTATGCTTTCTTTATCTATTTCCGCAGCTTCAAATACCGGATCTAAATAGGAAATATCTTCAATAATGTAATTCTCATAATAATCTCTATCCCCCATAAAGAGAGATGTACATGCGGTATCTGCATCTGTAGCATATTTCTTATCACCTATCTGAACTTCCGCATAATATTTTCCCATCCTCTGGTAATAAGCAAGGCTGGCTTTAAGAGAACTCACTTTACACGAATAATCTTCACTTTCCGGATCTGTCTCATACAGATCTTTCACGACTTCAGCTATGTGAGTTCTAGCATAGTTTAAAGTTCTTGTTCTAAGTTCAACGACATAGTCTCCAGCCCGCTGAAAAACGATCAATGCTGCTATTGCAAACACTCCTAACCAGATAAGAAATCTCTTTATAAATATCTTTCCAAATTTAGGCTCTGTTATTGCCTGCTTTATATCTTTCTTTTTCCATTTAAAACCGGTAATCATAAAATCTTGTAACCTCCCCCGATTACGGTCCTGATCGCGTTTCCTGATGTTCCAAGGCTCTTCCTAAGTTTCTTGATATGGTTGTCCACGACTCTGTCAGAGCCGTCAAAACCTATACCCCATACAAGATCTAAGAGCCTGTCTCTTCCGAAGACGATTCCTTTGTTCTCCATGAGGACCTTGAGGAGGAAATATTCTTTGGGCGCCAGATTGATCTTGCGTCCGCTGACTTCAACTTCCATACGCAGCGGATAGAGTTTAATATCACCGCACTCGAGAACCGGTTCCTTATTTAGTTCTGCTTCAGTCCTTGAAAGGAGTGCCAGGCACTTGGCATAAAGCACCTTAAGCGAGAAGGGCTTTACGACGTAATCGTCACAGCCGGTCTCATAGCCTTTTAAGATGTTGCTCTCATTGCCTAACGCTGTAAGGAAAACAATGGGGCACCTGCTTTTGCCGCGAAGTGCTTTGCAGACTTCAAATCCGTTTGCTCCCGGAAGCATGATATCCAAGATAGCGATATCGTAGTCTTTCCCACCGATGAGGCTCAGTGCACAATTGCCGTCAGATGCGGTATCAACTTCAAATGTTCCCTTGCTCCTGAAGAAATCAGCAACAAGATCTAACAGCTCTACGTTATCTTCAACTATCAGTATACTTGCCATAAGAATTTCCTCCCCTGGAAAAACCTTACAATGCGCATGTGTCCTTTGTATGTCCTTAGGCAAAACCCGTCCACATTTGAGGCAAAAATCAAACTACCTCAGTTTTCATACAGTTCTCACTCATTTGCCTAAAGGCTATAAAGCTCTTTAGGAACATAATATGCCTGCAAGCAGAATAAGCTTCAAAACACTCTCCAAGTTAACCCGGGTCAACCTAACCCGGGTTTTCATTTGCCCATACTTATCAGATTCTACCGCACATTAACCTGACAGACCAATCTCAAAACGCCTGTCGTATTTGCGATTTCCGCCACATGTCGTAACATTGAATAAAAGATTTCCCGTGACATACTGCTGACACACCGAAGCAGTAATATGCTCACAAGGAGGATGAAGAAATGTCTTACAGATTGCTGATCGTCGAAGATTCACCGGAACTGCTCGAAGCTGTGAGCGACTTCTATCGCGAAGAAGGCGCCGGACTTTGGGAAGTCGTAACCGCATCAGAAGGAAATGATGCATTGGCCAGGGTTACGACTGAATCTTTCGACCTCATGATCTTAGACATTATGCTTCCCGGGGCATCCGGATTTGATATCTGCAGGGCTGCACGCAAAAGGAGCGATTGCCCGATCATTTTCGTTACTGCCTTAGGCTCCGAAAACAACATCTTAAAAGGCTACGAGACAGGCTGCGACGATTATGTCGTAAAGCCCTTCTCCACAAGGCATCTCTACGCCAAGAGCCTCGCTCTTCTTAAGCGCGCAGTAAAAAGCGGCGGCGGCGAAGAGATAAGATGCGGTGACATATCTCTTAACAGGAAATCAATGCTCGTCAAAGTCTCCGGCCAGGAGATCAGTATCAATGCCAAAGAGTATTTTCTCTTAGTCTATCTGCTCGAGAACAAAGGCTCCGTCTTAACGCGTCAGTCCATATTGGAACACGTGTGGGGCGATGATCTCGATGTTAACGACAGAGTCGTGGATAACACGATAAGAAGGCTCAGAGAGAGTCTTGGTGATGCTTCCGGCCAGATAAAGACTGCAATAGGCAGGGGCTATCGTATTACGGAGGAATAGAACCATGAAAGTGCGCAAAGGTACAATTAAGAAACCTAAGTTTTTAGTCTCATACAGCGTCAGCGTTGTCATATTATTGATCGTTTTTTTCGTACTCTTCTCGATTCCGTTGTTATCATTTTGGACGGCATATAATTTTGAAGCTGACAGTGCAGTCTCAGAAGAGAAGGACTATCTTGATGACAAAATATATGCAACACTAAATGAGAAAGATTTAACACAATCTGATCTTGCACAGATCAAATTTATTGCAGCTGATCATTATTCATACACAGGATCAAAATGCAAGGTTAATGTTGACGGATACGGTGAGGTCGATTCCAGTAAAACCGCTATCATGTTTTATACCTATTGGACGGATAGTAACGATCCGGACACGCTGCAAACTAAAGTGTTGATGCTTGCAGATAACAAATATCTGGAATACTTCGATACTCCGCAGGTGCATACACATGAGGTCTCCCGTATAGGAGACACAGAATACTTCTATGCAAGTACGGAAATTGAGTTTTCCTGCAATGAGTTTTATGCCGATCTGGAAAAAGGTTTGTTTATTCCTGTTGAGGTCGAGATATGTAATCACGGCAACCTGACAACTTTTAACCCTACAGGACTGATCATCAGGATCGATCCGGAAAACACCGACGGATATACACTTTATAAATCCGTCAACTACCATACAGACTTTTATGAAAATCCGACAAGCAGTGTCAATTACGGCTTAATTTGCGGAAACGAAGGTACGGTTACAGATGAAGAATGTGATGAAATCCATGGCGAATATGAAACTGAGGCAGGACATCGTTTTTCATATAGAATATCGCCTGTGAATTACATTCCGTTTTCGACTGCTTATAAGAACCGGCTCTTAACCGCTGTAGTCATCATCATCTGGCTCGCGCTCGCATTCGCATTCATCCCTGCGTCGGTAAGTTACAACATAAAAAAGAGAAGATTCGAGATCTTCGAATACAGGCGCAAGATGATCGATGCGATGGCTCACGATCTGAAGACTCCTATGGCTGCTATCACTGCTTATGCAGAGAACCTGTCGAATCACATAGGCACGGACAAGCAGGAATACTATGCCGGCAAGATTGAAGACAAAGTTGCCCAGATGAACAAGATGGTCAACGATATTCTTGAGTTCTCCAAGTCTGAGAACAAGCCTGCTGAGATCACAAAAGAGAATGTCGACTTAAGTGAAGTCATCGGAAAGATCATCGCAGACAACGAGCACACCATAAGCGAGCGCTCGCTGAAGATCAATTACGATAAGAAGAGCATGACTGTTAAAACGGATGAGAAGATTTTCGAACAGGCCATATCGAATCTCATAAACAATGCTGTCCTCTACTGCAAGGAAGGCACTGAGATCGGTATTGCGTGCGAAGACAAAAAGCTTGTCATCACTAACATTACAGAAGGAAAGATAGACGATGTAAAGAGTCTGAAAAATCCTTTCACCAAAGGCGATTCGGCGCGCAAGAACAACGGCACGGGATTAGGTCTTGCAATTGCTGACAACAATCTTGCGATGCTTGGATTCAAGCTCTGTATTTCCGCTGAGGATGACAGATTTATTGCCACAGTAAAGCTGTAAATTCTTTCAACTGAAAACTTTGAAGCCACCCCCATAATGTTACAATCTATGGGGGTGCTTTTTATGAATGACCTGTTGATTCAAAATGCCAAAGATTACATAAAAGATCTGTTCAGCGGCAACTCCGACGGACACGATCTTGACCATAGTCTGCGCGTCTATTCGAATGCAATGACGATCGCTGAGACTGAGCCTTCCTGCGACATCGAAGCAGTTGCTCTTGCTTCTCTCCTTCACGACGCTGACGATCACAAACTGTTTGATACAGAAGGCAATGCGAACGCAGTATCTTTCCTTAGATCGCACGGTGTTGATGACGCGGAAATTGATTTTATAGTAAGCATAATCAATTCAGTCTCCTTCAGTAAGAACCGCGGCAAAACACCGGATTCACTCGAAGGCAGGATCGTTCAGGATGCCGACAGGCTGGATGCAATGGGCGCTATAGGAATCGCCCGCACGTTCGCATACGGTGGCAAACACGGAAGGCCTTTGGAAGGCGGCATCGATCATTTCCACGAGAAACTCTTATTGCTCAAAGACAGCTTAAATACCGCCAAAGCACGCGAAATGGCTGCTCCCAGGCATGCATTCCTCGAAGAGTTCATCAGACACTTCAACGCTGAAAACGGCCCTCTGACCGGTCTTTAATCCTCTTTCCTGAACTGTGAGATGAATTTCCAGGCATTCTCAATGCTGTGCTGTCTGCACTCATGGATCTGGTTGCTTACGCTTG
>CADCJM010000010.1 GCA_902801755.1 Oscillospiraceae bacterium
ATGAAAGAGATCGAGTGGATGGCATTGGCTGATCTGGTCGATGAGATTGGATTCCTTCTTATCATGAACCACATCGGTCTTTACCGGGTCGACGATCTCGTTATAAGTTCTATTCAGAACGAGGGCAAAGTCGGATATATCGCAATGGATTTTAAGAAGAGATACCTGAGTGCTACCGATACAGCGAAGCGCTTCATTCCTGAGATCTCGAGAAATCATGCTGACCGTGAGATCGAAGATGATGAGCTCCGTGAGCTTTTCAACAAGTGGATAGACCAGTACAGCGTTGAGAAGCTCTCAATCGACCATACATACCACAAGGATAAGTTCATTTATCTGATCCATGTCCAGGATCTCTACGACGGCAATCAGAAGCACGGATATCTCCTCGAGATAACGGATGACACTGAGCATCTTGGGCGTATGGAAGATATCGAACGCTATAACATGAACCTCAACAGAGAGCTTATGGAAAAGTCCAAGAAGATCAAGGAACTCGAATCTCAAAAGAGAACATAAGTCATAAGAACTCATCCGTTTCTGTAGTAAAATGCTTAAGGAAAAGTTTTACTGCGGAGGAGCAAGATGAGGATCCTATTCATCAGGCACGGCGAACCTAATTATGAGAAAGATGATCTCACGGAGACCGGTTACAAACAGGCTGAACTGGTCGCCGAAAGGCTTAAGGATGAAGGCATAGAAGAGATCTGGTCATCCACTCAGGGAAGAGCGGTAAATACTGCAAAGTTTACGGCAGAACTTTTAGGGCTTCCTGTTAAGAGCGTTGATTTTATCCGTGAGATCTCATGGGGCTCTGCAAATGGTGAGAAGATCTTTGCCGGCGGACATCCGTGGGATATCGCTGATGAGATGGCAAGACGAGGCATGGATCTTAACGATCCTGCATGGCGCGCTAATCCTTTCTTTGCAAATAACAAAGTTTTGGAATCAGTGGACACGGTTGAGGAAGGCACCGACCAATGGCTTTTAGATCTTGGCTATAAGCGGAATGGACTTTATTACGATCACTTAATTGAAGAGAAAGATCACCGCACTGTAGCTTTATTCTGCCACGGCGGTTCTTCGAGCGCTGCAATAGCTCATATAATGAACCTGCCTTTCCCTTATGTCTGCGCGATGCTGCATATAGAATTTACCGGCATCACGATACTGCGCATGGACAAAAGGAAGGGACCTTGTACGCTTCCTTGTCTGGAACTTGCCAATGACTTCAGGCACGTAAATTAAGGATGCTGCCACCGCTTATCTGAAAAGTAATGTTATAATCAAATAAGTTTGAAAAACTATCTGGGAATAAGGACGGGATAAATATGGACAGCAAATTGCTTAATGTAAGATGTGACAACTGTGGTGCTGAATACAGGATCAGCTCCAGAGGCGAGATGGTATGCAGGTTCTGCGGATCGAACGTATATCTGTCCGATAAGGATTTCAAGGCATACAAGAATACCCGTGACAACATGCTCATGAGCGACCGCTTCACCAATGACGAGGCAGCTGATACAGGCGACGTTCTCCGTCTCTGGAACAACGGCTCTACGGCAAACTTTAAGACCATAAAAGGCGTCAATATCTCTTTTGACTGCTACTATTCAGTTATTCTGGATGATAAGGAAGTCTATATCGGAGCTGATAAGATCGCAGTTATCTTTTCCAATACATTCAGCCTGACGAATTTCACGGTAAATCTCTCTCAGATCGAGTATCCGTCCGCAGATATAAAGGATCTGAGCAGATTCCTTCCGAATATTATCTTTAAGTCTGCTCTTGAGGACGGCAGATCTATTATCATTATTTCCAAAACGGATAATATCTACCCGCTGTTCCTTTTCGAGAACTTAAAGGCAACGACAGTGGCATGGATAATCTCAAGACTTGAGAATCTGGGATGCCTTCTCGAATTCAATAATATGGATTTCAGAGCTCTGAGAGCAGAAGATCTCTACATCAATCCCAAGACTCATGAGCTCTTTATCCTTGATGGCTGGGATGGTGTCGAGAAGACTTCAAGAAGAAACTATCTTAAGGATATGAGACTTATCGCCAAAGATATCATGGATACTTCAACAGCTCCTGAGCTCTGCATGAAGTTCCTGGATGGCGACCCTGAAGAGACGGCTTATGATGATTTCAGCGCATGGGATGAAGTCATCATGAAGGGATTTAACGGACATAATTTCCATCAATTCAATACATGATAAAGGAGAAACACTATGGGACGCGGAAGTTATACGGCAAGAGACTGGGAAAAGCTTAAGACATCAAGAAGCATCACATCTGATGCAAGGGCTGACAATCTCTTTAAGAACAGACAAATGCTCGATAAGTTCAATCCGAAGTTCATCGGCATGAGAGAAGCCAGAGACAACGATGAGCATCCGAATTCCACACCTATCGCAATCGGTGTTGACGTTACAGGATCCATGGGATATCTCTCCGAAGAGATCGTCAAGAATTCACTTAATGAGCTTATGAAGAAGCTCTATGCATCAAATGTTATTCCGGATCCCCAGCTCATGTTTGCAGCTGTTGGCGACGTCACCGATCAGGCTCCTTTGCAGGTAACACAGTTCGAATCAGATATCCGTATTGCAGAGCAGCTCCTGGAGCTCTGGCTCGAAGGCAAGGGCGGAGACATTCCTGAGGACTATTCACTGTTCTGGTATTTCCTCGCAAAGCATACTGATACCGACAGCATGAAAAAGCGCAATAAGAAGGGCTTTGCTTTTACGATCGGTGATGCGTCAAATCACGATATGCTCAAGGCAGCTGATATCAAGAAGATCTTCGGTGATGATGTCCAGAATGACATGACAGCTGAATCCGTTGCAGATGAAGCATTAAAGACTTATGAGCTGTTCCATATCAATCTCTCTACTCAAATGACGAGAACCATCATTAACGGCAGAACTGTCAATATCTCGAAGAGCGATGTCGGTTTGCTTCCTGAACTTATTATCAGCATCATCTGCAAGACAAAGGGCATTAACAGAAGAGATATCCTTGGAGATCTCGATCCCAAGGTTGAGAAGAATCTTAATTCCATGATGAGCGGACTTATCTTCTGATGATGATATTCAGATGTACTGCGCTGTAATCGGGAACAATTACGGAGATGAAGGAAAAGGCCTGGCAGTCGATTATCTGACGCTGTCAGGTCATAATCTTGTTGTAAGACATAACGGCGGCGCGCAGGCTGCCCACACCGTTGACAGGGAAGATAAGAGGTTCGTTTTCCACGAGCTCTCATCCGGTTCATTCAACGGTGCCGATACATACTGGGCATCAACATTTCTGCCGGATCTTTATAAGCTCGAAGAAGAGATAAATGAATTCTTTCAGGTGTCCTCTGATCAGGTCAGGATATATGCTTCACCTTGCTGCTGCATTACGCTTCTTTACGATGTCTTTCTGAACCAGAAAAGGGAAGAATTAAGAGGCGATGATAAGCATGGTTCATGCGGCATGGGAATATGGGAAGCAACCAAGAGATCAGGGGGAGATCATAAGCTCACATTAGGCGATATCGCATCGCTTTCCGCAAATGATCTTGCAAAGAAGATAAAGCTTATCGAAGCTGAATATGTTGCTCTTAAGATAGCCAAATTTGGAATAGGCGAGTGTCTTGAACTTGACACCGTAAAGTATGCATCGATCCTTAAAGAAGCGCTCGAAAAATATGTGACTCTGATAAGCGATGAGAAGAGCTTTTTTGAATCCTATGACAATGTTGTTTTCGAAGGCGGGCAGGGATTGTTATTGGATACTGCAAGGGAAGACTTGTGGCCTCATACGACATGCAGCAGAACCAATATAACCAACCCTGTAAAGATACTTGAATCAGTTGGTCTTAAGCTTGATGAAGCAGTGTATGTGACAAGGAGCTATCTTACGCGTCACGGAGCAGGACCTTTCGAAGAAGATACAGAACTTGTTTTTGAAGATCAGACCAATAAGCCTAATCCATGGCAGGGAGAAATGAGATTCGGAAGGCATGATTCTGTGACAGATCTTATCTGCCGTGCGGTCAAAGACTGCAAAGATAACTGCCCTTATAAGATCAGGACTTCGATGTTTGTAACGCACCTTGATGTGACATCGGATATGGTGCTTGCGAAAGACGGAGATATAGCTGTGCGTGATTTTGAGCGCATGGCATTTGAGCACGGCATAGATAAGCTCTATCTTGCAGGAAGCAGATACAGTAAGGACGTCAAAACACTTTAAACTCCAATCCCTTGACAATCTAACGAGCGTTAGATAAAATTCCTCTAACAATCGTTAGAGAGGTCTTGCTATGAGCACAAGAGATAAGATAATGGATGTCGCTCTCAATATGTTCTCGGAAAGAGGCTATGAGGCCGTGTCGATCAGAGATATATGCGGCGAAGTAGGCATCAAGGAGAGCACGCTTTACTATCATTTCAAGAATAAGAAAGATATTCTGGATTCACTTGTTGAGAAGTTCAGAACACACATAGAAGATCTCCTTTCGCATGTCGATGAGATTACGGAAAACCCTTCTCAAAAGAAGGGAAAGAATGCTGACCCCAGTGTTCAGATGGTGGATTCATACATGATCGACAGTTATCTTTTCGACCCGTTCTGCAACCTCATGTTAAGGCTTATGATGATAGAGCAGTTTCATAACGAAGAGATAAGGGTACTTTATGAGAAGACATTGTTTACGGATCCTTACGAGATCCAGATGAACATATTTAAGAGACTTGCATCAGCAGGCGTGATGCCTGAGGAGGATGTCGAATGGATCGTCAGGGAGACCCATTCCTATATGACGATGCTCACCTTCAAATATCTTCTTAACGGCGACCTTACGGAGAAGCGCAAGAAGGCCTATTACAAGGAAGTCCATGACTTTATGGCAAGAAAGTTTAAGGCATGAAGAAGATCGCAATGTTTACTATGGGCACCAGAGGTGATGTCCAGCCGTATATTTATTTTTCGAAAGGGCTGATGAAGGCAGGCTATGATGTCACTCTTGGCACGCATCCCTGCTGGAGAGGCCTTGTCGAGAGCTTTGGAGTGCATTTCGAGCCTGTCGGACCTGACATTGATATCGAAGAAGAGACGAGCATCATCCGCGGCAGATCGAAGAATGCTGTGATGAGCATCCTTAAGACGATGAACTTCATAATGAAGATAATCGAAAGCTCATCTAAAGAAGTCTATGAGATATGCAAAGGAAAAGATCTTATTATCGTCACACACAGTCAGATGGGTGCTGTGGAGGCGGGTGTTCTTGGCATTCCGAAGGTAAATGTTACTCTCCAGACTGAGATGATCGGTGAGAAACTCAGAAAGCAGAAATTTACTGAGAAACTTATTGGTGGCTTCATCTCAAAGCAGGCAGCAAAGCCAACCAACAGGATCCGTAAGTTATATGGTCTTAAGCCTGTTAAATCTGCAGATGAGGAGATGTCAGACAAGCGCAATCTTATTCCGGTAAGCAAGTTTGTCCTAGACAGAAATCCCTACTGGGAAGCAAAGAATGTCATTTGCGGATACTGGTACGATGAGAATGAGGAATATACTCCCGATAAGAAGCTCAAGTCTTTTATCGAGAGCGGTGAGAAACCTGTAGTCCTTGCATTAGGCGCGATGTCATTTGAGACCGCTGCTGATAAGGCCAGGCTCGATATGTTCGTAAACGCTTTTAAGAAAACAGGGCAGAGAGCTGTCATTCAGGGCTTTAAGAAAACACTCGAAAACTATGAACTGCCAAATACCATGATCGCCGTCGGAAGCATCCCGCACAGCTGGCTTTTCCGTCATGCAAAATGCGTCATACACCACTGTGGCTTTGGCACCACCTCGGCTGCCATGATCTACGGTGTTCCGTCCATCCCTGTGCCGCATGTTCTTGACCAGCTTGGCTTTGCGATGCAGTTAGAGAAGAAGGATGTTGCAACAAAGCATATCAAGGCAAAAGACCTTTCCGAACAGGCCATTATCGCAGCAATAGAAGAACTTAACAGCACATACTCCGTTAAAAAGAGAAATGCTGAGATGCTCTCTGAGAAGATAAGCACAGAGCATGGTGTTGAGACTGCGATAAGACTTATCGAAGGTGCGATGGATTGGAACAGATAATCATTATTTAGCGGTAAATCTCTAAGAGGATTGAGAATAACGAACTAACTTTTACACCAAACTGAAATAATATAAGTTTGGTGTAAAAAACAGGCCTTTTTTTACACCAGAACGAAATAATTTCAATTTGGTGTAAAACCGGCTTTTTTAGAGGGCAATTTAAGTAGTCAAACTTTTCAATATGTCTATATAGTCCAGCGTCATGTGCGAAGGCCTGATTGACATCGGAAGGATATATCCGATCTCCATATAGTCATCGACCTTGAGCTTCTTGGCAATGATGTTCGGACCGTTTAATTCTTCGTTGATCACGCCGCTGCAGATCGTATAACCATTAAGACCTATCAGCATGTTGAATAATGTCGCACGGTCAAGGACGACGAGCTCTTTGTCACAGTCGACTGTGCTTAAGATCTCTTCCGAGAAATAAAAAGAGTTGTGGCTGCCCTGTTCATAGGAAAGTCTTGGATAGGGCTTTAAGTCATCTAACGTAAGATATTTCTTTTTGGCAAGAGGAGAGTTCTTGCCGATGAATACGTGCGGCTCTGCCTTGAACAGGGGAGCGAAGGATAAGTTGTTATCTTTTAATGTTTTCCTGATTACTTCTTCATTGAACTTATTAAGATAGAGAATTCCTATCTCAGATCTTAAGTGTGCGACATCGTCAATAATGTTGAACGTCTGTGTCTCTCTCATATGGAATTCGTATTTGTCGGCCCCGCTCCTTTTAAGGAGTTCCACGAATGCTTCGACTGCAAATGAATAGTGCTGCGAAGATACGAAAAACTTGAGCTTGCCGGATTCCTTGCCCGCATAACGTTCTTCAATGAGCTCAGTCTGGTCTAATACCTGACGGGCATAACCTAAGAATTCCTCGCCTTCTGAAGTAAGCTTTATGCCTTTGTTGGAACGCATGAAGATCGTGATGTTGTATTCGTTCTCTAATTCGTGGATCGCTGAAGTAAGGCTCGGCTGTGCGATAAAGAGCTTCTTTGCTGCATTTGTGATATTGCCTTCTTCTGCAACGGTTACTATGTATTGGAGCTGTTTAAGTGTCATGGACCGGCCTCCTCGAAAATAGATTCCACATTGAGTTTAACACTAACAATAGATTTTATCTATGGGAAATCGGCAATTATATGTATTTTACCTATTGAAATGGTGGGCATATACTCGCAATCAATAAATCAGCCGCGAATATGGAGGACAATAAAATGAACACATCAGTAATCGGTTATCCCAGAATAGGTAAGGACAGGGAATTAAAGTTTGCTTCTGAAAAATTCTTTAACGGTGAACTTGATGAAGCAGGACTTCAGAACGTTGCAAAGACTATCAGAAAAGAAGATCTTCTAAAGCAGAAGGAAGCAGGAATAACATTTATCTCCAGCAATGACTTTTCTTTCTACGACAACGTACTTGATACAGCATTCCTTTTCAATGTCATTCCTCAGAGATATAAGGATTTAGGCCTTTCTGAGCTTGAGACATATTTCGCTCTCGCAAGAGGATATCAGGGAGACAAGGGCAATGTTAAGGCTCTTGCAATGAAGAAGTGGTTCAACACAAATTACCACTATCTTGTTCCTGAGATCGACGACGATACAAAGATCGCACTTACAGGTTCCAAGCCTTTGGACGAATTCATTGAAGCGAAGGAATCAGGTGTTGATACAAAGGTTGCATTAGTCGGACCTTTCACATTCTTAAAGCTTGCAAAGTTCACAGGTTCAAAAACGATCGCCGATGTATATTCTGTTCTTACGGCTGAATACATCAAGCTCGTAACACTTCTTGCATCAGCAGGTGCGAAGATCGTTGAATTCGATGAGCCCTACCTTGTAAGAGATCTGGACAGTGATGATATCGATCTTTTTAAGGAGATCTATTCACTTATCCTCGCTAACAAGAGCGGTGCTAAGATATTGCTCCAGACATATTTCGGTGATATCAGGGATGTTTATAACGAAGTAACGGCTCTTGATTTTGATCTTATCGGTCTTGATTTTGTCGAAGGAAGAAAGACATTAGAGCTCGTTAAGACTAACGGTTTCCCCGCTGACAAGATCCTCGTTGCAGGACTAGTCAACGGCAAGAATATCTGGAGAAACGACTATAAGAAGACACTTACGATTCTCAAAGAGACCGGTGCTGCAAATGTAGTTCTCGGCACATCCTGCTCACTTCTCCACGTTCCTTACACGCTTGCAAATGAGACCAAGCTCTCTGAAGACTACAAGAAGCATTTCGCGTTTGCGGAAGAAAAGCTCACAGAGCTTAATGAGATAGCTTCACTCTTTGGCACAGACTTCGAAAACAGTGATATCTACAAGAAGAACCAGAGCCTTTTCGAAGGCAGAAAGGACGCTGAGGATAAGGAAGTCCAGGCTAAGGTCGCTACTATTACTGACAGCGACTATGTAAGGCTCCCTGTTTTCGAAGAGCGCGAAAAGATCCAGAAGCAGATCCTTAACCTGCCGTTGTTCCCTACGACAACGATCGGTTCTTTCCCTCAGACATCTGATGTCAGAAAGAACAGACAGGAATTCAAGAAGGGCATAAAGTCCAGGGAAGAATATGTTGAGTTCAACAAGCAGAAGATCGCAGAGTGCATAAAGCTCCAGGAAGAGATCGGACTTGATGTTCTCGTTCACGGCGAGTTCGAGAGAAACGACATGGTCGAGTATTTCGGCGAGAACTTAAACGGCTATGTATTCACGGAAAAAGCATGGGTACAGTCCTATGGTACAAGAAATGTTAAGCCGCCGATCATCTGGGGAGACGTATCAAGAAAAGCGCCCATCACGGTATTCTGGTCGAAGTTTGCAAAGTCATGCACAGATAAGCCTGTAAAGGGCATGCTCACAGGTCCTGTTACTATCCTTAACTGGTCATTCCCGAGAGAGGATATCTCCATCAAAGAGAGCATCCTCCAGATCGCTCTGGCTATAAGAGATGAGGTTCTTGATCTTGAAGCAAACGGCATCAACATCATCCAGATCGATGAGGCAGCTCTCCGTGAGAAGCTCCCTTTGAGAAAGTCTGACTGGAACAGCGAATATCTTGATTTTGCTATCCCTGCATTCAGACTCGTTCACAGCAAGGTCAAGCCTGAGACTCAGATTCATACACATATGTGCTACAGCGAGTTCACTGACATCATTCCTGCGATCGACGCAATGGATGCTGATGTCATTACTTTCGAGGCATCAAGATCTGATCTCCAGATCCTTGATTCACTGAAGGAGAATAACTTCAAGACAGAAGTCGGCCCGGGCGTTTACGATATCCACAGCCCCCGTGTTCCTTCTGTTGAGGAGATCGTAAATGCACTCACGAAGATGAGGGCAAAGATCGAAGATAACAAGCTCTGGGTAAATCCCGACTGCGGCCTTAAGACAAGAGGCAATGAGGAGACTGTTAAGAGCCTTAGAAACCTCGTTGCGGCTGCAAAGCAGATCAGAGGATAAGTTATGAAAGTATCACAGGTTTACAAGAAGAAAAGAAGTCTCTCTTTTGAGATCTTCCCGCCGAAGAAGGACGCCGAGCTCGACAATATTGACGAGACTCTTGAAGTGCTGGCAGAGCTTAAGCCTGACTTCATAAGCGTTACCTTTGGCGCCGGCGGGTCTTCCAACTGTAACCGTACGATCGAGCTTGCAAAGAAGATCAAGTACGACTACAAGATCGAGCCTGTGGTCCACCTTACTTGCCTGCATTATGACAGGGATGAGATCGACGAGTTTGCCAGAGTCTTAAAAGGCGAAGGCATCGAGAATATACTTGCCCTAAGGGGAGACCCGAACCCTAATATTCCGGCCAAGAATGATTTCAGGCACTCGTCCGATCTTATCTCATACCTGAAGAAAAGTGATGACTTCTGTTTCCTTGGCGCTTGCTATCCGGAATGCCATCCTGAATCTTCAAGTGTAGTTACAGAGATAAAGAGTCTTAAGAAAAAAGTCGATGCCGGAGCGGAAGTGCTTTTGTCACAGCTGTTCTTTGATAATGAGATCTTTTATAGATTCCATGAGGAATGCAGGATCGCAGATATCGATGTCCCTGTCATTCCGGGCGTAATGCCGGTTATCAATGCCGCGCAGATAAAGAGGATGGTGTCTTTGTGCCATGCATCTTTCCCTGCAAGGTTCCAGAAGATAATCTCCCGTTATGAAGATAACAAAGAGGCACTTTTCGACGCCGGATTATCGTACTGCTTAAGCCAGATAATTGACCTTCTCGTAAGCGACATCAGCGGCATACATCTTTACACGATGAATAATCCTCTGGTTGCAAGAAGGATCTGCGAGGGAATAAAGAATATAGTCTGATAGTTCTTACATGACAGGAGTCGATTCCGGAGTCTTGCCATCCCTGAATCTGGAATCGGTGAAGAGCCCTGAGATCCTGCCGTAAGAGATAATATTGCCGGTGTTGCCGTCTTTATCAGTATCGAGCTCTTTGATGAATTCGCCGAGCTTTTTATTCTGGCCGTTTACCGTGCCCTTAAGCTTTTCGACAGGGGCTTTGAGAGCTATTACATAGATATCGAAATTGTGCGTATATCCATGACCGATATGAGGGCCGTTGTAATCCAGGGGAGATGCCCAGCCTTCAGGAAGGGAAGTCTCAGTGATCCCGCCTGATTTCCAGTGGAGATATCCGTTGGTGTTGGTATCGAACATGTAGACGGCGTAGACTGCTGCGCCTTCCACAGGCTCCCAGGACAGCTGCGGGGATTTATTCTCTCCTATGTTGGTATTAGAGGTTATGTCATTCCAGATGCCGTCAGTCAGGCTTTCCGATGTGACATTGAATGTAGAGTATCCGTCAAGATAACCGCCGCACATATCATCAGTCAGAGGATTAACAGTGGCTTTTTCTATCTCTGAAGCCGCCGGGACGGAAGAACTTGCGGCCTCGTTCTGACAGCCGGGAATGCTCATCAGCAAGGCGGCCGTTAACAGAATGGATATTATCCTTGTCTTTTTCATCGTTTTTGTAAAAACACCTTTTTCGTTAATTTTAGAATTATATCAAAAGATTTCATTTATAGTCGAAAAGGCGTATATTCAAAGAGATAGATTGATGTGAAAAAAGGCCGGCAAGAGAGTGGAAAAGATAGATAAAGTCTTCCTTATCGTAAAAAAGCATGTCACAGAGTATTTTCAAAGCTTTGGACACTTTTTTAAGCGCGTTCTGCTTTTGTTTACGCAGGATTATGTTGAGACTGCGCTCTTTATCCTTTTCTGCACGATAATTACGGCTGCTATGACATCGCTTTTGAAAAAAGTCCTTATCCAGGCGATGATGTTTGTGAGCGGTGTTACTTATATCGCACCGGTAAATCTCGGCAAGGTCCTTTTAAATCCGCTGTCGGTATTAATGATGCTGATCTTTGCTGTCATCGTCACGCTCATGTCTTTATTTGAGATAGCAGGACTCCTTCATACATTCTCGGTAGCCCAGGCCGGACGCGAGACCAATCTCACCTGTATGTTCATGGCAGGCTTCCGCGCATGCTGGAAGGCCCTTAATCCGAGAAACTGGCCGATGATGATATTTATTCTCGTCCTTTTCCCGCTGACAAAGCTGCTGCCTCTTTCGGGTTCGACGTTCAAGCTGATCTTACCCGGTTTTGTTAACCAGACTATCGACTATACGAAATGGCTCAACATCCTCTATATTGTTTTGTACTGGGTGCTGATCATATTCCTTACGGTCTATATTTTCTCGATCAACGGCTTCGTACTTCAGAAGGAATCATTCTTTAAGAGCTGCTCATTGTCCAGAAAGCTCTGCAAGGGCCATCTGATCGAAGTGTTCCTTCATATGTTCCTTCTGACATTGATCCTTAATTTTGCGATCAATTCAGTATCTTCGGTACTCGTGGTCAACGGTGAGGAACTGATGTCGTTTATGAGAAGGACCGGAAATGTTGTAGCAAAATCCGAAGCTGTGGGCACATATACCTACGCTCTGAGACAGGTCCTTAAGAGCTTCTTCTCACCGGCGATCAACAATGCCGCACTTACTGTATTGTTCTATAAGTTCCTTGATGACAAGACCAAGAAGGAGACAGTATCAGGTGAGGTCCATAAGCTTAAGCAGTATTCGATGAAGCGTACGGTGGCATTTGTAGTATCCCTTGCAGCGGTTTCTTTAATGATAATCGGCTTCATGTCATACAGGTATGCGTATCTTTTAGAGAGCGTCGACAGACCTTTGGTATGCGCTCACAGAGGAGATAACGTAAATGCCCCTGAGAATACGATGCCGGCATTCGAGCTTGCCGCAAGTGAGAACCTTAAGTGGATCGAATTAGATGTCCATCAGACTTCAGACGGCGTCATCGTCTGCAACCACGATTCAACGATCAAGAGGGTGACCGGCAGAAATATAGCGATCCACGACATTACCTACGAAGAACTGTCGAAGATCGAACTCGGCAGCTGGATGCCGGGAGAATATGAGCACGTCCATCTGGCGACATTAAGAGAAGCTTTAGAGCTTGCGAAAGAAAACGACATGAACGTCCAGGTGGAACTCAAAGGCCATCATGACGATAAGAACTTCGAAGAGAACGTTCTTGCAGTCATCAATGAGACAGGCATGCACGACAATGTAATGGTCATTGCCCAGGATGCCTCAAGGCTTAAGAGGATAATGGAGCTCGATCCGACAATAACAAAGGGCTACTGCATGGTAATCGCAGTCGGAGCTCTCGATGATATCGAATATACCGACAACATAACTATTGAAGAGAGTTATGTTACTCCCGAACTTGTGCGCGCAATGCACGAGAAGGGCATAAAGGTGTTCTGCTGGACAGTCGATCTCGACGATACGGTCCAGTACCTTGTCAGCTGTGATGTGGACGTAATAGGCACCGATAATCCGATGCTGATAAATAATGCTCTGGACAAGGCCGATTATTCAGGCGGCATCTCAAGAGCCGCTCATATCCTGATGCACATGATCGCCAACATGGATAAGTAACAGGCGGCGGATTATCCCGCTGTTTGTAAAGTCATCATCCGTGCCGTTAAGATCAAACCACAAAAACTCACCGCCGCGCATGATATTTTTCGCGTCCATTATGCCGCGCATATAAACCTGCGCCACATGGTTTGCGCAGACCCTGCAGTCGTAAAGATCCTTAATAGCCGCCGCACCGCTGATGTCCAGATCAGATACCTTCATGACCTTCAGAAGGTACATGTGGCAGATCCTCGCGGCATTTTTGCGGGTAATAGCCTGATCCTTTATCAGTTCATCTTCAGCTTCCAGCCATCCCTCTTTGCGCCCGCGTTCGAAAACGCCGTCAAATCCAATGCCGGCCTTATTGCAGAACTCTTTTATGAATTCTTCGGTGGTCATGAGACGGGCGTGATCCTGATTACTTTACAGTCGCAGGCCTCCAGTACGCCTGCACTGAATTCGCGTGAATCCGTGATGGATTCTTCTCCTGTAAAGAGATCTTTTATCCTGTATTTTTCCGCGTTTGCGAAAAGTTCTTTCCCGGCTGCTTTATGACCTGTTGCATCAAGTATCTGCTGAACGCTTACTGAAGGATCATCTGCTTTTCTCTCCTTGCTGAGGTTAAAGAAGCCGAGCGCGATATCGCCGTTTGCAAGGGGTTTTGCAAGCACATCGATCCTGTTGTTGTCACGGATATATTCCCTGTCAGGTTCGGAACAGTTGAATGTCGTGAATATTCTCTTTGCCTGAACGCCGAGAACATCCTGATTGAGCGCTATCAGTTCCTTATTGGCGATGATGTTATATAAGTTATCGCCTTTGGTGACGCGTCTTAAATCAAGGCCGAGCATAAGTGGAGAGTTCATCATGCACCACATGGCCATATGTGAGCGGCACATTATATCATCGATCCCGTCCATTCCGATCACCAACATATCCGGATCGTTCCAGCCCCTGCCAAGGCCTGCAAACTCATCCATTATCACCGCCTTGTTGTACTGCGATGTAATAGATGTCGTATAATCGCCTTCCCATGCAGCTGTGCCCGGATTGCCGTCAGAACCTACCTGGAATGTGATGTCGTTTAAGATGCGCCAGGAATCACCGACTTTGTGCCCCCAGTCCTGAGGCTGTGTCTTGCCCCATTCGCAGATGGAAAAGACTATGTCCCTGCCGCCTGCATTTTCGAGACTGCGCCTTATCTCAGCATAGGAATGAAGAGTGTTTTCCTGTCTTCTGTGATTCATTACGCGGAGTTTATTAATCCCTTTGGAAAGCTTGATCCTTATGGCAGGGGATACCGTAAAACTGTCCTGGCTTTGCGTAGGAGCCACGAGCGCATCGAAATACATATTTTCCCCGACGGCAACCTGAAGCCACTGTCCGGTGCCTTCTACAGCGCCTGAGGCATATGTGATTCTGACATCAGTTTCCGTATCTTCTTCTGATCTGATATCGAAAACCAGTTCGCTCGAACGCAGTCCTGCCGGTGAGTGGTCGGGAGCAGTACCGTCAAAGGTTCCGATATATGTTGCGTATCCGTCTTTGATTTCCGCTCTGGTTCCTCTGATCTTTGCGTCAGAAGCGTTGTATGTGATGCCGCCCACATCAATGCTCTTTATGTTTGGAGCGTATGAATATTTCGCGTTCTCAGGATCTGCGAAAGTCGCATTGTCCCACATGTAATAGCAGTTATCGACCTTGATGAAATCTATTTCCCATTTTATATAGTCTTCGCAGTCAGTCTTCTCGAATCCGTAGATCCCCACTTCAGCGCCGGAACAGAGCTTTGTGCCTATGTCATTGTACATGCCGTATTTAAGGCCACGTTCATGCACAAAATCAGCCATAGCCTTAAAGCCTGAAGGGAACTTGATATCATCAGACTGAAGGTGTCCGCCCACGCGCTCAGGGCGGTAGCATCCGTCATCTAAAACGACATACCTGTAGCCGAGCTTATCGAGCTCTAATTCCTTTATCTTTAAGACCATCGCCTTTGTAAGCTCTTCTGTGTTGCCGCTGCCGAAAGCATTCCAGCTGTTCCATCCCATGGCAGGGAGGCGGGGCTTTTTTGTGAAGAGGTCATCTTCAGAGAAAGAGTCGAATCTTAATCTTCTGTCATTAATGGGGGCAGGTCCGTTCATTATCAGTCTCCTTGCGGCATATATGACCGATTATATCAAGGAGTTGTTTTAAAGGGCAGTGTTGCCTGCGGTCTTGATTTAATTCGCCTTTGTGTAATTTTTGATGAAAAAATGGGGCTGAAATTATACAAAAAGCTGTTTTTGTATAATTATCGGGCATTTTTCAGGGCAATAATTATACACTTCAATTTTTGCTTCCGCGTCCTGAACTCTACTGTATCTGAACCCGCGAAAAATACCACTTTTCAGATACATTCTCCTGCAACAAAAAAAGGGCGGCGCCTATAAGACACCGCCCTGAAAAGTTAAGTTTTAAGAACTCTTACATTCCGCTTGCACCGCCGGAGACTGTGTCTGCTCCGACATTTCCTGAAGTGCCTGACTGGAGTGTCAGTGTGTAGCTGTGGTTCTTCTTCAATGTGAAGTTGTTGCTTGTGCCGTTCTTGAGCTGGAGGTAGATACCTGTGCCGCCGAAGAGGTCCTTTTCACCATACCACTTGGTACCGTAAGCAACCTTCATTGTGTATGTGCCTGCGCCGAGCTTAACTGTAGCGCTGTTGCCTGCAAGGATGAATACCTGAGCGGCAACTTCGCCCTTGGAATTGTAGATCTTGATGAGAGTGTTCATTCCGGCAGGAGCCTTGACCTTCATGCTGATGCCGCCGCTGCCCTTCTTCATGGAGCCGTTGGAAGGCATCTTCTGCTCACAGGTCTTAGCTCTTTCAGCGGAGTCGAGATACTTCTCGATCTTCATCCAGGCCATCATTGCCTTATAGTATTCGCCGTTGTTGTAATAAGCCTCAGCTGCAGCATAGGAATCCTTGTAACCCTGATACTCTTCATTGATTGATGTGTACTTAGCCTGTGCCTCATCGAAATCACCGAGTTCTTTAAGGAGGTTAAGAGCTTCATCGTACTTCATCTCACCGGCGAGTCTTATAGCCTGCTTGAGCTTGAGACCCTTAAGTGCATTCTCAACGAGAGCCTTCTCTTCGTCGCCCTCGGGCTTCATGACAGCTTCGATAGCCTTGTAGTCATCAGACTCCTTAGTGAAAGCATCGCTGATGATCTTATCGTTGTCGCCGTTAGGATTGTTGAGGTACTTAAGATCGTAATCGCCGATCTGGAGACCGTAGCAGCTGATGATGACGTTTAACCACTGCTTGTTCTTTTCTGCTTCGTGTGCATCGCAGAGAACGGGCTCTTTGATGTACTTATCCTTGATCTTGATAAGCTGGTTGAACTTGCCCTTAGCGAGTGTGTAATTTCCTTCTGACTTATCTGCAATTGCTTCCTTGACCAGCGCACAGTCTGACATAAGTGCCTTAGCTTCAAGACCCTTGGTATCTTTGCCGTAGAAAGATTCAACTTCCTTAAGGATCTTAATTGCGCCGTCCCAGTCCTCTGCGTCAACGAGAGAATCAACTTTCTGGTAATCGAGCTCAACCTGTGAAGCCTCAGCCCAATATGCCGAATCCTTATATGTGTTAAGTTCTGTAAAGAGCTGTAAGGACTTCTCGTAATCCTCATCCTCGAATGCCTGTGTAGCCTGAGTATACTTGCTGTTCATCAGATAGAAGAATACGCCTACTCCGGCACCTACTAAAAGGATCAAAGCTGCTGCGATACTGATAATGATGATCGCGATCTTCTTGCCCTTCTTCGGCTTTTCATCCTCATCATCTTCTTCGGATTCAGCCTCAGCCTCAACGGGCGCTGCAGGTTCTGCAACGGGTGCGTTGGTGTCAACTGTTCCGGGAGCTGCAAATGCTGCTGATACCGGCGCAGTTGCTGATGGAGCTGCTGAGAATGAATTCGAAATGGGAACTGTCTCAACGGGTGTGTGATTTCCAAGAGTCTCTTCTGAAGATGCCTTAAGATTTGCTGCGTCAGCTGCATCGATTACTGCGTCTGCAACAACAGTCTTAGCTTCGGGTTCAGCTTCGGCGGATTTCTCAGCTTCAGGAGCTGCTTCAGCAGGTGCTTCAGCTTCAGGAGCAGCCTCTGCAGCTGTTTCAGCTGCGGGCTCTTCAGCGGGTGCTTCTGCCTTAGGCTCTTCAGAAGCTGCTTCAGCGGGTGCTTCTGCTGCGGGAGCTTCTTCAGCTTCTACGGGTGAGCCGCAGAAAGGGCAGAACTTTGAATTTTCGATTTCTTTTCCACAGGAACTACAAAACATGTCTATTCCTCACTTTGTTCTATGTTTCCAGGCCTATTTGTTACAATTGGAGATCTGCAAATAATCTATCCCCCAATACGTCAAAGTATATCCTAATAAATAAAGATAAACAATGATTTATAAATCTGTTCGAAAATAAGCCTTTAAGGATATCAGGGCCTGGCGTACTATAATGTGGCTATTACATTCCGGAGGGGCATATGAAGAGAGCTCTTAAAACTATTTCGCTGATCCTTATAGGCGCAGTCACCCTTACAGCCTGCAATAAAGGCCCTGAGACAGAATCAGAAGGGAGCACTTCTGAGCCGTCAGACACTGTTGCAACTGAGTCTTCCGGGACATTGGGCAGTGGTTTTAACGGCGCTTCGGGCGGCACACATTCCACAGAGGACCTGACTGAAAAAGGCAGGGGATATGAAGGCATAGAAGGCACCGGCGATTATAACTATGGCGAAGCGCTTCAAAAGTCACTCCTTTTCTACGAACTCCAGAGAAGCGGAAAGCTTCCTGAACAGACAAGATGCAACTGGCGCGGCGATTCAGGCCTTACAGACGGAGCTGACAATAACATAGATCTTACAGGCGGCTGGTACGATGCCGGCGACAACGTAAAATTCAATCTTCCAATGGCTTATTCTGCGGCCATGCTCGGCTGGTCAGTATACGAGGATAAGGACGCATATCTGCAGAGCGGCCAGATGGAATACGCGTTAGGCAATATCAGGTGGGTTACAGATTACCTTATCAAGTGCCATCCGGAGGATGAGGTCTTCTACTATCAGGTCGGTGACGGAAATGCGGATCACTCCTGGTGGGGACCTTGCGAGGTCATGACCATGAACAGGCCTTCTTACAAGGTTACGAAAGATAACCCGGGCTCTGCTGTCGTTGGCGAAGCAGCTGCGGCACTTGCTGTTTCTGCGGTTGTTTTCAAGGATACTGACGAAGCTTATTCCAAGCTCTGTTTAGAGCATGCCGGGAGCCTTTATGCATTCGCCGATTCCACAAGAAGTGATGCGGGCTATACAGCCGCAAACGGCTTCTATAACTCGTGGAGCGGCTTTTACGATGAGCTCTCGTGGGCAGGATGCTGGCTATATATTGCTACAGGTGACAGCAAGTATCTGGACAATGCGAAAACGTGTTTTACAAAAGCGGGTCACGATTTTGACTGGGCTCTTTGCTGGGATGATGTTCACATCGGAGCAGCAGTTCTTCTTGCAAAGATAACAGGTGAAAAGAGCTACAAGGAAGAAGTCCAGAAGCACCTGGATTTCTGGTCCTGCGGCACTACGGACGGCAAGAGGATCACATATTCTCCCAAAGGTCTTGCGTGGCTCGACCAGTGGGGTTCTTTAAGATATGCTTCGACGACAGCTTTTGTCGCAACTGTATACAGCAGATGGGACGGATGTCCTAAGGATAAAGTCTCCACATACTGGGATTTTGCGGTGTCACAGGCCAATTACGCACTGGGCTCTTCAGGAAGATCTTACGTGATCGGTTTTGGCGAGAATCCGCCCGCGCATCCCCATCACAGAACAAGCCAGGGCTCTTACTGCGACAACATGAATGAACCCGGTGAATCAAGGCATACACTTTATGGTGCTCTGGTCGGAGGTCCTGATGCTTCTGACGGTTACACCGATACCGTAAGCGATTACAACAAGAATGAGGTCGCATGCGATTACAACGCAGGTTTTACAGGCCTTATGGCTGCAATGTATTCGAAATATCACGGCAAGACCCTGATCGCTTTTGGCGCTGTCGAAGAAGTTGCTGCTGATGAATATTCCGCAGACACAAGCCTCAATGTTGAAGGCAAGGATTTCGCCGAGATAAAGGCTATTGTCTGCAACAAGACTGCTTGGCCTGCAAGAGCGGCAACCAAACTGGAATACAGATATTATGTTGACCTTTCAGAGATCTTCAAGGCAGGCGGCGATGCATCTGGCGTGAAGATCTCCACAAACTATATGCAGTCCGGAAGAGTGGACGGCCTTAAGGTATGGAATGAGGAAAATCACATTTACTATCTTTCCGTTGTTTTCGATGACGGAAGCTTAAGACCCGGCGGCCAGTCGCAGTATAAGTCAGAGATCCAGGTCAGGATGACAAGTCCTAACGGAGCATGGGACAACAATAATGACTATTCATACAGCAAGGGCGCAGTTCTTCTTGACGACGGCAAACTTGTATACGGAACCCTGCCTGATAAAGAGGGCAAAGGTTCAGGTGAATCAGCAGGAGGAACCGGCGCTTCGCAGGGCACGGGATCATCAGGCGAAACCGGCACTCCGAAGGGATCTGCATCAACGGCGCAAACAGAAGTCTCAGGCGGCTCCGGTACTGCTTCTTCAGGTGACCTGAGCATTAAGATGAAATACGACAATAACAACTCTAATGCTAATGCGATAGCAGGAACGCTTGAGATAACCAATAACGGTAAATCTTCAGTCGACCTGTCGAAGATAAAGATCAATTACTACTTCACAAAAGACGGCGGAGAGATGGTTTTCGACTGCTATCACGCTGCAACGAATTCTGCTTCAGGCAAATACACCGCGCTGACGGATAAGGTTAAGGGAACATATACCGCCTGCACCGGCGAGGACAGGGACACCTGCCTTACGATAACTGTAGGAAGCGGCTCGCTTGCAAAGGGCGATACGCTGACCATAAGCTTCAGCGCGCACAGATCTGACTGGCAGAACATGAACCTTGCAAACGACTGGTCACATAAGAGCGTTGATAATATCGAGATCGTTAAGTAAGCGGTCTTGAATAGCTGAATAGATGCGTCTATCTTTTTTGCCCGATTTTTCGCGGAAAAAGATAGAAAATCGGTTTTTTCTATCTTTTTTCGATAATTTCAATGCAAAAAAGATAGTAAGTTGAAGCAGCAACGCAAAAGTTAAGATGTAGAAGTGCCCGGCTTCAGGCTTCAGCGTCTTCCGGTGCAGCTTTTTTCAAAGTCAGCGCCGTCGTCGATCTGTCGAGCCAGGTCACAAGGCTCCTGTTCCTGACATAGAGGCTGTTGAGGATAACGCTCTCAGGATGAATCACTTCCGTTGAACCGGGCGCGGGCATTACGAATGTGCCGCAAGCGCTTATTACGTAAGGCTTTCCGTCCTTGGTGCCGACATAGATCGTCATGTGGCCGGGGAAGGAGATAAGGCTTCCGGGCTTAAGTTCGCTTATCACGGAGAGTTTTTCTTTCTCTTTCATGCCGCTCATGTCGACTTTGTATACGCCCTTGGAGGCTGACTGGCCTACGCGCGGGAGGAGCACGCCGAAGCAGCGGTAGATCTCTCTTGTGATGCCGGTGCAGTCGTTGGCCTGAAGGTCGCCGCCCCAGCCGTATCTGTCGCCTAAGAGCTTAAATGCCTGTCTTACGATATTTGCAGGCGTAAGAGGCAGGTATCCTGCGTTGACATCGTCAGATACAGGGATCAGCACGAGCTCATCCTTGATATAGCCGTCTGAGCCTCTCGTAGGGACTTTGACTACATAATTGCCGTAAGTCGCACGCTGGTTAATGCTCTTGGGAGCGCTCTTTGCAGGAACGAGTTCCATGCGTGTTCCCATGGGAAGAACGAGGTCAGTCGTAAGCGGGCTGTGCGGATCGTTGCCTAATCTGATCTCTCTTTCTGTTACGACGAGCCACTGGGCGGGATTCTGCCTGGCTTCCCAGTCTTTTCTGTCTTTGCAGAGTGCTATGGCGTCCTTTCTGACCCATGCGGAGAAGCTGTCGAAAACGACGTAGAGATATTCTCCGTCCGTACTCTCGTGGAGCACGACGACAGGCATGTAGGGCATGCATTCAGAATAAAGGAGCGAATCGAAGTACTGGTCTTCCGCACTCTCGAAAACCCTGTCTTCCGTAGGAAACATCCTTACGGTCATGCGCTTGGTGGAAAAGCCGTATTTTACTGTAATCTGATCCGGTACTGCATCGATATTTGAAAGCGCTACAAGGTTTTGCCAGTATTCTGCCGTCGTAGGCTTGCCGTTAAGATACATTTTCGCAGGGTCCTTGGGAACCGATTTTGAGTTGTCAGTAAGGAAAGTCCTTAAGATGTTGCCATCAAATGTATCTCCGAAGTCTTCTAAGTGCGGCATTATCGTTTTGTTGTCGGCAGCCTTGATGATGGCTCTGTTGTTATAGTTGAACTCAGCGATCTCTTCAGGTGTCATGAGGACTTCGTTATCGTCTTCGCCGATCCAGTAGTCGGGAGTCATCATCTCGGGCGTGACATCGCCTATTGTGCGGACATAGGTGGTATCTATCACGGTCTTGCCGTCAGGAGTCTTTAATATGACGCGCTCTTCGGCGGAAGGTTCGGTGGTCTCTACGGTCGTCTCGGACGTGGTTGTGGTGACTTCTGATGTGCTCTGCTCAGGAATTGTAGGAAGGCTCGTCTCAACACTTTGCGGTGTAACAATGTTACAACCACAGAATATTGGGGTTATAAGGGTTAATGCGAGCATTGAAGAGATTAGCTTGTTTTTTGAGTTGATCATAATTGGCTCCGTATTTTAGTCGTTATCCGCTTTTCCACGATTATAACCCAGATATCAGAGATTCCTATTCTCCGTAATGGTAAAATAAGGTGTAAATGATTTATAGCTAAGAGGGTTTTATGATCAGATTTATAGAAGATCCTAATGAACGCCGGAAGATCTCAAGAGAGGTCTTAGAGGCTCTTACCGATTGGTTCGAAGTCGAAGAGAGCAGGGAGCAGTATATCAGGGAGTCGGCCGACCAGCCGTTCTGGGCAGCTTACGAGAATGATGTTCCTGCAGGATTCCTCTGTCTTAAGCAGACAGGCGATGCTACTGTTGAGCTTGCTGTAATGGGCGTAAAGAAGGAGTTCCACAGAAACGGCTACGGAAGAAGACTTTTTGCTGCAGCAAAGGATTATGCGGTGCAGAAAGGTTATTCATTCATGCAGGTGAAGACTGTCCAGTCCGGCATGTATGAGGATTATGACATCACGAATGCGTTCTATAGAAGCGTAGGCTTTAAGGAACTCGAAGTACTTAAAGATTATTGGGATGAGGCGAACCCCTGCCAGATCTACGTTATGAACCTCAAGAGTGCCATAGGCACCATTGAGACCAGACACAGCTACAGGGGCAAGTTCTCAGAGAAAGCAGTTCCGAGAGAGGATCTTGAAGCTATCGCACGCTGCGGCATCGATGCTCCTTCCGGATGCAACAAGCAGACGACGGATCTTATCGTCGTTGATGACCAAGAGACTTTAGACAAGATAAAGAGCCTTATCGATCCGCCGGTCGCACAGACTGCACCTGCCATGATCGTTGTCCTCTCACAAAGGATCAATGCATACCGCGACAGATGCTTTGCCACACAGGATTATTCCGCGGCAATAGAGAATATGCTCCTTGCTATCGTGGAACTCGGCTACCAGAGCTGCTGGTACGAAGGCCACATCACCGATGACGACAGGATCTGCGATAAGATCGCAGCTGTGCTTGGTGTGCCCGATGATTACGATGTGGTATGCATCCTGCCGGTTGGTAAGGCAACGGACGATTTCCACGCGCCTTCGAAAAAGCCGTTTGCCGAGCGCGTGAGATTCAATCATTTCGAGGGCAGGTAAGAATGGAAGTCCTTAGAGCGGAAGCAGAATGGCAGAGGGCAGGAGCGTACTCGGTCAGGATCGAGGGCATGAACCGCCAGCATCATATATCGCTCAGAGATGAATTCGATGAGCACGACTGCGACGGCACGAAATACATTGTCCTGTTAGACGATGGATATCCTGTCGCAACCTGCCGTTTCTATGACTGCGGTGAAGGCGCCGTTACGCTGGGCCGCGTAGTGGTGCTCCCACAATACAGAGGGCGGAAACTGGGCTCGCTGGTTGTGACTGAAGCCGAGAAATGGGCACAGGAACTGGGCTATAAAGAGATAAAGATCGACAGCAGACTTGAAGCGATAGATTTTTATGCAAAGCTCGGGTATAAACATGTTGATGACAGCGTGATCAGGAGCGGAACCTTCGATTGCGTGAAGATGAATAAGATTTTTTAACGGGGATAACATGTATAAGATTTTTATTGTTGAGGATGATAAAGGAATCTCGGACGGCATAGTAAACTGCCTCGGCAACTGGGGCATGGAAGGCCGTGCCGTATCTGATTTCATGAAAGTTATAGAAGAGGTTAATGAATACGAGCCGCATCTGATAATCATGGACATCACCCTGCCTTACATGGGCGGATACCACTGGTGCCAGGAGATAAGAAAGACGAACTCCGTGCCGATAATCTTCATTTCTTCTGCCACAGACAACATGAACATCATCATGGCAATCAATATGGGCGCAGATGATTTCATCGCAAAGCCCTTCGATCAGAGCGTTCTGATCGCGAAGGTCACGGCACTCCTTAGAAGGACTTACGATTTCAGTCAGGCTTCAGCCACTCTTGAAGTTGCAGGAGCTGTTCTTAATACTAACAACAACACTCTGACATATAACGGAACGGAGATCGATCTTGCAAGGAATGAATACAGGATCCTTTTAACTCTCGTTCAGAATAAGAATAAAGTCGTAAGCCGTGAGAAGCTCATGGAAGCTTTGTGGGAGACCGACTGCTATGTCGATGAGAATACTCTGACAGTTAATGTCGGACGTCTAAGAAAAACGCTTGAAGGAATCGGTCTTAAAGATCTTATCAAGACCAAGTTCGGTGTGGGCTATATTCTGGAGGACTAATGTTCTGGGACTATCTTAAGTCTAGGCTCAAAGTGCTGGTTCTGCTCGTTGTGGTGGAAGGTATTTTCGTGTCTTCTTATTTCCTTTTTGACCTTCCCGCAGTAACAGTGCTTTATCCACTGGTGCTGAGCTCCGTGGCCATTCTTATAGCAGGTGTCATTGATTTCCTGATCGTATTTAACAAGCACGGAAGACTTAAGAGGAATGATCTTCCGCAAACCTCCGGCCCGCTCGAAAAGGATTACCAGGAGATCATAAACAAGCTTAAGGAAGAGCAGGAATATTCCAGACAGAAAACGACTTCCGACTTTAACAACATGGTCGAGTACTACACTGTGTGGGCTCATCAGATAAAGACTCCCATTGCTTCGATGCGCCTGCAGATCCAGTCTGTGGATTCAGACCTGGCAAGGCGCCTTGACGGCGATCTCAACAGGATCGAAGCATATGTTGAGATGGTCCTTACTTTCTTAAGGCTTGATTCGGACAGCACTGACTATGTGATCAGGAAAATTGACCTTGATGCAGTAATAAAGCCGGCGATAAGGAAATTTGCCAGAGACTTCATCTCAAAGAAGCTCACAATGGATTTCAAGCCTACTGAATACAAGGTCCTTTCAGATGATAAGTGGCTCTCGTTCGTAATAGAGCAGGTCCTTTCCAATGCCGTAAAGTATACGAAAAATGGCGGGATCAAGGTCTATATGGATGAACCCGGCATACTCTGCATCGAAGACACGGGTATAGGCATAAGCGCTGAGGATCTTCCGAGAATTTTCGAGAACGGCTATACAGGCTTCAACGGACGTGAAGACAAGCGCGCCAGCGGCATCGGTCTTTATCTCTGCAAGCGCATCTGCGACAATCTGGGGCATAAGATCTATGCGGAGTCAGAGCCGGGCGTTGGCACAAAGATAAGGATCGATATGAACATAAAAGAGATCGGAATTGAGTAAAAAGCTTTTCCGGATAAAAAACGGCCTCTGCACATTAAATTCATAAATGTATTCTATAATCTCAATATGAAAAGGATTTTGATCGTTGAGGATGAACCGGAGATAAGGCAGCTTCTTGCAAGCTACCTTGTTAACGAAGGCTATTTTGTCTCGGAAGCAGAAGACGGGGTTACGGCAATAGAGCTTTTCAGCAAAGAGAAGTTTGATCTTCTGATCCTGGATATAATGATCCCGAAGATAGACGGTTACGGTGTCTGTGAATTCGTAAAAAAGCATTCCAATGTGCCGGTCATATTCCTCTCTGCACTGGATGACGAGAGGTCCATGGTCAAAGGTTATGATTCTCTTGCGGACGATTATGTAACGAAGCCTTTCTCAATGCCCGTGTTCTTGCGGAAGGTAAAGGCGGTTTTGAGACGTGAGCGGCCGTCTTCAGGAGAAGAACATCAGAAGTTCATCTATAAGGATATCGTTATGGTCCCTGATATGATGATGGTCACGGTCAGCGGCAGGGAAGTTGAGCTTACTTCCAAAGAGTTCGATATTCTTCTTACGCTTATCAAAAATCCTGGCCGTGTTTATACAAGAGAACTCCTCCTGGAAATGCTCTGGGATTATGATTCACTTGTTGATGTACGTATTGTAGACAGCCACATCAAGAACCTGCGCCACAAGATCGGTGAGGGCGTGATCGAGACAATAAGAGGCCGTGGATACCGTGTCGCACAAGAGGATAACTGACAGATTATCATTCAAGGTCTTCGTGATCACTTTCACCGTACAGGTCCTGTTCGGTATCCTGATCTATGCCGTGCTCTATAATGCCACTCCGCTTAGCTGGAACATGGTCCAGAGGACCGAGATGGAAAAGAAGTTTGCAGGGCTTGCCGAAGAACTCAATAAGGTCGAATTCAAAGAGTGCGGACCTCTGGTCGATGATTTTATACTTTCCAACGACTGCCATATTGTCTTTTATAAAGGATTAAAGGCTAACTGGAATGCGCTGCCTGCAGTCCTTCCGACTTCGGATTATGCGGTTATGACAAGAGCTGATGTAAAAAAACTAATCAATGACGAAGACGAAGATGAGATGAATCTGTATACTTCGAGAAATGTTGTTTTCAAGACAGGTAAAGTCCGTGAATATACCGTTGTCTGCATATGGTCACAAAAAGGCGAGAATGTTCTTTGGCAAGCCTTGAAGAAGACTTTGCCGGTGATCGTTGCAGCAATTGTCTTTGTATCTCTTATCTGTTCTGTTATTTATACTCTGCTGTTCGCAAGGCCGGTCCAGAAACTCTCTGCGATATCGAGCAGGATCGCGAATATGGATTTTGCCGTGAAGAGCAGATCCAAAAGACATGATGAGATAGGCGATCTCGGGCGCGATCTTGATGATCTCTCGGCAAGTCTGGATGAGACCATAACAAGCCTGAATAAAAGAACTCAGGAGCTGGAGCGGGAGATCGAGCATGTTAATGAATTAGAGAGGCAGAAGGATGTCTTTTTCGCTGCTGCATCGCATGAACTTAAAACACCAATAACAATAGCGCAGGGTCAGGTGCGCGGCATGATCGACGGCATTGAGCCTTATAACGATCTTGATACGTATCTTCCGAAAACCCTCTCATCTCTCAAGCGCATGGAATCCCTTATCAACGAGATCCTTACGGCATCCAGGATGCAGGCTGAAAACGAGATCGAATTCATGAAGGTCGATCTCGGATCTCTGCTGCAAAAACGCCTTGATGACATGAAAGAACTTCTGGACATAAGAGGGATCAAGCTTGAATCGGAGATCGGCAGCGGACTGTTCTTCGAAGGCAATCAGGAACTTACATCCATGGCATTGGGATCTTTTCTTTCAAATGCAGTGTTTTACAGTTCCGAAGGATCTACCGTAAAAGTCGCTGCCGGGAAGGAAAACGGAAATATCGTAACGGAGATACGCAACACGGGTTCGCATATCAGTGAAGAGGACCTTCCGCACCTTTTCGAAGCCTTCTACAGGACTGACAGTTCAAGGAGCAGAAGAAACGGCGGCTCCGGTCTGGGACTATATCTCGGAAAACTCATTATCGAGCGCGAGAGCGGCGCTGTTGATCTCGAAAATGACGGCGATGACGTAGTGGCACATATTATCCTGCCTGCCTCCACATTAAATCCATAAAGCATCCAAAAAGGATTCAATTAGCTTTGTTATATTCATTTCAGGAAGCCCGTAAAGAGGGCTTAAAGTTCTTGATGTATCAAGGGGGGAAACGGAATGAAAAAAGCTTGTGTTGCTTTGCTCGCTGTCCTTATGAGCTGTGTGTTTATTGCGTCGTGCTGCCTGGATCACGCTGTCGGATAAAGTCAAAAAGGCAGAAAAATAACCAGAGGTGTGAATGACATGAAAGAACAGGTTTTAAAACGCATAACCAGAATATCTTCGCTGCTTCTTATCTTCTCAATCCTTGTATCCTTTGCAGGATGCGTGAAGGAGGAGGAACAGGGCAACTCGCTTAAGAATATTCAGCTTACGAAAGATGAGCGGAAATGGACCAATCCTGATGAAAAATACGAAGATCTTCTTCTGGTCTACGGCAAAAAGAAATGCAAGGGTACATTTGTTGTTGCGACAGATGATGATATTGTGTGCCTCTATGCCGAGAATGCAACGGAAAAGGACGGGAAGACTCTCGAATCCCAGGATACGGTTTACGATATAGCTTCCTGCAGCAAGGTATTTACTGCGGTATCGATC
>CADCJM010000011.1 GCA_902801755.1 Oscillospiraceae bacterium
ACGATGATGTCCGTAAATGTAGCCTTGCGCTCATTCCGGTCCTCGATCCACTGGCAGTTATCGATCGGAAGCTTATCGATCAGAGCAATAGCCTCCTTCTTGGAAGCAACAGGTCTGATCCTGCTTACCTGAGCCTCATTATCGAGCGGCACGTAAACGTACTGGGATCTTGCTACAAAGAGAGGCTTCAGAACATAGTATTTCTGAGGTTTCTCTTTGAAGAAACTGATGTCTTTGATGTCGTCTATCTGACAAACACCGCTGCCGGCATAAACGATATTGTCGCCAATCTTAAAGCCCATACGAACCTGCCTTTCTTAGAATTTCTAAAAAATATTTATAAAATTTGTGAAAAAGTATTTGTAATAATCGGATTTTGGTATATACTAACAGATTTATTTTATCACGGGCATGTCAAGTGTGGGGTAGACAAATTCGACAAAAAACGCTCTATTTCGCGGTGTCCGTTTGACTTTGCCTACATTTTGCCCCCGTTTTTTGAGCAGTTAAAATGCCTGCGGACCCATAAAAAGTTCCCCGCAGGCATCCCTTATGATTTTCGCTTTATGATAATCCGCCGCACCGGCGTCTTAGTCTCAGTCCTTGCTGCCCTTTTCGCACGCTTCCTTGATCCTGTCTATTACGATCTCAAGGGCCTTGATGCGCGCATACTTCTTGTCAACGGACTCGAGGATGTACCACGGCGCGAACTCAGTCGAAGTCTTCTTGATCATCTCATCTATCGCCGTCTCGTACTTGTCCCACTTCTCGCGGTTGCGCCAGTCCTCATCAGTAATCTTCCACTGCTTCTCCGGATTTGCCTGGCGCTCCTTAAAGCGCTTGAGCTGAGTCTTCTTGTCGATCTGAACCCAGAACTTTATGACGACTGCGCCCCAGTCAGTGAGTTCCTTCTCAAACTCGTTGATCTCGTTATATGCTCTCTGCCAGTCGTTCTCAGAGCAGAAGCCTTCGATCCGCTCTACCATGACTCTGCCGTACCAGGTACGGTCGAAGATCGCAATATGGCCGGTCCTTGGAAGCCTTGTCCAGAATCTCCACAGGAAGTGCCTGTTCTTCTCATGAGGCTCAGGGCTTGCGATAGGAAGCACCTCAAATCCTCTCGGATCGAGCGCACCCGTGATCCGCTTGATGTTGCCGCCCTTGCCTGCCGCGTCCCATCCCTCATAGCAGATGATGACCGGAATCTTCTTCCTGTAAAGCTTGTTGTGAAGATCTCTTAACTCATCCTGGAGCTTATCGAGCTTCTCCTCATACTCCTCATCAGTCAGCGTCTTATCCTTAAGATCGATCTCCTTAAGGAGCGGCGTCTTCTTGAGCGGGAAAACATTCTGCAGGATCGGCGCTGCCGTATTCTGGTTCTTCAGAGCCGTCTCGATCCCCTGATTCAGGAATTCCAGGACCTGGAGCTCGGCAAACTTCTTATCCTTACTGTCGATGATGTACCACGGTGCCGTCGGGTTATTCGTATCCTTCAGGTACTGGTCGTAAACCTCAAGGCAGTCATCGTAGTGCTTGTTCTCATAAAGGTCGCCCTTGTCGACACGCCACTTCGTGTCCTTGTCATCCAGGAGCTTTTCGAGTCGTTCCTTCTGCTCCTTCTTACTGATCTGGAAGAAGAACTTCATTACGAGATATCCGTTATCAACAAGGGTTCTTTCCGTCTTGTTGATAGAATCGATCATCTCTTCATATTCTTCGTCGTCAAGATAATCCTCAACTCTGGCATCCGTGATCTCCTCCATCCAGAAGGTATCATAGAATGCGAACTTGCCCTTCTCAGGAATCTCCTTCATGTAGCGGTACAGGAACGGATATCTGAGTTCCTCCTTCGTCGGCTTCGGGAAAGTCTTGACCCTGAAAAATCTCGGGTCGATATTCTTAATGATCTTTCCCAGGACGCTGCCTTTTCCTGCCGCGCCCCACCCCTCGAAAATAACCATTACGGGGAGTCCTGCCTCTTTTATCTTCATCTGGGCCGCGAAAAGCTTCGCCCTCTCATCCGCTATTCTTTGGGCAAGCTCTTCATCTTCCGGCTTTGCTGTCTTTACGAAATCCTTTAGCATAAGAAACCTCCTAAATCCCGGCGATCCCACTGTTTTCAGCAGTCCCCGATTACTAAAATTTTTCTTACACTTCTATTATGAGAACTCCCGCACCAATATGTAAGTCGGGATTTGCATTATTTTCTCCCCGGACGATTGTGCAGTTGATATAGGTTTAAAGATAATAAAATAAAGCAAAAAGCAAGTAAGAATCAAAGACGGTAATTGCCCTTTATTTCCAGGGTGTGGCTCCCGGAAAGCACCTCAGGACTGACATTTCCCCTTTCAATGCCCATAAAAAAGGGGCTATTAGCCCCTGAATATCAAAATCGCTGCGTATGCCGGCCGCTTTATCAGCTGACTCTTATCTCTTCCATTAAGGCTTCGAAGTCGACTCTGTCGAGCTCAGCTTCTTCGTTGAGATAATCGAGCAGTGTGGTGTGGCTCAGTTCGCTTTCATTGCTGTGATCGTAAGAATAATCTTCCATAACCGAAACACCTTGTTAAGTTATTTCTCGTATTCTACTACTACTTTTCCGAAAATTTTTATTACATTTCAAAAAGTAATGAAATAATCATATTTCACCAACAGTGTTCGAAAAAAATTTGCAGTAAAACGACTTTAAGGGTATTATTCACTCATGGATAAAAAAAGACTTACAATCATACTTTCTATCGTAGCAGGCGTTCTCGTTCTCACTCTGGTGATTGCACTGATCGTCCGCGGCTGCAGCAACAAAGAAGTATTGGTGCCGACTGACACCACTACCGCCACAACAACAACTGCTGCTGATGCCACGACAACTACAACTGCTGAATCAGAAGCAGAACCCCCGATGACTACAGAAGACGGCGAAGTTGTCATATCACCTGATGACGGCACCACTACTACAACAACCACAGCTGCAGATTCAGGCAGCGGCTCAGGTTCAGGTTCAGGCGGTGGAAACAAGGCTACAAATACTCCTAAGCCCACACCTACTGCAAAGCCTACATCGGCGCCTACAACTAAGCCCACAGAGACCACAGGCGATGGCGTAATCGAACTGCCGTTCGTTCCTGCTGACCAGCTCTGACAGATTCAGATAATGTAACTGACAAGCCCCGTTCAATTCAGAACGGGGCTTTTAATATCAACAGATTTAATAACAGAATCAGAAATCTATCTTCCTGTCACAGATCTCCAAAGCGGCAGCGCGGTGAGTAACGATAATGACCGTCTTATCCGTCAGAGCGCGCAGGTTCTCAAGGAGCTTTTTCTCGGTCTGGTCATCTAATGCGCTCGTAGCTTCGTCGAGAACAAGGACAGGTGATCCGGAGAAGATCGCACGCGCGATCGCGATCCTCTGCATCTGGCCTTCAGAAAGACCTGTTCCGCGTTCGCCAAGAACTGTGTCGATACCGTTTTCGAGTTCGGAGATAAATTCATCTGCGCAGGCGATCTTCAGAGCCTTATTAATCCGCTCGTCATCGCTGCTGCCTGACTTGTCTGCGAAGCTGACTATCTCGCGTACTGTTCCGCTCATGAGCTTATTGCCCTGGGGCACATAAGCAAACAGGCGGTGCCATGCCGGAGTCAGTTCTTTTCGCGTTCCATCCTTAAGCTCGACATAACGCATTCCGGAATCAGGCTTGTAGATCCCCATGAGAAGCATCAGTGCAGTCGATTTGCCACAGCCGCTGTGGCCGGTGAATGCCACGTACTCACCCTTGGCAATCGAGAGGTTAAGACCGGATACAGCTTCAGGCATGTTGTCCTTTATCACGCCGTCCACTTTACCTGAAGCAGGATAGTATGTGTAGCCGGCATTTTCGAGGCCGATGCCGGCAAATGAATCACTGTAGAATCCGCAGACAGCTTCACTGGTCTCGGAAGCCTCAACGATATCGTCATCAAACTTCTCGATCTCCATGAGACGCTCGGCACTTGCGAGCATCTGGTACCAGCGCGGCAGGTAGCCCGTGATATTGGCAAACGGTGACTGGATCTGAGTTATGAGCTGTGCAATCGCGGTCAGCGTACCGTACTGGATCGTGCCTGTAAAAATTCCGTATGCGCAGTAGATTATTCCGAAGATATACATGCCGTTCATCGCAGCGCCGAATCCGAAATTACATACGTTCGAGAAAGCGGTCCTTCTCATTCTCGCTTTCTTATGCTCGCCTGCCTTAGATCGCTCCTCTTCTTCAGTCTGGTCTTCTGCTGCAAATGAACGGATCACCGTAAGGCTTCCAATCCGCTCCTGCAGGAATACACGAAGAGCTCCGTCCTTCTCCTGTACCCTCTTATGGAATTTCTTCATGCTCTTTCTGAACGCGAAAGTAAGGATTCCAAGAACGACTCCAAGAGGTATTACGATCAGGGCAAACCTGGTGTCGAGAACGATGAGCATTATGAGCGCCGAGAGCATCTTTACCGCCATACCCGCAAAGCCCGGAATGATCTCCGTATAGTTGTTTGCGACGACGGTCGTGTCACTTGTAAGACGGTTCAGCCACTCACCGGAATGGACCGCGTTTACACGCGCGAAATCCTTGCGGAGGATGTTATGCATGAGCCTTTCCTTGAAGATGTTCTCAAAAGTCGAGCGCGACAGTTCCGACAGCCATCTTGATACAGCTGACAATGTGAGCTGGAACAGAATGAGAATGACGATGCAGACAGCACTGCGGATAAAGCCGTCCATGTTCCTGTCAACAGCGTTGTTGACGATGTCTCTGAGGAACACGGCATATAAAACACCGCTCGCGCCGCTTAGACACTGGACGATGGTAAGTGCGAGGATGTAGAACTTCTTCCCCGCAGGAACTTTATATAGCCATTTGATAGTGCTGTCGTTCATCTCTTTATCAGTTTTCTTAAGAATCTCTTGGTCCTGAAAATTATAACACGCACGGGATAGTGGGCGTATCTGGCACGTACATAGAGCTTGTAGCCGAAGCTGTTAAGATCAACCTCTTTGCCGGCACGGACAAGCGAAGTCAGAACGCCTAATATCTGTGAATCCTTGATATTGTATTCTTTTGAAGCACAGTTATCGCCTAAGATAACGTAGCCGTCCTCCAGAACCTTTACGACGCGGTGCAGAACGTACTGGCCGTTGGGACGCTTATACAAAGCGACATCGAATTTCTTAAGGCGGCCCTTAGGCTTTTCAATGATCGAGATATCCCGGTCCTGCTTTATCAGGGGCCTCATGCTGATGCCGACGGTCGTATAGACCAGCTTCCCGGTTTTCGCAAGTTCGTCTTCAAAATTAGCCATGTCTGTTCATCCCGTCGTAGGCGACCTTTGCTGCTTCAATATCCATGTTGCAGCCGAGCCTGAATAGCCCGACCCTGTCAGCCATTTTATCAATTAATTCAAGAGTCTTTTGCAGCGCGAAAACATCGTTCGGACGGTATACCTGCTGCAACAGCATCGTGTACGCTTCATTCTTCGTAACCGGAACGATCGTATTCTTATCAGCACGTTCCAGAATGCATATCGCCTTCAGAGGAACTGCGATCCTGTTAGAGAGCTTATGCTTGCCGTCGTAAGGCGTTCCGTAGGCAGTTACCGTATCACCGATGTGAAGCAGCGGCTTGTCGTCATTGACCATTACCGCACGCTCTCCAAAGAGCTTGCGCCACAGCGCGACGTGCGTGGATTTACCGGTACCGGATGCAGCCGTAAACAGGTAGGCTTCGCCGTCCACAGCTACAACAGACCCGTGGAAAAGAACCGTGTCGTATGAAGGCATCTTCTCTGAGATCTTACGGTAGACAGCAAGCTCTTCAAGATAGCCGTCAGGACATCCCGGGATCTCCGAGCGATTCCTCTCATATTCGATATCTTCCTGAGTGGTAGTGACCGAAAAATCGGCAGGGGCATCTGACAGGTATGCAGCGCAGTATTTGTGAACCGCTTCGTTAAGCGAATTCACTTCGACGATCTTTCCTGCAAACTCATATTTGTTGGTCAGCATAAGTCCCCATAAAAAACGGAGACTGCCCTAAGACAGTCCCGTTTGTTTTGTTTCTATTAGTATACCAATTCTCTCATTCGAGTGCGCCAATCTTTTGGAGTTCTGAGATAACGCGGTCAACGTCTCTCTCGATCGCTCCCTCAGGTGCCTCAAAACGTTCTTTCATTGCCGCAACGACCTGTTCTCTCGTTGTCTCTTCCTTGAGAAGGTCAACGATCGTGCCGAGCGTCTTGTTGCCTTTTACGATTCCCGAAAACTCCGCACCTGATGTGGGCACGAGATAGGATTCGTCTGCAGAATTATGTGTGATAAAGTCTGACTTAAGTTTCATTACACTTCTATCTCATAACTGGTGGTGATTACATCTTCCGTATCGAATGACACCACTTCAATCTTTACTTCTTCATATGTTGTCTTAGCTTCCATAGATCATGCCTCCGTACTTGTCCCGTAAGCTTCAGCGGCCAGGTAATACATATACAAAGCCTGAACAACTTTTTTCGCGTCCTCGTCTACTTTATCACTATCACGAACAAGTGCAATATAGTTCAGTACGGAATAAGTAAATGTGCATTCTCCATTAATGCTGACAACTATATTGCGGCCAAGCTCCGCGATGCTGATCTGATCGAGATAAACATAGTATCTTTGACCAGATGCAACAAGGTTCGCATTCTTGCCATCAAGCGTGATCACAGGCGTAACCCCACTGTCTATGGTGAAATAGAACTTGATCTTGTTGCCTGAATTGAAGACTACACCTGTGGAGGAATACTGAATTCCCTCAGGAAGCTGCTGCGGTATTGCAGGACCTTCAAGGTTGGACGGAATCGGATCAAGACCTGCATCATCCTCATTGTTAAGAGTAAGATCCGGCCTGAAATACTTCTGTGAATAGTAACCGTAATTCAGGATCTTTCTTGCAAGGCCTTTGAGGAGTTCAGAATTACCCTGATTATCCGCATAGCTCTTAACGATCTGACGTGCAGTCTTGCTCTCTAAAGCTATGGATGTATTTCCATAGGTAAGCGTCGCACTGATAGCACATGTCATTTCCGGCGAAGCTACTTTGCAGGAATATACTCTGTAGGAATTATTGCCGACCGTTACAACTGAACTGTCTGCAAAAGCAACCGTCTGGGACTTCAGCTCATTTACCTGGCTGTCATAAGTAAATGTAACTGAAGGTTCAAACTCTTCAACAGCAGAACTCAGCGTTAACCAGTAGCTTACTCCTACATAACCGTCGAGCCTTATGTTGTAGCCTTCGACAACTACAGCAACCTCAACAGTGCCGGTTACCATAACTCCGTCTTCACGGTCGGAAGCATAAACTCTGATCTGTGAAGGATTAGTTATTCCGTGACCTGCAATGCTGATCTCACCGCTGAATGAATGTGACTGGTCGCTTCCTGCGCTGAAGAGTCCTGAAGCGATCTTCTCTGCATCCTTGTAAACTGCAACATATACAGGATCACCGGTCTTCGAGCCGGACGTTGTACCTGTTATCAGAAGCTTCGTGCCAGCGATTGCAGCATTCAATGTCTTGATCTCATACTTCTCGACCGTCAGGTAAGTATTGATCTTACCGACAGAGTTCGTCGGAAACAATTCATGTTCTGGTGTATCCGCAAAGTGCAGGTCGATGTTCGAATTATCCTGTGTAACATGCAGGACTATGTTGCCTTCATTATTTGTTTCTGAATTGATCGTTGATACGCCGTTTCCGAAAACAGTAGGTTGCTCAAGATAGTTCATTCTTACAGTAAGCTGATTTGCAATTCCGTTTGAATACTCTCCAGGCTCAACGACTGTGTAAACATAAGCGTCGTCTAAAGGATCATCTACGTTGCGTTTATCAACGCAAGTCTTGATGATGAACTTTGTAGCGCTGTCCAGGATGTATACCTTAAACGGAGCAGTTGTCAGGCTGCCCTGGGTAAGCGTAAACCATACATAAGGCAGACCTACCTCATCATCTGCAGCTTCTACAGAAGTGCTCGTGCAGTTCAGGTTGCTTAACAGGTCAGCAAATGTCGGATAATCATGAGTCTGGGATACTGTGAAGTAGCAGTAGATCTCAGTTGCTGTGCAGTTCTTAAGATCAGCTGCCTTCTCAGAGAATGAAGTCTTATCTGTATAGTAAGCAAATCCGTGTCCTTCGACTTTGGATAATATATCATTGCCGGGAACGGGTGTGGGATCCGGACCGCCATTGCTTCTGAAATCAATAAAGTATGAATCCCAAACCATTGAGGGCTTGCTCAAAACAAGCGTATAAGAGCCGTCCTGATTCTTAGTGAAAGTATATTCATTAGCATCCAGCTCACGATTTGTGCCGTCAACTACACTTATGATCAGATCTGCTTCAGTGTTGGAAGGAACAAAAGTGAACTCGATTAAATCCGCACTATTATACAGTTCTCCGTTTACTGTCCAGTTCTCATTAGACACCGGACTGGAGGAACTGTATGTACCGCCCGTCTTTGTCCTATACGAGGCACTTGCCAGATGGTCTATGCCGCTAAACGATATATGGTTGGAAGCAGGATCTTTGTCCTGGAAATCGATATCATAGCACTGACCCCAGCCTGAACCTTTGTTGATCGTCAGGCTTTGCAAATCATAAGTATAGTCAGTTCCACTAACCAATTCTGTTCCGTCACATCTGATAACAATTCTCCAGAAGTTGAACTGGTTTGAAACCGTATAATTGATCGTAATAGAACTCTCGTCTTTGTAAACATCTTTGGCGATAAAATTGTTTTCGACATTTCCGGAAGTCTGCTGAGTCGCAAATGTGAAACCGGTGATCATTCCGCCTCTGTCATCGATTGCTATTCCAGGAAGTCTTTCATCTATGCGGAGAACTAAAACCTTATCCCAGCCATCACCCTTTGATACATAATAGAGACCATTCTCAGGATGGAAATCTCTGTTATCCTCATGGTTGCCCGGGCACCAGAAACCGATATCCAGATTGGGATTTGCAGACGTGATCTTAAAGTAGAGATCATCGTTATTTCCTAACGCATCTGATGCTATAAAACCACCTGTTACAGCTGTCGGCTGGGAATTCTCAGTAAAACCGTAATTAACGCTTATCTCGTTATCTGTACAGTTTACTATGTAGATTCCTTTTGCAAACCTGAGATCAAGAGTTACATTACTATCGCTGATCCACGCTGATCCAGGACGGATCAATGTAACGGTCGTAGTATTTCCGCTGGTCTCAATCTGGGAGTTTGCGACAGCCTGATCATTAAACTTGATAGAAGACGAAGCTGCAAGTGTTCCTATAGTTTTAAATCTGAACTGAACTGTGTAAGCATCTCCGATGTTTTCGAGATCGATCTTGGCTCTTTCTTCTCCGTCTAACGGTCTCCACTCGTTAGCATTAGGAGCGTAATACTCGATATCTTCTAATAAATAATCTTTCTCAAAATTAAAGTAGATTGCAGATTCAGCGGGCGGATTATCATGTCCGTTAAGGATCCACTTTCCATCTTCATAATGGAAAGACTCTGTATTCAAAAAGATCTGGTTGGTAAAAGTTGCTGAGGACGTGCTGTCCTGGAATAACTGAAGTCCACCCTCTACTCTCGCACCGGTCCTGAATTCAAGAACCGAATTTCCCTCACCTGTTACTGCTCCCTGAGCGGCATGAAGAACGCCGTTATCATCAATATTCAGACCATTAGGATCCTGACCTTCTCCGGAACGGTCTTTGATGACTATGTGAGAACCTGATGCAACCGTGCATGTCACAACAGTAATACAGGCCGGTTGATCATTTCCAGCATTGGCGGCCGCTTCAAGTGTCAGCGTAGCATTGTTTTTTACTTCAACCTCGTTACACCATGCGCCGCCTCTAAATGTATAGTTCTGGGTAAAGGTATATTTATAGGCTTCATGGGCATAATCAGCATTAGTTTTGCCTATATCGTCTCCCTCATTCAGATAATTGAATAACTGCTCGAAATCTTCAGTACTGCCTACAGGATCCCAGCCTGCAGCATGTTGAAATGCAAAATTGCTTCCGGTAGAAACCTCAACACCATCACTGAAAATCAGAGTGCTGTTGAAAAGGTCGTAATCACCTTCATTCAGACTTGCAAATGAACCATTATATACGACATAGGAATTGTTGGCCGCAAATCCGACTGAAAGCGTATGGGTTACAGGGTTGCTTGCGCCGTATCCCTCATAATAAACATAGACGCACCCTGACGGATTGGTGTCAGCAAATATGCGTGTATTTTCTCCTTCGCCTTCAGAGTGGATATAATATGTTACCGGTCCGTCAGCCCTTACCGTCCTGTTAAACGGCAGGCATGTAAAGAATACGCAAATTGTAATAATTGCAGCTATAAAGCCACGTGATAATCTTAATGTACTACTCATAGTCTCTCCACCTACTTTCATCCAATAATTTGTCACTATAATTATATCAAGGATTTTAGACAATATGTGAAAAAGACGCTAAAAAACCATTACTATGGTGTAACTAAGTAATTAATAAAAAGCTCCCGCAGGATATAACCTTGCGGGAGCCTCTTGTTTTTATAACACCTTAGTCCTTAAGACTTAATACCTTTGCACTCGTTGACATACTGTCTGATGGGTCCGATGTCGGTGTACTTCTTAACGCCGTCGCCGTCAGGAATGATGAGGACAGGAACGTTAACGATCTCGAACTGCTTTGCAAGATCAAGGTCATCGTCTGCATAGATGAGATCGTAATCGAAACGCTGCTCGTCGAACATTGCCTTGACTGCCTTGCACTTTGCACATGTATGTGTTGTGAAGAGCATCGGCTTTGTGCCTACTGCGTCAGGTGCGGGCTTAAGCTCGGGAAGATCCTTTTCTTCAGCCTTTGTAACTGTAACAGTAGCTGTTCTGGGCTTCATTGAAGACTCGCATGTGTTGTATGTCTTTCTGTCCTTGAACTCCTGGAGCTTACCGTCGTTCCAGTTCTTTACCGGACGGTAGTAACCTGTGATACGGCTGTATGTTTCGGTCGGGCCGCCGCACTCAGGGCATGCTTTAACTTCGCCGGGGAGGTATCCGTGAACGGAGCAGATGGAGTATGTAGGAGACATCGTGTAGTAAGGCAGTCTGTAGTTCTCGGCGATCTTTCTTACGAGAGAAGCTGCAGCCTTCCAGTCAGGGAGACGCTCGCCTAAGAATGCGTGGAATACCGTACCTGATGTATAGAGAGTCTGGAGGTTATCCTGAACATCAAGAGCATCGAAGATGTCTGTTGTGTAGCCGACAGGAAGGTGTGAGCTGTTGGTGTAATAGTATACGCCGGAAGCATCGTTTGCCGTGATGATGTCGGGATATCTTGCCTTGTCGTGCTTAGCAAGACGGAATGCTGTGGACTCTGCAGGTGTAGCCTCGAGGTTATAGAGGTCACCGTACTTCTCCTGGTATTCGGAGAGCTTGTTTCTCATGTGGTTAAGAACGTCAGCTGCAAATGCCTGTGTCTCTTCGTGAGTGAGGTCCTTTCTGAGCCACTTAGCGTTGAGACCTGCTTCATTCATACCAACAAGACCGATTGTGGAGAAGTGGTTGTTGAATGTTCCGAGGTAGTGTCTTGTGTAAGGATAGAGGCCCTCGTCGAGAAGCTTTGTGATTGTATTTCTCTTGATCTTAAGAGATCTTGCAGCGATATCCATGAGGTGGTCAAGTCTCTTGTAGAAGTCTTCCTCATCAGCTGCGAGATACGCGATTCTCGGGATGTTAATAGTAACAACTCCTACGGAACCTGTGGACTCGCCTGAACCGAAGAAACCACCGGACTTCTTACGTAGCTCACGAAGGTCGAGTCTCAAGCGGCAGCACATTGAACGTACATCGGAAGGCTCCATGTCGGAGTTGATGTAGTTGGAGAAGTAAGGGATACCATACTTTGCAGCCATCTCGAAAAGAAGCTTGTTGTTCTCTGTCTCAGACCAGTCGAAATCTCTTGTGATGGAGTATGTCGGGATAGGATACTGGAAGCCACGGCCGTTAGCGTCGCCTTCGATCATGATCTCGATGAAAGCCTTGTTGACCATGTCCATCTCGGCCTTACAATCCTTGTACTTGAAATCCATCTCTTTGCCGCCGACGATGCAGTTCTGCTCTGCCAGGTCGTTCGGTACTGTCCAGTCGAGAGTGATGTTTGTGAACGGGCTCTGTGTACCCCATCTTGAAGGTGTGTTAACGCCGTAGATAAAGGACTGGATATCCTGCTTGACCTGCTTGTAGTTTAAGTTGTCAACCTTTACGAAAGGTGCTAAGTATGTATCGAAAGAGGAGAAGGCCTGAGCGCCTGCCCACTCGTTCTGCATGATGCCTAAGAAGTTGACCATCTGGTTGCAAAGTGTGGAGAGGTGCTTTGCAGGAGCGGATGTGATCTTGCCTACGATGCCGCCCAAGCCTTCCTGGATGAGCTGCTTTAATGACCAGCCTGCACAGTAACCTGTGAGCATGGAGAGGTCGTGAATGTGGATATCAGCATTTCTGTGAGCGTCTGCGATCTCTTTGTCGTAGATCTCAGAGAGCCAGTAGTTTGCTGTGATAGCGCCGGAGTTGGAGAGGATGAGGCCGCCTACTGAATATGTAACTGTGGAGTTCTCTTTAACACGCCAGTCTTCAACCTTGACGTAGCTGTCTACAAGGTTCTTGTAGTTCAAGAGAGCTGAATTCATGTTACGGATCTTTTCGCGCTGGTTACGATAGAGGATGTAAGCCTTAGCTACGTCCTCATAGCCCATTCTCTGAAGCGTAGCTTCTACGCTGTCCTGGATAGACTCGACGTCGACCTTGCCGTCAACTGCCTTCTTCTCTGCGTCCGAAACTGCGTTTAACGCGAGCATATCAATGATCTGATTGTTATACTCTCTCTTCTGTGCAATGAAAGCCTTCTCAATGGCTCCCGAAATCTTGCTTAAGTCGAACTCTACGACTTTGCCGTCTCTCTTGATGATTTGAAACATGTTCCTCTCCTTAGCTCTCTCCGCGAATTTTAGCCTGCGGTATTATTTTCTTTGCACCTTCCAATGCTTTTTCCAATTCTTCGCGCGGCAGTTCGCTCAATCCTTCACCGTTTAAGAGATCTCCCGAATCCACGAAGTTCTGGAGGAAGTAATTCTCAGTTCCTTCCACCTGACTTGCGATCGTCACGAAATCTCCGGCCACATGCAGGGGCGATACCACAGTAGTTCTGAACTCGTGGGCAACTCCGCTGTCCTTGATCACCTTGATGCTCCTCTTGATGAGTTCCACATCGAAGTTCCTGATCCCGACAGTCTCCGCATACTTGTCAAAGGTGTTCTTAACGTCCATCGCCACATAATCCACGTTGCCTTCAGAAAGGATCTTCTCCAGTCTGTCCGGGAACGTGCCGTTGGTATCAAGCTTTACCTTGAAGCCCATCGACTTGATCTTTGCGATAAACTCACCAATGTCAGAATGCAGAAGCGGTTCGCCGCCTGTGATAGCAACTCCGTCAAGGATCCCCTGTCTTTTCTTAAGGAATGCGAAAAACTCGTCTTCGCTGATCCTCATATCTTCCGAGGGATTGAATACCAATGCCGGGTTGTGGCAGAAGGGGCATCTCAGGTTGCAGCCGACGGTAAACACCGTACAAGCCACGTTTCCGGGGAAGTCCAAAAGAGTCAACTTCTGAAGTCCGCCTAAGATCATGCCCACATACCTCGCTTCTAAATTGAAAATAGGTGCGAATGCGCCCCGTATCTCTTCGGGACGCTCTTAAAGATTACCTATATGTTGTGGTTGTGTCAACCTTAAAACCCAATATATTGTGCTTGTAATCTGACTGTAATAAATGAGCAAAAACTAGTCAAACAATAGGGTTTCAAGACTTTTTTAGATTTTTTCTGATAATTTTTTTGGAAAAATGTAATATTTCTTTTGGATTTTTGTCCCCAAAAAAGGTCAGTCTTTTTTCTTTGCTATCCTGTTGAACTGGGGTCTGACTTCGACCTCTGTCACAGCCGCACCCTCACGCATATTGATGACCGACTTAACACACTCGGCCGTATCTTCAGGAAGCAGATAGCAGCCCTCATCTTCGGAAGGCGTGAAGTCGGCATTCCTGTAGAGCTTGGTCCCCAGAGTAAGATCCGGGCAGACTGTGACGACTCTTATGCCGGTCTTTCTGACTTCCTCGTAAAGGCTTCTGCTGTAGCTTCTAAGCCCTGCCTTCAGAGCTCCGTATACCGCGCCGTGCGTATTTATCCTCGTTGAGGTGACTGATGCGATATTGATCACCATGCCCTTTGTCTCTTTGAGCCTGGGGATGAGAGAAGCTGTCAGTATCATAGGCGCTTCCAGGTCTGTCCTGCACATTTCACTGATCTGGTCGGGCGTATTGAATTCAGCAAGGCCATAGTATGCCGAGCCTGCCGCATTGACCAGAAGGTCGACCTTCTTTATTTCTGATACTTTCTTTAAAAGAATTTCTGTATCTCTTATATCTAAAGATATCCTCTTCTCGAAAAAGTCCGCGTCTTCAGGAAAGATCCTTCCGATGCCGTAGACTTTATATCCTTCAGAAGAGAGCATCTTTGCTATCGCAAGTCCTATGCCGGAAGACGCTCCGGTGACGATCGCTGTCTTTAATTCCATGTGAAGATCTTCTCCCTTCCGATATGCTTTTCGAGCAGGCCGCAAACGTATTCCTGCATCTCCTTATCGGTCTCAGGCTCGTACTGGGCCACGCCGTCCTTTATGACATAAGGATACCACGCGGTCTCTGAATCAGGATATGCCCTGCGCATCTTGTTCAGGTAGTCTGCTGAGATCCTGAACGTGCCGACGCTGACATCAGTGAGCTTTTGGAAATCTATCTGTGCGGAACACTCATCAATGAGCTTCTTATAAGCTTCTTTCCATTCCGGTATCTTGATTATGGGGTCGAAGCAAAGGCGCACCTTAGCACCGTTTGCAATCGCTTTTGCAGCCGCATTTATACGCGCGCTGACTGGCGCGGTGTTCTTCTCAAAGCGTCCGACGACCTCATCGGGCGACACCGTAAATGCATAAATTATGTTCGGTATGTTATCCGTTACCTGGACAGCCGCTTTTGTCCTCAGCTCCACGAGCAGATCGTCGTGAGCGAGCGCAAGTTCCTTCCAGTAATCAGCATGGCCGGTAAGCGGATTCATCGCAAGAAGATCGGTATCATAGGAAGCGCAGACATACATCGGGCCATCTTCCAGCTTCTCTTCAACATCGCTTCTGTAGTCTTCAAGATTAACAAAGACGACCATGTTGGAGGACGGATACATGCCCTTGAGGTAGCAGTATTCACAGTCAAAGGGGCAGTTCATCATGGAGCTTGCATAATAAAAATTCTTCTGCCCGAAAGACTGGCAGACCGGCGCGCCCTTAAAGATCCTGCTGCCTTCCCTTACAGCGATTATCAGCGCCTGGCGCTCCTTTTGAAGAGGCGCATTCTGCCTCTTCCTGTCGAACACATCTTTGTAGTGCTTTATCCTAATTACATGCGCTTCCGGAATCTTTGCGAGGATCTTCTCCGTCAGAGGGTACCCATAAGCTCTTTCCTCAACGTAGATATGAGTAAATCTCATCGAGCACCTCCCTTCCGGCTTTCTTGTCCTTTGCGGGGAGCCTGTCTTCCCTGCGCATTTTATCTATCAACGCCAGGAGTTCTTCTTCCCTTCCTGCCGCAGCGCAGTAATGCTCAAGGTCCTTGAGTTCGTTGCGCATGTACTGTGTCAGGCGCATCTCTTCGAAAATTCCTTCCGGCAGGAACTCATATTCTTTGGAATCGCCTTTTGCGGTTAAGAACTCTGCGATCTTCCTTATCTCACCGATGTGATCTCTTATAAGTTGTGTCACTTCATTCTTTGTCGGGAACTTATCGCCGCTGTCTGAAACGACTTTGTAGATTGCAAGATTCGACGGCGGGATCACCTTGAGAACAGCGTCACAGACCAGCGAGGATTCCATGTCATAGAGCATGCCGTCTTCCACATCTGTCACGACTTTATCTGATGTCGTAATGCTCATCTCCTCTGCGCCGGAATCGAAAAGAATGTCCGGATAAAAACGCCTGCCAGTAACATCTGAGATGACCTGATTTATGAGATAGCCTTTGCCTATATCCTTGCCGGCACAGATGCCGACGTTAAGAACATGGTCATTGGGGGTTAATCCTATTTTCGAGATCGTGCTTATGGCACAGCCGCCCACGCCCGTAATGACGATCTCGCCGGGCAGTCCGGTGAGCGCTGATGCTTCGCATTTAAGAGCTGTGAGTATATAGAGCAAGTGATAAACCCCGTTTGTTTTTGATAATTATATTATAAAGTGTTAATATTAGTCGTCTTAAAGACAACGGAGGATATTTATGGACAGATTACTTACGGGCCTTCAGCCCAGCGGCTCACTTACGATCGGCAACTATGCCGGCGGCATCTCTCAGGTCGTAAACTATCAGAAAGACTATGAGACATTGCTCTTCGTCCCTGACATGCATGCGATCACAGTACCTCAGGATCCTGAGGCTCTGCACAGGAACATCATCAACGCTATCGCGATGTATATCGCCTGCGGCGTCGATCCCAACCTGCCCAACATGCACATCTACATTCAGTCGGAGAATCTCTATCACGCAAATCTGTCCTGGATCTTCGAATGCCACACACCTCACGGTGACCTTACAAGAATGCATCAGTTCAAGGCCAAGTCAGCGCTCCACGAAGCTTTCACGGAAGGCCTCGTAACATATCCTGACCTTATGGCGGCTGACATCCTTCTCTACGATCCCAAGTACGTTCCTACCGGAATCGACCAGAAGCAGCACGTTGAGCTCGCAAGAAATCTCGCTATCAGGTTCAACAACCGTTACGGCGAACTCTTTAAGATCCCTGAGCCCTTGATTCCTACGATCGGCGCCAAGATCCGTGACCTTCAGACACCTACTCAGAAGATGAGCAAGTCCACAGATAACCCGAAGGCATCCGTCTTCCTTTCCGATCCCGAGAAGACGATCAGAAAGAAGATCATGTCCGCAGTTACTGACTCTGACGGCATCATCAGATTCGACGAGGACGAGAAGCCCGGCGTATCGAACCTCCTTACAATCTATTCTGTATTTACAGGCTGCGCTATTGAAGACGCAGTTGCAAAGTTCGAAGGCGGCGGATACGGCGACCTCAAGAAGGCAGTTGCAGACGCAGTCGTCGAGAAGGTCGTTCCTTTCCAGGATAAGTACAACGAAGTAATCTCCAGCGGCATCATCAACGACATCCTTGACGCCGGCCGTGATTATACAAACGAGATCGCAAAGGAAAAGTACGAACTCGTCAGAAAGGCAGTCGGATTCGGCAGAATCTGAGACTTAAATTCCAGAATAAACAACAGGGCTGCTCCGGAATTCCGGGGCAGCTTTTCTATTAGCTGGCTGTCAGAATCCGGCATGCCAATAAGCCAGGCTTTTCGAGAGTGTCTTAAACATTCCGGAAAAAAGTCCGACCACGTCGGAACTATATCTGGAATATCGATCTGTTTTCCTTGAAATTCCGGAAAAAAGTCCGACCATGTCGGACAAATATCTGGAATTTACACCCCTGCTTTTCAACCTCAGACCGCGGTTTTGGGCCGCGCACCGTATTGGTGACACGAATAACGCAGGGTGGTGCTTGATGTTTTTGCCGCTCAAGACGATACTATGCTCACATCTGCAGGTGATTTCACGAAAGGAACGGATTTGACATGGTCGAATTTGGTGAACAGTTAAGAAGAGCAAGAGAAGCAAAAGGAATGACGCAGCAGTCTCTGGCAGAACAGTTATATGTAACAAGACAGTCTGTATCCAGATGGGAGTGCGGCGACCGGTATCCTGATCTTATTACCACAACTAAGATTGCTCAGATTCTTGAAGTGAGCCTGGACGACCTTTTATCCGGAAAAGAAATGGAAAAAGTAGTAGAAAGAAACCCTGTAGTAGAAAACAAGACCGCAAATAACATCATGACCGCGCTCTATGCCGTTACACTTCTGGCGCTGACCTTGCCGTTCATCGATGCACTCCTGACGCAGAGCATCACCCCAGACAGTTTCAAAGGAAATATCCTGGCGCTGATCGCAACTGTACTTAAGATAATCATTTTTACATACGGACTGATCAATGCTATAAAAGGTTCCCTGTCGCCTAAGAGAATGGGTGCCGTTATCGGAGCATTTTTCCTGTCCAACTGCATCGCGAACTCTAATGCCTTAGTTGTCCTGTTTTCCCAGATTACGTTATCGAAAATCCAGCCCGGAGATTTACTGAAGATCATAGGCTTTTCCGCTTTCTCTTTGCTGCCCGGAACCTGTGGTGCAGTTGCTGCATTTTTCTTCTTTATCAAAAACAAAAAGCAAATGATATGGCCCGTGCTGATAATGACAGTCTCATGCATCGGAATCCTTTTCTCCGCATTCGGAAAATTCTCTATACTTATCAGATACAGCGAGGAATATTCTCTGGTCCACACGCTCGGACTGATCCTCAGCATTGCTGTCTTCGCCCTGATCATCTGCCAGACGGTCACGCTGATGAGGAAGCGGAAAAACGCCGGCAAGTAAACAAAAACGAAAAAGGAGATGAATACCTCATCTCCTTTTCCTTTTTCCAAAATCTACTCCCCTATCACCAATAAGTGCGTTTTGGGTTGTGTCAAAGCCCTTATTCCTTTCTTTGACGCTTACCCTTACTCCACTTAGATTTTAAGAAATCCTGTTATTTCCTGTCCATAAAAATCGTATATACCAAATTACCAAACAGAAATTATTCCGCGAATATCCGATTTGTCTTTAGTGCACTAAAAAGGGCATTCAGACCGTCATACGCGGCATCACAGAGATTCGGACGGGTGATTTCCGGGGCCTGTAAAACATCAAAAAGCCGGAAAATTCATTCCGGCTTTTCAGGTTTTCGATTTTAAATAGGCAACTTATTGAATGCGTATCTTGGTCGGGTTACTTATTCTTCAAGGAGCTTATATAAAATCTTATATAGTGCCACCGCTTCGCTCTTATCGAGCTTCACGCATGAGCCGATCTTTTCCGGAATCTGCCTGGCCTTCTTATAAAGCGCCTTGCCTTCATCCGTGAGGGAGATGACTACGACCCTCTCATCCTCTTCACTTCTGGTCCTCTTGATGAGTCCCTGCTTCTCCGTATTCTTAAGCATCGGAGTAACTGTTCCGGTATCGAGCATCAGCCTCTTGCAGAGCTCTCCCACCGTGATGCCGTCCTTCTCCCAAAGCACCAGAAACATTATATATTGCGTATACGTAATGCCTAACGGTTTAAGGTGCGGCGTGTATAAGTTTACCACTTTTCTGGACGCTGCATAGAGGGGGAAACAAAGCTGCGAATCAAGCTTCATCGATTCATCTATCTTCATGCGTAACTCCTGTCAGATAAGGCTCTCAACAAAAGCTCTTACTTCCTTCATGTCTGCGGTGGGCTCGAAACGCTTCACTACATTGCCCTTTCTGTCTACAACGAACTTCGTGAAGTTCCACTTGATGTCGGGCTTGCTTGCATAATCCTTGTCACTCTTTGCGAGCATCTTGCTCATTACGAGTGCTGTTGGACCCTTGCCGAATCCTTCGAACCCCTTCTGCTCCTTAAGATATTTATAAAGAGAAAGTGCGTTCTCACCGTTGACATCAGACTTCTTCATCTGGGGGAACTGTGTCTTGTACTTGAGCTGGCAGAACTCGTGGATCTCCTCATCCGTTCCCGGTGTCTGGCCTGCGAACTGGTTGCAGGGAACGTCGATTACTTCGAATCCCTTATCGTGGAGGTCTTCGTACATCTGCTCGATCGGCTTATAGTGAGGAGTAAAGCCGCAGCCTGTTGCAGTATTTACAATAAGGATAACCTTACCCTCGAAGTTTCTTAAAGATATCTCTTCACCGTTCGGTGCGGGAACTGAATAATCGTATATGGACATGGTGTGTTCTCCTTTCGGTTATGTTTGATTAAATTATATTGCGTCAAATATAATTCGTATATTGAATAACATCATTTTTATGTTCAGTTTTTGTCTAATCATAAAAAAAGGCACCCTTAGAGGATGCCTTTAATAATCAGATTCAAATCAGAACTAGTTCTCGTTCGGATATACCAAACGTCTGTCGGTGTCGAACCACTCTGCCACGGTCCTGAATGCCGAGACGATGAACTTTCCGCTCTCCGTGATCGAGTAAGAGCCGTCAGGATTCTGCTTGATGGTTCCCGTCTCGACCTGCTCGTTGAAACGCTTTTCGAATGCGCCGTAATCAGTTACATACTTGGATGTGAATACTTCTCCGACGGATTCCTGAGTGAATGTCTGATCGGAGTTCTCTTCCATATAGCTAAGCATAAATACTGATACGGAACGCTCAACGGTAACAGGAACGAGCACGAATAAAACCGTGTTTACGCAGCAGAATATAACGAACATCATTATGATGTCGCGCACTGTGATAAAACCCCAGAACTTGCGGATGATACCCATCACGACCGCTGCGACAACGCCTGTGATAACGATGAATGCTATGCCACGGTACATAAGGACTTCCATATTCTTCAAAAGCCCCGTGTGGAACAGTCCGATGAACATTGCCGAGCACACAAAATAGATAAGTATATAGATACCTATAAGTCCTAATACGTTGCCGATGCCGCCGGTACTTCCGCCGCTCTTGCTGGTTTTAGTCATTACCTGAATCCCCGCTCTTTTGCTTGATTTCCTCAGCTGCCAGAGCCTTTACCTTCTCGATGGGATCTGCAATGTATGCTATGCCGCTCTCACTGATCTGGATCGCGGTTCCGCAGAACTGGCAAAAACCTGTAGATCCTTTTCTGATGCGGTTGCCGGTAGAGCCGCAGTTAGGGCATTCGACAGCAACGCTTGCGCGTGCGATCTCGTCTTCCAACTGCGTTCTTCTGTGTCTTGCATTCTCTTCGATAGCTTTTTCTCTGGACGCTTCAGCCTGAAGACGTGCCCTCTCGGATGCTGTCCTTGAACGCTCGATCTCCTGCTGCTTTAAAATATGGTCGCTTACTCTGAAGCCGATTCTAACTAAACTGCCTAATCCTATCCCAAACATAGTATTCCTCCTTTGGAACCTATACATATTCCAACGATTATTTTACCATGTTTGATAGTTCTCTTGCCAGTCTTGCAACGGGGAATCCGACTACATTTGCGTAGTCTCCGCTGATGCCTTTCACCAGGAGCGCACCCATATCCTGAATGCCGTATCCGCCGGCTTTATCGAAAGGCGATCCGGTGTCTATATAATCCTCAATAAGCTTCTTCTGGTAGCCGTCCAGTTCATAGAATTCGACTCTGGTCTCTTCAGTAAATGTCTTCTTTTCTGAGCCCGCGAAAATCGCGACTCCGGTCGCGACCACATGCGTATGACCTGACAGCAACGAAAGCATCCTTACCGCCTCATCCCTGTCAGCAGGCTTTCCGAAAATTATGTTATCCAGGATTACCGATGTGTCAGCACCAATGACTATCGAATTCTCTTTTTCCTCATCAGACAAAGTATCGTAAACAGCCTTCGCTTTTATCTCAGCCAGGTGCTCACTTACCTTGAGCGCGGGCACACCATCTTCCTCCATCCTGATCTCTGCAGCTCTTTCATCCACATCAGCGGTCAGGACTTCAAATTTATCTGTAACCAAAGACAGCAATTCGCGCCTCCTGGGAGACGCGCTTGCTAGGATTATTCTTTTATCAGCCTTAAACAGAGCCATGTGCTTTATCACTGACCCGGCTTCGGCGGAGGAGCAAAGATTCCGGGCGGAACAACAGGACCGTCAGAAGAACCGTAGCTCTCGATCTCTTTTTCGAGATCGTTGAAAAGATCATCTACAGAAGGCTCGCTTACAGCAGCAGAGAAAGAAGGCTTCTCAGGCTCTGCCTTAGGTGCGGGCGCAGGCTGGTTGGACTTAAACGCATTCGAATTGCCGGATGCCGGTGCTCCAACTGACTTAAATGCACTGCTGATAGGTTCAGTTCTTGTAGCTGCCGCAGGTGTTGCTGCAGGGCTCGGGAATGTAACAGCAGAGTTGGAAGACGGTCTCAGGAAACCTGTGGATTCAGAATTTCCAAGCTTCTCGGAGTTGCCGGAAGTAAATGCTGAATTGATAGGATTCGAAGGAGCCTGCTTGGGTGCCGCAGAAGGTGCAGCACTAGGTCTCTGGAAACCTGTCGGAGCAGAAGGTGCTGCTGTAGGTCTCGTAAATCCTGATGAAGGTGTGGCAGCAGGTCTCGGGAAGCCTGATGTTGAAGGTGCGGGCTTCGCCTTGGGCTCCGGTGCCTTGAATGCTGAATTGATAGGCTGTACAGGCTCTGTCTTGGCAGCAGGAGCTGCTGAAGGAGCTGTCTGTGTTCTTGCAAAACCGGCTCTCGGGAAGCCTGATGTTGCAGGTGCAGGCTTTGCCTTGGGCTCCGGTGCCTTAAATGCTGAATTAATGGGCTGAACAGGCTCTTCCTTGGCAGCAGGTGCTGCTGAAGGAGTTGTCTGTGTTCTTGCAAAACCGGGCCTCGGGAATCCTGCTGATGCAGGAGCAGCGGTCTTGGGTGCTTCAGCCTTAGGTGCCTCAGCCTTGGGTGCTGTGGGCGGAATGATCGACTTAGCGGGCTCAGCTGCCTTGGGAGCTTCAGCCTTGGGTGCCTCAGGCTTATTTGTCTGAGGGATGATCGACTTCGGCTTCTCAGCAGCAGGCATTGCAGCGCTTGTGAACTTAGTGGGAGTGCCTCCGAATCTGAAAGTGGTCTCACTGTTCAGCTTGGGTTCATCGCTGTCAGTCAGTTTCTCTTCAGGATCCTTCAGAGTGGACTGAGGTATGATGGACTTATTCTCATCAGCCTTTTTCTCCGCTTCCTCAGCCTTAGCCGCTCTTGCAGCTGCAGCAGCTGCAGCAAACCTCTGATGTGCAGGCCTCATGGCTGCCTCAGCTGTTGCGGGATTAGGCGTGTGAGCCTTTGAAGCTACATTCTGCTGCTGCTTAAGTCTTGCTTCCATAGCATCTGCAGATGTCTTTCGCTCCGTAGTTGCCTGTGCGGCAGCGGAAGCCGCCTGGACTCCGCCGTGCTGTGCGCCTTCGATAGTATCCTTAAGGGAATCCTTAAAGCTGATAGTAAGTTCAGGAAGGATACCCTTGCTGTTATCTTCGAATCTTGCATCCGGATTATCGCTGAAGAGCGTGTAGGCTTCCTTCGGATTCTCCTTATGTGTGATCTTGTAGTAGAAGTCAACGAGCTTGGCAAGTGACTTGCTCATGACAAGCTTGGATGCTGTCTTAACAGGAGCATCGTTGCCCTGGATCTCATTAACATCCTGGAAGAACTCACCGGATGTCTTATAGTCGCCGGATACGATGTAGCCGGCACCGGGTTCGCCCTTATCAGCCAGAGTAAGCATTGCATTTGCAACGTCTCTTACGTCTACGAATGCACGTCCGCCCTGCTTCGGAGGGATAGTTCCGTTATTAAGATAGCTGTTCAGAACCTTGTTGATCTCATAGTCTTCGGAATAGCCGGGACCGATAATGAACGTAGGAAGAACCATAACGGCATTAAGTCTGTTGAGGGAGACCTTCTCCATAACATATGCAGCGGCCTCAGCCTTGGACTTGGCATACTCGCCTTCAACCTTGTTGCGGTCGAAATGAATGGTGAGATCCTCACCCTTGACCTCAGGATTAAGAGCATAAGCGGAACTCAGATATACGAGCTTGCCGACCTTACGCTTAAGGCACATATCAACGATATTCTCTGCGCCGATAACATTAACTCTTCTCATAGTAAGATTCGTAGCATCTGAAAGAGATACATATTCATCTGTATGGAAAAGAACTGCAGATCTGGGATCTTCAAGATCGAAAAACTCGATCATGGAATCCTTGTCAGTGGAAATACCGTAGCAGATCTCGATATTCGGATTGTTACGATAGATCCTGGTATCAGAGAGCTCGCTCATGAGGATTCTCACTTTTTCTTATTCGGATTGTTACGATAGATCCTGGTATCAGAGAGCTCGCTCATGAGGATTCTCACTTTTTCTCCACGCTGGAGAAGCATACTGATAACAGTCTTTCCTAACGCGCCTTCGCCGCCTGATACAAGATACTTAACCGCCATATCAACTCTCCTTGGCAATTTGCTTGCTGTCTGTTCAAGGTTGTCTTCTGTGTCCGAAATCTATTCCCGAATAACAATGTGCATAATTCGGATAATAAATTTATATGCGTATATTTTACACTTTCACAAACAACGTTGCAAAAATTTCTGAAAACGATTATTGACAATTCTGTAACGCAGATATATTCTTATGTCACATTTCGGCTATGAAATGCATACAATTGAATAACTGCTAAAGGCTGTGACGAAGAAGCCGCAGAGATTCGGTCAATACAGAGAAGTGCTATTTGCTGAGAGGCACGTGACGATATTTGCATCAGGCTATCCCTTCCGAGCCGGCATTCCGAAAAGGATCTTCCCTAGTAGACAGTGCCCGTGATGCTGCGTTAATGCAAAGGAGTTGTTAGACTTCGTAAGTGGCAAACAGATATGTTTGCAAATTGAGTGGTACCGCGGATTTATATTCGTCTCAATGTCCAAGTAGGATGTTGGGGCTTTTTTTTTGCCCCGGCAAGGAACAGACAAGACAGATTGACAGAAAAGGAGAAAAAGCTATGTCAACAGCAAACAACAGCAACGTTGAGCTAAGACTCGCAGAAGTTGCCGACAGAGTACACGGCCTGAGACTCGACATGGGTCTGACACCTGAGGAAGTTGCCTCCAAGCTCGATATTACCACTGAGGAATATCTTAAGTTTGAAGAAGGCACCCAGGACTTCAACTTTACATTCATTTATAAATTCGCAAACCTCGCAGGCGTTGAGATCTCCGACATCATGGAAGGTTCCTCCCCTGCCCTCACAGAATATGCAATAACAAGGAACGGCCAGGGCAGCCCTATCACAAGACGTACAGGCTATAAGTACCAGCGTCTTGCATCAAGATTCAAGAACAAGCTCTGCGAGCCCTTCCGTGTCGTAGTTCCTTATTCCGAAGAGGCTTTGAATCCTCCGTATCACCTCGTTTCACATAACTATCAGGAAATGAATATCGTCGTTAAGGGTACACTTAAGGTCATCATCGGTGATTCCTCCGAAGTGCTCCACGAAGGCGACTGCATCTATTTCGACTCCACACAGCCCCACGGTGAGTTCGCTTTGGGCGGTGAGGACTGCGTTTTCTATGCGATCATCTTAAACCCTGAGGCATGGGGCAAGGGCGAGAACTACACCACACCTTACAATTCAGAAGAGATGCGTACAGACAACGTTACCAACGTTGATGCTGCCAACCTCAAAGATCCTGTATATGCAAAGTATCTGAACGGCGTTCTCGATGAGAACGGCACAATGGTTGACGTTGATGTCAACGTTCCGGCGTGCAAGAAGTTCAACTTCGCATTCGACTGCGTAGACGTCATCGCTGACAAGAACCCCAACAAGCTCGCTATGCTCTGGGTCGCAAAGGACTGCGTAACAGAAAGAAGATTCACCTTCGGCGACATCAAGAAATATTCCAACATGACCGCCAACTACTTCAAGTCTCTTGGCATCGGCAAGGGCGACAAGGTAGTCCTCGTCCTCAAGCGCCACTACCAGTTCTGGTTCGCCATGATGGGCCTCGAAAAGCTCGGCGCTGTAGCAATCCCTGCTACACACCTTCTCCGTGACCACGACTACGAATACCGTTTCAACGCTGCAGGCGTTAAGGCAGTATTCTGCACAGCAGATGACGATGCTGCAGACGAGTGCGAGAAGGCAGCAAAGGTCTGCGGAGTTGAGACACTCATCCTCTGCAACGGTTCAAGACCCGGCTGGCACGACTTCAATGAGGAATTCAAGAACTTCTCTGATGTTTTCGAGCGTCCTGCTGATTACGCATGCGGATACGATCCGATGGTAATGTTCTTCACATCAGGCACAACAGGATATCCTAAGATGGCTCTGCATTCATACATGTATGCAATCGGCCACATCCCGACAGCCAAGTACTGGCAGAACGTCGATCCTAACGGACTCCACTTCTCCATCTCTGATACAGGCTGGGGTAAGGCACTCTGGGGCAAGCTCTACGGTCAGTGGCTCTGCGAAGCACCTGTCTTCACATTCGACTTCGACCGCTTCAAGGCTGAAGAGATCCTTCCCATGTTTAAGAAATACAATATCACTACATTCTGCGCACCTCCGACAATGTTCAGATTCTTCATCAAGGAAGATCTCTCCAAGTACGATCTGTCTTCCCTCAAGTATGCAGTTACTGCAGGCGAAGCTCTGAACCCTGAGGTATTCAACCGCTTCATGGCAGCAACAGGTATCCGTCTCATGGAAGGCTTCGGCCAGACTGAGACAACTCTCGCAATCGCTAACCTCGTAGGCTCCAAGCTCCGTATCGGTTCAATGGGCAAGCCCAATCCGCTCTACGACGTTAAGATCCTTGATCCTGACGGCAACGTATGCAAGCCCGGTGAGACAGGCGAGATCTGCATCAACACACAGAACTACCATCCGAAGGGACTCTTCCTCCAGTACTACCTCGCACCTGAACTTACAAACGAGGCATGGCACGACGGCTGGTATCACACAGGTGATACTGCATGGGCAGACGAAGACGGCTACATCTGGTACGTCGGACGTACAGATGACGTCATCAAGTCTTCCGGTTACCGTATCGGACCCTTCGAGATCGAGAATGTCATCATGGAGCTCCCTTATGTTCTTGAGTGCGCAGTTACAGGCGTACCTGATCCTCAGGGCGTAAGAGGCATCGTTGTCAAAGCTACGATCACACTCGTTAAGGGCACTGAGAGAACTGAGGAACTCAAGAAAGAGATCCAGAACTACGTTAAGGAAAAGACAGCTCCTTATAAGTACCCGAGAGTAGTTGAATTCGTAGATGAACTTCCCAAGACATTCAACGGCAAGATCATGAGAAAGGCTATCAGATCATCTTCCGAAGAAAAGAAGTAATCTGAAAGACTTTAAGAAGCTTTTAACCAGAGCGGCTCTATCATGGAGCCGCTTTTTTTCTGCCCGGGTATTACCCTCACATCAAAGCGATTGTCCCTGACAAAAGGCCACAGATAAGAATAGGCTTCCGGCGGATCCTTAAAATCCGGCACGGGAAAATCAGATATATCGAGCAGCATATTCTGTCCTGAGCTGCGTTCTAAGAGAAGGTGATGCCTCTTATCGTAGATGATGAAGTCATCGACATCACGGCGCTTGAGAACAGGCTTCCTTATTATCGGTAGTATGGAATTCCCGGGGTTGATAACAACGCAAGAAGCCTCCTCCCCAATGTAAAAATCCAGATCATGCAATATCGACTGGGCCTCCCTGTAAAGATCCCTTATCGCCATCTGTATGCCGCTCATCAGTTCGCTCGAATAGTCTTCGGCTATCTTCGCACCGTACTTAAGAGAGCAGAAGATCATCTTATAGAGATTGATCTCCATATTCCCCGCACCGGTAAGAAAATAATCCGATACCATCTGCTGGACTTCGGCACTGCTCCTGACCGATATCGTGGAATAAAGATACTGCGCGTCCTTAAGATCCGTTGCGACATGAACGGCAATATCAGGCCTGTCTCCAACCCTCCGGTCTGTTATCGAAGCCGGCACTTTGCCCGACCTTAAAGCGGCGAGGACTGCGCAGAGATAACCCTCGAAAGTACCATCATATGTGTATCTTAAGCCATTATCTGTCATGCCGGATCCCTCCTGTCCGTATTAAAGTGACGTCATTCTATCATCCCGAACATATGTTTGTAAATATCACTTTTCGCATGTGTCCAATTAATGGTTCACAAAATAAAAAAGAGACCGGAATCATCCGGTCTCTTCATGGTAATTATTCTTAATATCCTTATGGATCAGGGCTTAGGGAAGCCAAGAGTCTTAAGGAATGTATCGATCTTTTCCTTATCGCGCTTGCTGCCGTTTACGGAATATACTTCGATATAAACGTTCTTGTTTACATAAATCCCACCATAGATCTCTGAACCGGAAGTATAATGCTTATTTCCGATCGTGCTGCCGACTTCCACCTCACCGTTAAATGTAACAGCGCCGCGTGTCTTGTTAATGGACATAGCGTGAGATCCGTCGAATTCCTTCTCTGCAAAGAGCTCATCGAAGTCCTCATAGAACTCGTCGAAATAATCCATTGCGTCGTCATCCTTCTTGAATCTGACGTAATAATAGTAATTATCTCCGTCCTTAGCCTGGATCAGGAACTCTGCCTTATCACCGTTGACCTTTGTGTTCTTGACATGCAGAGTCTCGTCCTCATCAATGCCTACAGCCTCATCCAAAGCATCGAAGAATACCTCTTCGTCATCGATGACCTTAAAGCTTGAGCATCCCGTGAATGTGAAAAGTGTAGCAACTGCAAGGAATGAAGCAATAAAAGCACGCATCTTCTTCATAAGTAATGTCCCTCCTAACATTCCTGAAATAAAAAGTTAAACTTATTTTACCCCCAGAAGTAAGGCATTTCAACGAATTACGGCCAAAAACAGAAATAAAAATCCCTGGCGTTAAATTGCGCCGGGGATTCGGAAAAAGTTTATCTGTGTTATCAGCCGATCTTGAATCTGTGGTAGTTCTTCTTACCCTTGCGGACGATAGCCTCGCCGTTCGCATCGAAGTCAGATTCCTTAAGTTCATAGAACTGATCCTCAACGACTGCATCATTGAGATATACACCCTTCTGCTGGATCATTCTTCTAGCTTCGCCCTTGGACTTCATGAGTCCTGCCTTAACGAGCGCGTCAGCGATCTGCATACCGGCCTTGAGCTCATCAGCTGTGATCTCAGTAGTCTTCATGTCTTCAGATCTTCCTGCGTTCTCGAAAAGATCCTCAGCAGTCTTTTTCGCGATATCAGCAGATTCTTCACGATGAACGATCTTTGTTACTTCGTAAGCAAGTCTCTTCTTAGCTTCGTTGATAGCGGAGTCTGTAAGCTTTGCATACTCGTTGATCTCGTCCATTTCGAGGAATGTAAGAAGCTTCATGCACTTGATAACGTCAGCGTCGTCAACGTTTCTCCAGTACTGGTAGAAGTCGAAAACAGGTGTCTTCTCAGCGTCGAGCCATACAGCGCCCTTTGCGGTCTTACCCATCTTCTTGCCCTCGCTGTTTGTAAGGAGAGTGAATGTGAGACCGTA
>CADCJM010000012.1 GCA_902801755.1 Oscillospiraceae bacterium
GCGCAGATCGCGAAAACAACAGCCAGTACTTTGCCAACGCCCTTCATGTGCGGATAACCGCCAAGACCGTCCTGGAGATAGTACATGGCGCCGCCGGACCATTCGCCCTCATGGTTTTTCCTTCTGTAGTAGATTCCGAGGATATTCTCGGAGTAGTTAGTCATCATTCCGAAGAATGCTGCGATCCACATCCAGAAGACCGCGCCCGGGCCGCCTGTCATGATGGCTGCAGATACACCGGCGATATTGCCGACACCTACTGTAGCTGCAAGAGCAGTGCAGAGGGCCTGGAACTGTGATATGGATGCTTTCTCATTTGTGTGAGAGATTACTTTCTTGTCAAAAAGGCTTCCGATGGTCTTCTTGAACCAGTGACCGATATGTGTGACCTGGAAGAATCCTGTAAGTACAGTCATGAGGATTCCGGTGCCGATAAGAAGAAAGATACCGATCTTAACCCATACGAATTCGTTGATCACATCGTTGATGCCTGCCAAAGTGTCCCAAAATGATACGTCCATAAACATTCTCCTGATTGCGAATGGTTTATTTTATACTGACAGATATAAATCTGGCAACAAGTTGTTTTTTGCATTTCACTTTCGAAAATCTGCCACTTACCGCTTTTCGCGATACAGGAAAAAAAGCCTTTGATAGTATGAGGCCACAAACAAAGAAACAGGAGGTGATGACCGTGATCAGGAGATTCATGAAGAGCAGATGGTGGAATCTGACCTGTGCCGTAACGGCTCTTGCTACAGTAGGATACGTCGCCTATATGGCTTGTACATTCCGCGTGCTTATGGTCTGGTTCCTCATTGCATCTGTATTTATGACAGTCTATGAGTTCTGGAAGTTCGCATCGTTCAGGAAGAAAAATGCGGTAACATAAGAGCATCTTTCCAATGGAGGATTACTCAAAGTGAAGGTAAGTATAGATATTTCAACTGAATATAAAGAACCCTTTGCCGTGATACACACGGACAAGGTTACTCCTGAGATACAAAGGGCAGTGGATATGCTTGGCACGAACGAGACACCGGTAACGGCTTTCAGGAATGAAGAGGATATCGTGGTCTTAAAGCCCGACGAGATCTACATGGTCAGGGTGGAAGACGGGGATACGATCATATACGGTGCGAAGAGCCAGTACCGTTCCAGAAGAAGGCTCTACGAGCTTTCGGAGCAGTTGGGAAGCAAGTTTATGCAGATATCTAAGACCACACTGGTAAACCTCTCGTATATGGACAGCATAGAACCCGGATTCTCGGGCACGCTCTTACTGAAATTAAAGAACGGAAGCAAGGACTACGTTTCCAGAAAATATCTTCCGGAGTTTAAGAAATACCTGGGGTTATAAGGAGGTAATAGCAATGAAAAATGTAGTTAAAGATCTTTTGAAGAGCACGGTAATAAGCATCGGCATGGCGCTTACGATATTCTGCCTTATCGGAGTGGTCTTCGATATAATGTACGGCGGCAATTTCAGCCTCGAAAATTATGGTTACACCAAGATGGCATTAGGCAGCATCGTTGTAGGCCTGGGATTCGGAATCCCGACGGTCGTATATAACAAGGAGAGCCTGCCGACACCCGTAAAAGTAATTATCCATATGGGAATAGGATGCGCAATCTATACGGCAGTTGCATTTGCAGTAGGCTGGTTCGGAGGTTCAACCACTCTGGTACAGGGCATCATCATAGCAGCCATCCAGCTTGCCGTAGCATTTATCATCTGGTTCTGCTTCATGCGCTACTACAGGAAAGAAGCAAAGAAAATGAATGAGAAGATCCAGTCCATGAAGAGATAAATACCTGATTTTTGCCTAAAATTTGATGCTTTTAGTTTAATTCCCCTTCTGTATAATCGCTCGGAAGGGGAATTGCTATGAAATATAAGAGAGTTTTATGCTTAGTGCTTGCGGTATCATTCCTGATTTCCGGATGCAATAAAGGCAAGACAGAAGCAACCGATAAGACCGATATAAGCGGTGTTGCCGGACAGACGGCAGCATCTGATATAACAACATCCTCACAGACTGAAACTACGGCCTCTGAGCCTTTTGAATTCAATCCCCATGTTTATTCCGGCAAGATAGCGGAGAGGATCCCTCAAGATTATTGGGATGCATTCTATAACCTTTGCGATGCTTTAAGAAAAGGTGAGGATACTTTCGGGTGTTCCAGTCAGGAAGCTTATAACTGGGCTACTGATGTATCTGTGTTATGTGATCTTTTCCCTCCGGCCGGTGCAAAGATAGAAGGAAAGAGCACCGACGGTTCTCCTGCTTATGAGAACGGAACAGGGAAGATCCATTATAATATGCCTGTTGAAGACTTCCTCAAAAGAGAGTCTGATTTTGAAGTCCTGATAACAGATATCCTCAACAGCACGATAGAGAAAGATGACACGGAATATGAGAGAGCTCTTAAGCTCTATCTTTATGTGGCGAAAAACTTTGCTTACGATTACTCGCTTATTGAGAACTTAAGTAATGATGAGAACTATGTATTTGCCTGCTTTAAGGAAAAGAAGGGACAGTGCGTTAATTTTGCATCTGTCTATGCCTATCTTCTGCTTCAGGCCGGTATTGATGCAGTAAGTTACCGTATATATGAGGACCTTTGCCATGCCTGGACATATGCGGTAATTGACGGCAAGGGCTATCATATCGATACCACCTGGGCGCTTCAGGCTGACGGAGTTGACGGTATCTACCTGGATTACTTCATGATGAGTGACAAGGAAAGGATCGCTGACGGATGCACGCTGACTGATCCTAATGTAACTTTGCTGCCCGAATGCAGTGTGAATAAGACTAATGTTAAGTTCGATGCAAAAGACGGGCAATACTGTATCAGGGATTACTGCAGATTCGTGTCCCTTGATGAAGAGAAGAAGATCGTTCATTATACTGACTTGTATGGTGAACCAAAAGAGTTTTGCTACGGGGAAGCTTAAGACGAGAGGGAGACAAAAAGTAAATGAACGCTAAAAAGATAATAGGAATAATGCTTGTTTCCGCGATCCTTTTGTCCGGCTGCAGCAGCAGGACTGTTCAGACAGAATCAAGCTTACCGGAAACACCTCAGACGGCTGAGAAGATCGTATTTACCGAAGAAGAAACAGTGACTGAAGCATCTTCTGAAGAGACTCAAGGTAAATTCGAATTCAATCCTCATGTTTACTCAGCTCAGCTTGCCAAGACAGTGCCTCAGGAACACTGGGATGCCCTGTACAGCCTTTGCGACGCATTAAGAGCAGGTGAGACCACTTTCAAGTGCGCTGATGAAAAAGCGTATAAGTGGGTTACGGATGTCACCATTATGTGCTGTCTTTTCCCTGCAGCAGGACTTCAGTTCAATGCTGAAAGCTCCGACGGATCTCCTGCTTTCGAAAATGGCACGGGCAAGATCACATACAAAACGGATATCGATGAGTGGAAAAAGAGAGAAGCCGACTTTGAAGCAATGATCGTCGATATCATCAACAGCACGGTCGAGAAAGACGATACAGATTTCGAGAAAGCCCTCAAGCTCTACTTATATGTCGCTAAGAACTACACTTATGAGCATGAAGTCGTTCAATGGGATAACTATGTTTACAAGACTTTTGTCAAGAAGACCGGCCAATGCATCAATTTCGCGGCCGTGTATGCTTATCTGCTCATGCAGGTTGGCGTTGATGCTCTGCCGTGCGGCACATATGACGGCCTGTGCCACGCGTGGACGTATGTGACGATAAACGGAAAAGGCTACCATATCGATACGACATGGGCATTATTAGATAATTACGCAGGTATGGAGCAAGTCTATCTTGATTACTTCATGATGAGTGACGCCGAAAGAAATTCCGATAACTGCCTTGTAGAAGACCTTACAGTAGATGTTCTTCCGGGAATATGGGTAAAATACACGGACGTATCTTATGCCGCAACTGATAACAGTTACAACATAAGAACATTCAGTACATTTGTCTCGCTGGATGAAGAGAACAAGATCCTTCATTACAGGACAATGGAAGGCGAAGATAAAGAACTCCGCTACGATATCTGAAATTGATTTTTCGAAATGGAAATACTAGTGAAAAGCAAAAAGACAGCTGTGATAATCCTTTTTGTCAGCCTTGATGAAGAAAAGAAGATCATTCACTACACTGATTTCTACGGAAAACCGGGCGAATTAAGCTACGCCTGATTCTTATTCGTAACTGCTGAATGAATTCTTGTAGATAACAGCCCTGCCGTCGCCTGCGATGCCGAAGATAGGATCGCTGGAACTGCCGGAAGGCATATCCTTGAAGTTCTCTTCGTACATATACATGCGTGAGTCGATCATGTCGAGCTCGTGCAGTACCATGGCCTCGGGCGTGGAAGGTACTCTGATCGCGCCCCATTCGGGCTGGCCATGGTGGGATGCGAGCATATGCTTGATCATGGCGATCTGCTCGGGATCATAAGTTCTCCCGCCTCGCAGCTGGTTCTTGTTCCAGACTTCGTGGTCTATCATCTCGATGCCGAGCAGGGGATGACCGAAGAGATTACCCATATCTGTATATGTGGCGATGCCTGTATCGGAAGTCTTCATCTCGATAAGCTTGCCGATATCGTGAAGCGCAGTACCGCAGACAAGAAGCTCCCTGTTAAGAAGCGTATATACTTCACACATAGCATATGCTGCTTTGATCATCCTGTATGTGTGATATACAAGGCCGCCGTAGATATTGTGATGCATGGCTTTGGCTGCCGAAGACTTTGTAAAATCTGACAGTCTGGACTTAATGATCCTTACAGACAGTGCCGTAAGAGAGAAATCATCCTCAGGAACATCAATTGTGGTCATGTCATAAGCTCTGCCGGAAGACTGCTTAATGAGCATAATGATGTCATTTGCAAGCTTTGCAGGATCTTCCGGAGGGAGCTTGATAAGCTGCTTAAGTTCTTCTTCAGGGAGCTTGACCGGGTTGATATTTACGATCTTATAGCTCTTGCTGCCCTTGTATTCAGTGATCTCAAGCCTGATAAGCGCTGTTATGCCTTCTTCAACACCATTATAAGCCAGATCGTTCTTCGTCGTATCAAACTGGATCGCTGTAATGCTGTCTTCACCGTCACTTATGGATATCTTAACCATCGGCTTGCCATTGGAAGTGCTGGTCTGGGTGATTGCAGAAACGACAACGTCTGTGTCGTAAATGCCTAATTCCATTGTATTAAACTTGATAATTGCCATATTTCACCTCGGATAGTTTCTTTTGGATAAATGTTAGCATTACAAGTTGTCTAATTCTATAACCTGATATTGAATGAGCGTGTAATCGTGCTATAATCTCGGCGACTTGTCCTAAAGTCAGAACTTTTATAGCGGATATTATGATATGAGATACAGACTTGCATGCTTTGACCTTGACGGAACCCTCCTGGACACTCTGGGCGGGCTTACTTTCAGTCTCAATGCCGCAAGGAGAATGAATAATCTGGAGCCGCAGACGGAAGAACAGGTCAGGACTTATATCGGAAACGGCGTTGTCAAATTCATCGAAAGAAGCCTTACCGCATCTCCCGGCAGCTATACAGAAGAACTTAAGATGAGACTTCTTAAAGACAATAACGCATATTATGATTCCCATTATCTTGAGAAGACTCATCCGTATAACGGAATTATGGAGGCTTTGACACGTCTTAAGTCGGACGGAATGCTCCTTGCCTGTGTCACCAACAAGAACGATGAGCCTGCACAAAAGCTTATAGAGCATTTCTTCCCGGGGCTTTTCGACTATGTCAGAGGTTCTGTGGAAGGTGTGGAGAGGAAGCCTTCCAAAGAGCCCGTTGAGAAGTGCCTTTTATCTCTCGGCGTTGATAACGGCGATGCTGTATACATCGGTGATTCCGATACGGATATAAAGACTGCTGGAAACAGCGGACTTGATATAATAAGCTGTACGTGGGGTTACAGGTCCCGCGAATTCCTTATGGAGAACGGAGCGGTTAATATCTGCTCAGATCCGTTAGATCTCAGATCGTTTATGAGGTGACAGATGCCTGAGAATGCTAAAACAAAATCGAGATCAAAGCTCCGTCTTACCGCATTATGCGGTGTTTTCGCCGCATTGGTGTTCATTGGCACGCAGATAAGGATCCCCACAGCGGTCGGATATATTAATCTGGGCGACGGCGTGATACTCATCGCATCTTACTTTATCGGCCCTGCAGCGTTTTTCCCCGGTGCAATAGGATCGGCATTAAGCGACCTTATAGCCGGTTATCCTATGTATATTGCTCCGACATTCCTGATAAAAGGTCTTATGGGTCTTGTAGCTGCTCTCATAATGACCAAGTCTCACGGCAGGAAGGCCATGGGCTTTATTGTAAGGCTTATAGCTTCTGCAGCAGCTGAGCTCATCATGGTTGCCGGATATTTTGTTTTCGAAGCACTCTATTACGATGTAGCCGCAGCAGCCGGCTCTGTAATATTTAATCTTATCCAGGCAGGCGCCGCCATAATTATCGCTATTCCACTTACTTATGCGATAAGGGTCAAAAAGACTGTATAAGTTATTCAGCGCAATTTGTGACTTATGCAATTGTTGGCCTGAAAAATGCCTGACAATTGCACAAAAACGGCTTTTTATGCAATTGTTGCCCGTTTTTTGAGCTGACAATTGCATAAAGGCAAACCAAATAAGGGAATCTTTTGAATTTTTTTGTGTGAGAATGTAAGAAACAGAAAACCTGAGTCGTTAATATAGTGAGATCTCAAATCTTAATGGGGAGGTTTTGGATTTGAAAAATGAAGACGTCGTAAGACTGTTCGATCTTTATTCGAATGATCTTTACAAATTTGCCGTCTCATACCTGGGTTCGAAGCATGATGCTGAAGATGTCATTCAGGAAGTGTTTTCGAAGCTTCTGGACAAGCATATGTTTTTCGAGAACAGGAACGAGAGAGCATATCTTATGACTATGACGGCGAATAAGTGTAAGGATCATCTGAAGTCTTCGGCAAGAAATGATATCGATCTTGATTCCGAAGAATGGCATCTGCAGTATTATGACGGTTTTAACGAACAGAATAAGGCTGTCTTCGATGAACTGATGCGCCTGGAAGAACAGTTCAGGGTACCGATCTATCTGCATTACTATGCCGGATACTCGTATAAGGAGATCAGCGGGATATTAAAGCTTTCTGAATCCGCAGTCGCGGTGCGGATAAGCAGAGGCAAGGAGCGATTGCGAATCAGGTTGGAGGAATAGAAAAATGAAAGATACATTCGATAAAGTTGTAATGGATGAGATAAGGCAGGAAGAGATCCGTGCAGGGCTCATGGTAAAGAAAAGAGCTAAGAAGACCTGGATCGCACCTGTCGCCGCTGTTGCGGCAGCGATTGCTGTCATAATGCTTGTGCCCGGTACAAGAAGTGCCGTTGTAAAGGCAGCGGAGACGTTATATGCGACCTTCACTTCGAAGTTTAATAATCTTACCGTTTCAGTGGATGAGACTTCTTTCTCGGAAAACGGGGTTCAGGTACACAAGATATCTGCCCAGTACGATTTCAGTAACTACGAGCCCTGGGCCCAGGTTAAGGATGGGCGTCTTTACTTTGTTCTCAACGGCAAGTGGACGGATATTACTGATAAGTGCAGTGCCAAAGAGGCTTTCTATTTTGAGCAGACCGAAAAGAACGGATATAAGACGATCCTGTTCGTCGGAGGCACACCTGACGATTACGGCTGGGGACAGATAATCCGTAATCCAAATGGCGAAATGGTAGAAGGAATGGCGTTTATTGATGATATAAATTCTGAATCCGAATGGTTAAAGAGCATTAAAAATCAGGAACAAACACGAGATTTCATGATAACGACGTTTTCAAAGGACGATATATCGGTCCTTGTCGGAAAGACAGTAAGCACCGTAAGTAAACCTGCTGAAAACTGACTGATTCATTTTATCTTTGTTGATCAGGGCTGTCTCGAAAAAGAGGCGGCCCTGTTTTCATCCTTTCGCATTTGAAAGAGTTCATACTTAATTTTATAATTAAGTGTAATCCTTACATGCAAAGGAATTTTTTTATGAATAATTATGATGTGATCATTATCGGCGCAGGCCCCGGCGGAATATTCTCTGCCTACGAACTTGTTAATCTCAGGCCTGATCTTAAAGTCGCTGTTTTCGAGGCCGGAAAGCCTCTTGAAGAGCGTAAGTGCCCCATTGACGGAGATAAAGTGAAGAGCTGCATTAACTGCCAGTCGTGCGCGATCATGCGCGGATTTGGCGGCGCGGGCGCATTTTCCGACGGCAAATATAACATCACAAATGATTTTGGCGGAACATTGTACGAACATATCGGCAAGGAAAAGGCCTTAGAGCTCATGAAGTATGTCGACGGCATCAACCTTGCCAACGGCGGTGAGGGAACAAAGCTCTATACGACAGCCGGTTCATCATTTAAGAAGATCTGCCTTGAGAATAAGCTCCATCTCCTTGATGCTTCAGTAAGACACCTCGGTACAGACAAGAACTATCAGGTGCTTGGAAATATCTTCAACGTTCTTAAGGACAAAGTAGATTTCTTCTTCAATTCACCTGTCGGTGATCTTAAGATCTTAGATGACGGTACTTACGAAGTTGAGTGCGGCGGTTCTTCATACACCTGTAAGAAGTGCATTGTATCCGTAGGACGTTCCGGCAGTAAGTGGATCGAGAAAGTCTGCAGGGAACTCGAAATAGAGACATATTCCAACAGAGTAGACATCGGCGTCAGAGTAGAACTTCCCGCGGTCGTATTCTCAGACCTTACATCTGAGCTCTATGAGAGCAAGATCGTTTACCGTACAGAGAAGTTTGAGGACAAGGTAAGAACATTCTGCATGAATCCTTATGGCTACGTTGTTACGGAGAATACGAACGGTATCGTAACGGTAAACGGTCACAGCTTCGATAATCCGGAGCTCCAGTCTGAGAACACTAACTTTGCTTTGCTCGTATCAAAGCATTTCTCTGAACCTTTCAAGGACTCTAACGGATATGGTGAATCTATCGCAAGACTCTCCAACATGCTTGGCGGCGGCGTAATCGTCCAGCGTTTTGGCGATCTTACGAGAGGAAGAAGATCTAATACTTCCAGGATCGAAGAGTCAACTGTAAGGCCTACTCTTAAGGCAACGCCGGGCGACCTGTCACTCGTTCTTCCGAAGAGGATCCTTGACGGCATCATCGAGATGATCTATGCGCTCGATAAGATCGCTCCCGGTACTGCTAATGACGATACCTTGCTCTATGGTGTTGAAGTTAAGTTCTACAACATGGAAGTAGCGATAAATGACAGGCTTGAGACCCGTTATCCCGGCCTTTTTGTAATAGGTGACGGATCAGGAGTTACACATTCATTGTCACATGCATCTGCTTCGGGTGTATTTGTAGCAAGAGAGATAGCAGAAGAGGCATAACAGCCGGATGCGTTCAGTCTTAGGGGAGGGTGTCATATGAAGAGAACAGCGCGCATATTAGTTGCTTTTATTATCCTGGCTTGCGGTTTGCTTACAGGCTGCGTGAGCAACGATCCATTTGATTCGTCAATGGTCATTAACTATGCAAGCGTTTATGGAGTTCATAGTCTGGGTTCCAGTGCTAATGTAAATACCGCTATCATCAGTTTCACGAACAAAAACGAACCCTCTGCTTATTACAGTACACAGGACAAGGCTGAAGCGCAGGCTCTTTACAGCAGATATTATAATAAAAACAATTATTATCCTGCTGCAACAAATCTTAATGCGGCAACTGTTATTGTCGTAAAAGATGTGGTGGTAACTTTGCATTATGACAGCCGCTGCTGCATTTTTTACTTTGATGAAATAAGTGATGCCAAGGCATTTTTTGAAGCCTGCAAACCTGTCCTGGAAAAGGACCGCGACGCGTTTAAGACAGGGATCAAGAATGACTATGAATATGCGATCGCATATGCGCAGACCGCAAACAGAGCCGGTAACTGTGATTATCTTATGGGTGCATATTTACGGGGAAACAGCGTTATCTTGATTACCGGAACCTCGCCCCAGGGATTGCCGGATTCTTTTTGTGATTATATCTTCGAAAAGATCGGAGTCATCGATCCGAATACTCTAAAGAAGAAATAACCGTTAATAAAACAAAACATAAGGGGCTGCCTCTATAGAAGAGACAGCCCCTTATTGTTGGAATTGATTAGTTTTTACTTCTTTTCTTCGATCTTTGAATCAGCGTTCTTCTTTACGGAAGCGACACCCTTCAAGCAGCTGTCGACCTTTGAATAACCTTCGCTGGATGCAATGATCTGTCCGTTTTTAGCCTTTAAGCGGAAGCGGAATTCACCCTTCTTATCCTTGTAAACCTCGAACTTAGGATTTACTTCTGTCTTGAAGTCCTTTTCCGTCTGGTTCTCGATGTTTGCAACAGGTGCATTTGCTATAACAGATGCAATGCCGTTCTTTGCAGTTGCAATTGACTTGTAGAGCTGACTTGAGGCAATTACTTCGCCGTTGCTTGCAACAAGATTGAACTTAAATCCATTCTTTGCTTCTGATAACACATACTTAGCCATAAAAAACCTCCTGACATAAAGACTGTATAGTTATTAAAGTATTTTTATAATAGCAAAACAATCTGTTCAGGACAACACCGAAAAGCATTTATTTTCGGGCTTTTCTGGACTTTGATATAAGTAATGCGATAACGATCACCATACAGACGCAGGTGACTGCCGTTGTGGCAAGACCGCCTTCCGGACCGAAGGTGCCGCCTGTTATCACGGGGTTGGCATTAGAATCGTAGACGATCTTAACGACCGTATTGGAAGCAAGGTTGCCTGATACCTGAAGTCCGTAGATATTGCCCTGTGTGAGGTTCCATGCGGTGTGCATGGCTGATGTCATCCAGATATCACCGGTTAAGAGATATATGAGTGCAAAAAGAACGGCTATCAGCGCGAGGTTTATTGACGCAAGCGGCGTGAAGCCGGGATTGAGCGAATGGAATGCAGAGAACAGGATGGAGGATACGACAACTCCGACAGCAGTCTTGTAACGCTTATTGAAGGCAGGAATCATGTAACCTCTGAACATCAGTTCCTCAGAGGCGCCCTGAGGGAACCACATGAAGAGGTTGAAGATGAATGCTCCAAGTCCTGAGACGCTTAAGTTAAAGCCGCCAAATGTGAGCTGGCCTGTCAGACGCATTATTCCGACTGTTGCTGTCATCATGAGGAATCCGAAGAGGAATCCCAGGCAATAATTCTTTGCGATATGTTTTCCGCTTGTAAGAGGGTAACCGCATGCGCCGATCTTGTTCTTAATGCCCTTGATCTTCCAGACTCTGCCGGCATGGATAAAGTATGTGACGATAATTAGGACATAACCTAATGTCATCATGCCGAGGAAGAGCGGATCCTTAAAGAATATTCCGAAGATCTCAAATGTCTTATTGAAGATATCGTTGACTGATCCCACATTCTGGAGGTCCTGAATGAAGGATGAATACTCAGGCTTTCTCATGTAAGCGACAACGACAGGTATCATTGCAAGGAACTGATAGAAGGAGAGCACTATAAGAGGGTAGAAGAGCTCTGTTATAAAGTAGCTGAAGCTGTCAGTTGCCTTGTTGAAGTACTCGAGAACAGATGATCTTCCGCCCTCGCGGTAACGTCTGACTTCCTTTGCATCGACTGTGTCGATGGATACTGTGTAGCGTTCGCTGTGAAGGAGTTTTACAGTGACAAAGATGATAATTGCCGAAAGGATTAATGTCGCTAATGAGCTGACGGCAAGTCCCGGTACGTTGATACTGCCGGTTAAGACATCACCGATTCCGTAGAACTGTCCGTGGACAGGCATAAACATATAGAAATCTTCTCTTTCAGCTACCGACTGGATACATGTGACGCAGACGGCAACCAGGATCAGGAAGACAGGGAGGAATGCAGTCTGGGCAGATACAACGGTATCGTTGATAACAGAGATCAGGATCGTTACAGATGCGATGAATACCGCAAGAACGAAGATGTAGATATATATCGATATAAATGCACCAATAGAGAACTGCTGTGCGAGCAGAACTGATAGGGTGGCTATGATGAATGCGGGTATAAGTGTCTTTAATACAACGCCGCCTAAGTAACCGATGATGATCGCATATCTGGGGAGCGGGGTTAAGAGAATTCCCGTAAAGGTTCCTCTCTCTTTCTGTCCTGCGATAACATTGGTTCCTATGCTCATTGAAGCATAAAGAAGGATGACAAACAGGAGGATCGGGACAAAGGTCCTGCTCATCGTATCTGTAAAAGCCTTGATGCCATAACCGTTGTCGACTGTCGGGATAGGATCGTCGATGATCTCGGAATCTTCAACGGATGTTATCACAAGGCCGTAATTCTCGCGGATAGTGCTCTGATAATAATCCAGATATTCCTCAATGAAGCCTTCTCTCATCTGTGAATATTCCATTGAGTTGGTCCTGTAGTATGTCAGGATCTGAGGCTTTGCATCAGTCTTGCCTTCCTGCCTGAGCCTTATCTGCTCATCAAAATCCTTAGGGAAGACGACTGTAAGATATGCATCGTTTTCTCTCATCCATTTTCCGAAGGTGACAAAATCGTAGAGCGCATCCGTATCTTTGTAGATGAACTCTGTCCATCCGTAACCTACGTAGATGTATTCAAAATCAGCCATGTTCTCCCAGTTGGCGAAGTAATCGTAACGGTCACCATAGTCTTCAGCCATCTCATCTAATTCCGGCTGCATGTCTTCGTTAAACTTCCTGAAGGAATCCGGAGAATTAACAACGATGATGTTATAGACCTCATCGCTGAAAAGGTGATAGGGGAACCACCACATTATGAATGAAATAGCAAAACATGCGAGTGCTGCGACGAAGAAAACAGACGTGAAGAAAGTGGCATTTGAGGCCTCTGCGCCCATCTGCCCTCTCTTACGGAAGAAACTTCCTATTATTGTTTTTATTCCTCGTCTCGTACTCATAACTGCCTTTTATTCAACGTGGTTTGCAACGTAGATCTTAAAGAATGCCTTTTCGAAGTTTTCAGCTTCAGCCTGCTTGACTAACTGCTCAACTGTTCCCTGAGCGGCAATGCGGCCGTCGACAAGGATAGCGATCTCATCGCAGAGTTCTTCTGCTACTGAGAAGATATGTGTAGATAAGATGATCGCATGGCCCTGTTCCTTCAGTTCCTTGAGATAATCCGTTACCTGCTTTGAAGTGAGGATATCAAGTCCGTTCGTCGGCTCGTCGAAAATAATGACCGGCGGATTGTGGATAAGGCTTATTGCGATAGATATCTTCTGCTTCATACCGGTTGATAATTCGTTGATCCTCTTATCCGCAAAAGGAGCGATGCCGAATCTGGCAAAGCTCTGATCGCGTCTGTCTTTCAATTCATTTGCAGGAATATCGTAAAGTTCAGCGAAGAAATCGAACAGGTTGTTAGGCGTGGACATAGGGTCGAGCTTGATCTCGTTTGTGAGGAAACCGATCTTTCTGTGGATATCCAGAAGATTCTTGTCGGCAGAAAGACCGTCTATAAGGATCTGGCCTGATGTAGGCTTCATCAATGTCGCGATCATCTGCATCAGTGTCGTCTTGCCGGCACCGTTAGGACCTAAAAGACCAAAGATCTGGCCTTCATGGACCTCAAAGCTTACGCCTTTGATGGTCTCATTCTCTTTGGTATAGCTTTTGTGAACGTCAACTACCTTGATCATTGGTTTTCCTCTTTCTTGAATGTCCTGTTCAAAACAACGAGTGCAAGTATTAGATTAAGTAAGTATATGACTATTACATGCCAGGCTTTGTTCTGAGCCTTGAATGTCTCAGCGATGAGTTCCATCGTGTTATGAAGCGGAACGAAGTATTCGATAGTGATCGGTCTGGTTCCTCTGAACATCTGTACGAAGAAGTCTCCAAGGAAATAGATGAGAGGAAGCTGCAGGTTGACCGTTATATCCTGCATGCGCCTTAACTGGAATACCGCGCTTATGCAGACTGCTGTCATGAGAAGGACAGTGATAGGGATGCTTCCTAAAATGATAAGAAGTTCGGAAGGCGTAAGAAGCATTCCAAAAGGAAGAAGCGACATTGCATCATTGCTCCTGTTGATCCATGAAGAGAAGAACATAAGAAGCATGGTGATCACTGTAGAGCAGGAGACGATAACGTTGATCGCAAGTATCTTTCCTGCGTAGATCTTTCTTCTTGATACCGGAGTCATGATGAGCTTAGCCATGAATCCTCTGTCGCGTTCTGATGCGAACATATCACTTACAAGAGAATATACACAGTAATACATCATTATCATGAGCACACCCGGAACGACTCTGGATGCAGCAGTGTTTGCTGTAGTCCTGTATCCGACAAAATCTGTTACAGGATTAAATCCGTCTGTCTGGAAAAGTGAACTTCCGATGACTGAATAATCGCCGCCCAGTTTATCGATGAGACTTGCCTGGTAATCTTTAAGGACACCTTCTTTAAACTGCTCTGCTCTTGCTTCGGATGTTAAAGAGTTGCCGTCGTAAGCAACATAAACTACAGCTCTGCTGAAGGCATTAGTGTCGTCTGCAGAAATATTATTATAGTAATTCCTGATCTCATCATCGAAATCGATCTTCGGATCGCCGGAGTAGAAGTAACAGACGAGCATGCCTTTTCTGAGCATCTTTCTGTATGACTCCTTATCACTCATTAACTTGCCGTATTCCTGATATGTCTTGTAATCGTATGTGAATACTCTTGCGTCAACAGTCTCTTCAACGTAACTCCTGAATGATTCAGGCGCACCGACAACCGTAACAGGCTTCTTGTTTATAGAGCCTGTCGACATGTAGTTGATAAGTATAGGGAAAATATTCAATGCGACCATTAACAGAACCGCAGGCAAAAGGAACAATGCTACTGTTCTGCGCCAACTCGAAAAGAGTTTTTTGATCTCCCATTTAAAAACTGTAATGACTTTACCCATATCGCTATTTTATTTGATTATGTGTTTAAATTCCACGATGAAAAATTGAATTTTATGAAAATAAAAATCATGTGCAAAAGTCAACAAATAAAATGGTTTCTGTGTATAAAGTGAACAAATAGAAAAACAGGCGCGAGATTATTCTTGCAAAAATTATAAAAAATGTTTGTTGACACAAAATATAAAGAAATGTAGATTTATTATATCCAAACAAGGAAAAAGTTATATCCAAACAAGGAAAAATACGGAGGTTCTTTTAGTATGGATACAGAAAAGAAAGACGTTAAGGTTGCTGCACCTGTAGCTGCTCCTGCTGCTGCACCTGCACCTGTTGCTAAGACAGAGAAGAAGCCTGCTGCTAAGAAGGCTGCTGCTAAGAAGCCCGCTGCAAAGAAGGCTGCTGCTAAGAAGCCTGCTGCAAAGAAGGCTGCTGCTAAGAAGCCCGCTGCAAAGAAGGCTGCTCCTAAGGCTGATGCTAAGAAGGCTGAGGCTAAGAAGGCTGCTCCCGCTAAGAAGGCTGCTGCAAAGAAGGCTGCTCCTGCAAAGAAGGCTGCTGCTAAGAAGGCTGCTCCTGCAAAGAAGGCTGCTGCTAAGAAGCCCGCTGCAAAGAAGGCTGCTAAGAAGGCTGCTGCTCCTAAGAAGGTTGACATCATCTTCCAGATCGATGGTCAGGAAATCTCTGCTGCTGCAATCGCTAAGAAGCTTCCTAAGGCTAGCAAGATCTATGTTGTTGCTGGTGAGAAGAAGGCTTACGATGTTGACGGTAAGGGTGTAGACCTCTTCTAATTTCGATTAGCAATTAGAATGAATCAGGGTTGTTCCGTATTCGGAGCAACCCTTTTTTATAGTGTGTGATACAATGATTGCCGGACAAATGATTTGAGGAAATAAAATGCCGCTTCTGACTCTTAGTAACATCACGATGAATTATGGCCCCCGCCGGATACTTGACGGGGTATCTTTCCGTGTGAACAAGGGTGACCGGATAGCTTTTATAGGCGATAACGGTGCCGGCAAATCGACGCTCTTTAAGATTATCAAAGGAACGCTTACGCCGGATGACGGTGAAGTAATTCTTCATGGCAATACGATTGCAGGATATCTGTCCCAGAATATGGATGAACAGGACCTTTCGGGCGCTTCATTAAAGCCTTCGAATCTTATCGATCTCGAACTTAAAATGGAGATGCTGTCATCTAAGATCACACACGCTTCGGAAAAAGGTGAAGATGCAACTTCTCTTGTTGAGGAATTGTCAAAGACGCAGGCGCTTTATGAAGCTGCCGGCGGTTACGATTATGAATACAGATTAAAGGATGCGCTCGCGGGATTAGGCCTTAAGGATATTCACGACAGAGAGGATTTTACCGGCCTGTCCGGAGGCGAGAAGATGCGTGTATGTCTTGCACGTCTTATCGTCGACAGGCCTGATGTCCTTTTGCTCGACGAGCCTACGAACCATCTTGATATGGAAGCTGTGGAGTGGCTTGAGAATTTCTTGTCGTCTTATGGCGGAGCGGTTTTCGTAATTACTCACGACAGACATTTTATCGATCAGGTCGCTACAAAAGTTATCGAATTAGACGGCGGTCATATCACAGAATACAAAGGCGGTTATACCGATTACAAGGAACAGAAGGAACACTTCATAAAGTCCCAAAGCCTTGTAACCAAAGCATTGGAAGAGGAACTTGCGCATCAGCTTGATGTTAAGCAGACGATGCTCTCGCACAGAAATATCAGCGGTTACCATCAAAGGGAAAAGATGGTCGCAAAACTTGAGGAACAGCTCGAAGCAGCAAGATCAAAGCTTCCTGCCGGATATGCGAAAATGAGTTTTACAGCTCAGCCTCTGGAGCGTACAGGAAGATCAGACAGGATAATTCTTCAGGCAAAAGAACTTGCGATGAAGTTCGAAGATTCCGATACAAATCTTTTCGATGCACTCTCATTTGAAGTTACGGCAGATGAGAAGCTGTTCCTTGCAGGACCAAACGGGTGCGGCAAGACAACGCTTCTTAAACTTCTGTCAGGTCATGCGGGAGATAAGCTCAAAGGTTCATCAGGAACCGTGCTCATCGGTTCTGCACAGTCGATGGGATATATGGAACAGTTCGTTCCTTTCGACGATGAAGAGATGAACTGCTTTGATGAACTGGTATCAAGAAGCGACATCGGAACAACTGAAGCGAGAACTCTTCTTGCCAGATTCGGATTCAAAGGTGACGATGCATTCAAGAAGATCTCAATGCTCTCGGGCGGTGAGAGATCAAGACTTTATCTTTGCTGCCTCTTAAGAGAGAATCCGGATATCTTATTTCTCGACGAGCCTACGAACCACCTTGATATCAATTCAAGAGAGATATTGGAAGATGCCATCAAGGAATACAGCGGTGCCGTTATCTGTGTAAGCCACGACAGATTCTTCATCGATAAATGTGCAGACAAAGTACTTGGATTCAAAGATAAAAAAGCAGAGCTCTACGATTCATACTATTTCTACAGGAAGGCTGTGCAGACTGCATCTTCTGAGCCTGCTGCCGTTGAAGAACCGAAGGTTGAAAACGAAAATACCGCAAGGAATGTTAACCGTGCACAGGGCAGAAAAGAATCTGCAAAGCGCCGTCAGCGTATCTCTGATATCGAGAAAGAGACGAGCAGGCTTGAAGCTGAACAAAAGGAACTGGAAGCAAAGTTTGGCGGTTCATGCAGCAGTGAAGACTTGAAGCGTTACGAAGATAACGCGAATAAACTGGCAGAACTTTACGACGAGTATTTCGAACTGAACGAAGAATAAAAACCTCATTGTTCTTACGCGCGTTATTTTAAATAATCAAATAATGTTGTAAAATAAACATTATTGTTCCGGAGGTAATGCGCATATGCCGATGACCATGACGCAAAAGATTCTTGCTGATCATGCAGGACTTGAAAGTGTCGCCCCCGGTGACCTGATTGAAGCTAAGCTCGATTATGTTCTGGGTAACGATGTAACTACTCCGCCTGCTATCAAAGTTTTCGAGAAGCTTGGCGTAAAAGATGTTTTCGATAAGGACAGAGTCCTTCTTATACAGGATCATTTCACTCCGAATAAAGATATTAAATCCGCAGAACTGAATAAGGCGATGCGCTGTTTTGCACGCGAGCAGGAGATCACGCATTACTATGAACTCGGCCGTAAAGAGATGGGTATCGAGCATGTTATTCTTCCTGACAACGGAATTGTTCTTCCGGGTGATCTTGTTATCGGAGCTGACTCACATACATGTACATATGGCGCATTGGGTTCATTTGCAACCGGTGTCGGATCTACTGACCTTGCATGTGCAATGGCCAGAGGCGTTACATGGTTTAAGGTTCCTGAAGCTATCAGGATCAATCTTTCAGGCAGATTTAAAAAGTTCGTAACCGGTAAAGACCTGATCTTAAGCATCATCGGCAGGATCGGTGTAGACGGTGCGCTCTACAAGTCTCTGGAATTTGCAGGTGAAGGCATAAAAGAGCTTTCGATGGACCAGAGACTTACTGTTTGCAATATGGCTATTGAATGCGGTGCGAAGAACGGAATCTTCCCAGTCGACAATTACACGCTGAAGTATATCTCGAGAACAAATCCCGAGAGATTTATAAAGAGCGATTACAAGGTTTACATGCCGGACGATGACGCTGAATACAGTCAGGTAATAGATATCGATCTTAATGATATCGAACTGACGGTAGCGCTTCCGCATCTGCCTTCCAATACTAAGAATGCGGCAGACTGCAAGGACATGAAGATCGATCAGGTAGTGATCGGTTCCTGCACGAACGGAAGATTAGAGGATATCGGCGCTGCCGCTACGATCTTCCAGGGCCTTAAGGTACATAAGGATGTAAGATGTATCGTTATTCCGGGCTCCCAGAAGGTTTACAGACAGGCATTGGATAACGGGTGGCTCCAGATCCTTGACGATGCAGGCTGCGTCATCTCAACACCTACATGCGGTCCCTGCCTGGGCGGTCATATGGGTGTTCTTGCAAAAGGCGAGAGATGCGTATCGACTACGAACAGAAACTTCGTGGGACGTATGGGCGATGTTGAATCTGAAGTTATCTTAAGCGGTGTTCCGGTTGCGGCAGCATCTGCTGTTCTCGGCCGCGTAGGCACACCTGATGAGCTATAAGGCAGGGAGGTCAGCATGAAGGTATCAGGAAAAGCATTTAAATACGGCGACAACATCGATACCGATGTCATTATCCCTGCAAGATATCTTACTTCAGCAGATCCGGATCATCTCAAAGAGCACTGCATGGAGGATATCGACAAGTCCTTCAAAGACAGGGTAAGAGCCGGTGACATTATGGTCGCAGGAAAGAATTTCGGATGCGGCTCTTCAAGGGAACATGCTCCCGTTGCGATAAAGGCAAGCGGCATTTCTCTTGTCATAGCCAATGATTTTGCAAGGATCTTCTACAGGAATTCTATTAATGTCGGACTCCCGATCTTAGAGTGTCCTGAAGCTGCGGCAAAGATCTCTGAAGGCGATGAGATCGAAGCAGACTTCGATACAGGCGTCATTACTGATAAGACTACAGGCGAGTGCTTCCGTGCGAATGCATTTCCTGAGTTTATAAAGAACATTATGGCCAGCGGAGGACTCGTGGGTTACACGGAGTCTGAGTTAAAAGTATAAGGGGAAATACTATGGCAAAGAAGTATAACATCGCGGTCATTCCGGGTGACGGAATCGGTCCTGAGATCACGAAGTCGGCAATAGATGTTCTTGAGGCCGCAACTTCTAAAAGGGACATTGAGATATTTACCAAGGAGCTCAAGGCGGGAGGCGCTGCCATTGATTCATATGGCATACCGCTTCCGCAGGAGACGATTGCTTCTGCAAAAGACAGCGATGCTGTCCTCCTTGGTGCCGTAGGCGGCCCGAAGTGGGATAATGTCGAGCCTGATCTGAGACCTGAAAAGGCGCTTCTCGGCCTGAGATCAGGACTTGGTCTTTATGCAAACATCAGACCTGTCACAGTCTATAACGAGCTTAAGGATGCATCACCTCTTAAAAACCCCGGAAACATTGATTTTGTTATAGTCAGAGAACTTACCGGCGGCATCTATTTTGGCAAGACCGGTTTCTACCAGAGCGGTGATCATCTGTCTGACGGCAGTGTCAAAGGCAAGATCGCATACGATACTGAGAGCTATTCCGAAGGCGAGATCAACAGGATCTTAAAGATCGCTTTCGAGCTTGCTATGAAGAGAAGAAAAAAGCTCACGCTTGTTGATAAGGCAAACGTTCTTCTTACAAGCAGAATGTGGAGAAGACTTGCAAGCCAGATGAGCTTTGATTATCCGGAAGTCGAGTTCGACTGTCTCTATGTTGATAACGCGGCAATGCAGCTTATCAGCAGGCCGGCCACATTCGACGTCATCGTTACCAATAATATTTTCGGTGACATCTTATCTGACGAAGCAGGACAGATCGCAGGATCTATCGGCATGCTTCCTTCAGCATCTCTGGGTGCGCCCGGAACGCCCGGATTATTTGAGCCTATTCATGGTTCGGCTCCTGATCTTGCCGGCCAGAACAAGGCTAATCCTATGGCTTGCATCCTTTCTGCGGCAATGATGATGCGCATGGCATTTGGCGAGGAAGAGATAGCTCAGGATATTGAGAATGCAGTTAAGAAGACTCTCGAAAAGGGCCTTCGCACCAGTGATATAACCTTCGTCGGTGAAGGAAAGAATACAACACTTGTCGGAACGAATGAGATAACCGGTGCGGTTATCGCAAACCTCTGACAGGAATCGGAAAAGAGGATATAAAGACATGGCAAAAAAGCTTGTCGCGGTGATCGATATCGGATCACTAACGGCCAGACTTAAGGTTTTCGAAATAGGTTCAAAGGGAAAACCCAAGGAGATCGAGGCAGTCCGAAAATTTACAGGACTCGGAACCAAATCTTACAGCTCAGGCGTAATCGCAGCTTCGCAGGTCGAAGAACTCTGCAAGTGTCTCAAGATGTTTGATGAAAAGTGCAGGGAATATGGTGTTGCGCGTGTTTTCTGCGTTGCCACATCAGCATTCAGAGATGCTTCAAATGCAGAAGTCGTAATCGAGAAAGTAAGAACAAGGACAGGATTTAAGATCAAGGTCCTGGATAACTCCATGGAGCGTTATTATCAGACACTTGCAGTACAGGCCATATATCCTGATTTTGCAAAGATAATATCTAACGGCACCATGATCCTTGATATCGGTTCAGGTTCCATTCAGGCTTCGGTTTACGATAAGTGCGAATTCGTATTCTCACAAAACCTCCTTCTTGGTTCATTAAGGATCTCTGGAATGCTCCAGGACCTTCAGAGCAAGACTATTCATTACGATGAAGTAGCCGAGGAATTCATTGCGCAGGATCTGGAGGACTATCACGCAGTTGAGCCTAAGGGCATCATTTATAAAAACCTGATCGCTTTTTCAGGTGAGATGGGCTATATCAAGCAGCTTGCAGGTTATGGCGCCATGTCATCCGTAACGCTTACAAAGGAAGAATTCCTGAAGGTATATGACTACCTTTTCAAGACCAGAGCGACAGACCTTACACTGAAGGATAATATCCCTTCAATGATCGCGCCGCTCCTTCTTCCTACGGCTCTTATCGTTAAGAATATGCTTGAGTATACAGGCGTTGATATGATCTATATGCCGCATGCATCACTGTCTGACGGCATCATCTACTATTACTGTGTTAACTCGCAGGGACTTAAGACCGAGATCTCTCCGGACAGCTATCTTATCTCTGCATCAAGACATATTGCAAAGCGTTACCGTTCAAATAAAAAGCATATCGAATATGTTGAGAAGACTGCGCTGCAGTTTTTCGATGAGACAAAGAAGATATCAGGCCTCGGAAGCCGTGACAGACTGCTTTTGCAGGTTTCCGTTATCCTTCACGAGATAGGTAAATTCGTTCACTCGAGAAACCACAGTGACGCTGCATATTCGATCATAAAGAATACAAATCTTATGGGACTTGATCACGAGGAGATCAATATGGTTGCCATGATCGTAAGACTCTATCCGAGAAATAAGCCTTACGACAGCTACTACTATTCGATCCTGCCGCCTGACCAGAAGGTCATAGTATCCAAGCTCGCGTCTATCCTTAAGATCGCCGATGCGATCGATGCTTCGCACAAGGAAAAGGGCAAGAAGATCTCCTGCAAGATCAAGGACAATGAATTCGTTATTACATGCGACGCTTCGGAAGATATGTCTTTCGAGAAATGGGCATTTGAGAACAGAAGCGTCATGTTTGAAGATGTAATGGGAATCAAGCCGGTTCTCAAGACCAGGAGGGAAGGTTAATGGCTGTTAAGAAAAGCGCCTCTGCGCGTAAGGTAAATACATCAGAAGGCAAGAAGGCTTCTTCAAAAAAGGCTGCCGCTAAAAAGCCTGCAGCAAAGAAAGCACCTGCAAAAAAGACTGCTGCAAAGAAGCCTGAAACTAAGAAGGAACCTGCCAAAAAAGCTGCTGTGAAGAAGACGGATGCTAAGAGACCGGCTAAGAAGGCCGCTTCATTCGTATCTTCACCTGAGATCGCTGATCCGAATTACAATGAATCAAGTGCATCTTTCTTAAGCGGTAATGCATGTTTTTATAACCGCGAATTGTCCTGGCTCGAATTCGACGACCGTATTTTGCACGAGGCAAGAGATTCAAAGAATCCGCTTCTTGAGAGGCTCAACTTCTTATCGATCACGGCATCCAATCTCGACGAGTTTTACATCGTACGTGTAGCTTCGTTAAGGGATATGCAGAGCATCGATTTTGCAGAGCGTGACATCGCAGGATTCTCAATTGATGAACAGCTCGAAAGGATCGACCAGAAGACAAGAAGAACGATGTCGATGATGTATTCGACATTTAACAGATCACTGTTGCCTTCGCTTGCCCAGGAGAAGATCTATCTTAGAAATTACGACGATCTTTCTGACCAGTTGAAGTCTATTGCGGATTCTTATTTCAAGGCTGTTTTATATCCGATCTTAACGCCTATGGCCGTTGACTCTTCAAGACCTTTCCCGCTCATTTACAACCGCATGCTCAACATGTGCGTAAGACTTCTTAATGAGCCTAAAAAGGTAAAACTGCAGGAGAGAGCAACCTTCGGTCTTGCAAGTGACAGCAAGAAGAAATCCGTAAATGAAGATAAGTATATGTATGCGACTGTTCAGATCCCTACGGTCGTTAAGAGACTTTATCAGATACCTACTGAAGACGGTGATGTTTTCGTTCCGGTAGAGCAGATCATAAGAGCTAATGTAGATATGCTCTTTGACGGCCAGACCGTTGTAGCTACGGCATTTTACCGTGTTATGCGTAATGCCGACCTCGATATCGACGAGGACGAAGCAGAAGACCTCCTAAAAGAGATCGAAGCCCAGGTAAGACGCAGAAGATTCGGCGAGATCATAAGACTCGAAGTTCAGGATGATATCGATTCCGACCTTCTGCATTACATTGTTGATGAGCTCGAAGTAGATGAAGCTGATATCTTCAGTGTAAACGGACCAATCGACCTTACATTCCTTTCAAAGCTCACATCTGCTTGCAAAGCAAAGCATCCCGAGCTTTGCTATAAAGCTCATGAGCCTGCTGAGGCTGCTTCTTTTGACGGACCTGTATCGGAGCTCGACATTTTCGAGCAGATCAGGGAAAAGGACAGGATCGTTCATCACCCGTACGAGACATTCGAACCTGTGTTGGAGTTCGTTAAGCAGGCTGCAAGAGATCCTAACGTTCTTGCTATCAAGCAGACCCTTTACCGTGTGTCTGACAGATCGCCGATCATCGCATCGCTCCTTGAAGCTGCACAGAACGGCAAGCAGGTAATGGTGCTCGTTGAACTTAAAGCCAGATTCGATGAAGAGAACAACATCAACTGGGCAAAGAACCACAGTAAGATCACGCTCGTCGTACGTAAGGAAGAGGACGGTATCAGAAGATATCTGCACCTGGCGACCGGTAACTATAACGATGTAACAGCTAAGATCTATACCGACTTAGGCTTGTTCACTGCCAAGGAATCCTTCGGTGAGGACGCTTCCGAGTTCTTCAACATGCTCTCAGGATTCTCGATACCTCAGACCTGGAGACGCCTTATTCCTGCGCCTTTGTGGATGAAGGATTACTTCATCGCAAGGATCAGAAGGGAAGCTGACAATGCAAGGGCAGGAAAGCCTGCACGCATTATCGCGAAGATCAATTCACTGGTAGACGAGCCGATTATAAAGGCGCTTTATACAGCATCTAATGCAGGTGTTAAGATCGACCTTATCGTCAGAGGCATCTGCTGCCTGAGAGCCGGAATTCCCGGCATGAGCGAGAACATTACGGTCCGCTCCATTACGGGACGTTTCCTTGAGCACTCCAGGATCTTCTATTTCTACAATGAAGGCCACGAAGATATCTATCTTGCATCCGCTGACTGGATGCCGAGAAACCTGAACCGCCGTGTAGAACTCCTGTTCCCGATTGAAGACCCTGACTGCAGGGCACGTGTAAAGGAAGTGCTTGATGTCGAATTGGCTGATACAGTAAGGGCTTCGTTCCTTTCTGCTGACGGCACGTATCACAAACTTGACCTCAGAGGTAAAGAGAAGGTCGATTCACAACAAAGACTCATCGAACTTGCGGATGCCGCTGTTGCCGAGCGCCACAAGAGCATTGATAAACATGAGTTCATCCCTGAGGAAAGCCCCAGAGAGTAATTAATGATCAGCTATATGAGGGTGCCCTGAAAAAGGCACCCTTATTTTTTGCCTAAATCACTATGAAGTGAATTCCGGAAGTTAGAAAAAAACTTCCGGGGTTAACTTTACTATCGCACAGGCCCTTTTTTCAGGGCAAAAATTACAGAAAAACGCCGTTTTATATAATTGTTGGCGTTTTTTTCGTGCCTGTGCGATAGCGGCTTGGTTTTTTGACGTAGTAGTTTTTATTGCTAAGCTTGAAATTATATTAACGTTAATGGCAAATTAAGATGCCGTTAAGAATCGGCGGCGGGAATAATGGTAGAATATCGCGGTAGGGGGAATAACATATGGAATTTGTTATAAGTCATTTAGTTAAGAGCTACGGCTCAAAGAAGGTATTAAAAGACGTTGATTTTGTTTTCGAAGAGGGTAAGATATACGGCCTCCTGGGACGCAACGGTTCAGGTAAGACTACCTTTTTTAACTGTGTAAACGGTGATATCGATTATAATTCAGGCGCTTTTTATTTTCGCGAAAATAAGGATTCGGAAGAAAAAGTCATTCTCCAGCCTGAAGATATCGGATATATGGTATCAACGCCGACGGTTCCCGAATTCATGACGGGAAGAGAGTTTTTGAAGTTCTTCCTTGAGGTGCATGAAGATATCAAACCTGATAAGACTATAGATGAATATTTTGATTATATGGTCGTTCCTGAAGATGACAGGGACAGGCTTCTTAAGGATTATTCGCACGGTACCAAGAATAAGATGCAGATGCTCTTAAATATCATTGCATCTCCTAAGCTCATGCTTCTTGATGAGCCGCTGACGTCTTTGGATGTTATCATCGCTGAAGAGATGAAGAACGTTATAAGAAGCCAGAAGCAGGGGAAGATCACGATCTTCTCGACACACCTTCTGGATGTTGCTGTTGACCTTTGCGATGAGATCGTACTGCTTCATAACGGCAGGCTTGAACCCATCGACAAGAACGATCTCGGCGATGCCGCTTTCAAGGAAAAGATCATTAATGCGTTAAGGGATGCTGACAATGATCAATGAGTATAAGGACATTCTTTTTAAAGTAATTCACTTAAGGAGCATCATCGGTTACAACAGCCTTGTTTTCGCGCTTAAGAAGACTCCGGTAATCGGAAACCTTATCCCGGACAAGCTTTATTCGACCACATTCCTTAAGGTCATCTACTGGATATTCCATGTAATCTTTGAGGTCTTTAAGCTCTTTATCGGAAAGATCTTCGGTCTTGGAATGATCTACCTTGCAGCATTCCTTTTGTCCGACCAGTATATTGAGCATGAGATGGTTCAGGGTGTAAGCCGCAGTGCGATGTACGGCAATCTCGGCCTGTTTATCTTCCTTTTGTATGCTTTTTGCGGAATCCTCATCAGGGTACCGTATTTTAACTGCACCACGGAGAAGGAATACCTTGTCTTTATGCTCCGTATGGATGCTAAAAAGCTGAATGAGACACTTATCTGGTACGATCTTGCAAAACTTTTTATCGGCTATGTAATGGCCGGCATTTTTGCTGTTATTACAGGCGCTCCGTTCTGGCTCTGGCTCGGGATCCCTGTTCTCGCGCTGGCTGTCAAGTTCCTTGGCATAGGACTTCAGATCCTCAGCTTCAGATTCAAGTCCAGGCTTCACAAGTCACTTAAGATAAGCGCTGTAGCTTATCTCATCAGACTTGCACTTGTTTTGCTCGCCGGACCTTTCTTTATTGTTTTTGTCGCGAACGGATATTTCATTCCGATGCCTCAGATGGTAATCATTACCGTTCTTACAGTCATTGCAGGAATATGGGGTCTTACGATGTTTTTGAAGACTGATTCCAACCTTCACAGAAGAGCTCTGCACGATAATATAAGCAAGACTGAAGTGAAGGCGACAAGCCAGTACGATAACACCAAGAGCTTCAAGAAGATAAAAGCAAAGGGTACTGTAAAGGGCGATAAGAAGGGCTTTGAATATCTGAATGCTTTATTTGTAAAAAGACACTGGACGATGCTCTGCATGAAGCCGGTCATCTTCACGATCATCGTAGCCGCTGTCATGATCCTTCTTTCAGGGGAATTTATCTACGGATACTATTCCCGTTACGGCGCTGACAACTGCTGGAACATGGTTATTACAAACATCATTAATTTCTTCACTTTCAGAGGCTTTAGCGATGCACTTCTGCCGGTCGGAAATGATCCTGCTTTTGAATTCTTCAGATATGTTGCCCAGTCACATCTGCTTGCCCTGATGATCCCGCTGTCGATTTCTGATAATTCCTTTAAGAATACTCAGGCTATGTTCATCAATTGCGATAACAGTCTTATGACATTCAGTTTCTTCAAACAGCGCGAAAAGATAATCAAACTCTTTGATATCAGGCTTAAGCAATTGATAAAGATAAATATCGGACCGGTCGTTTCTTTAGGACTTTTTGCCGATCTGATCCTCTTTGTCACGGGTGGCCAGAGTTATCCGGGTGAATATCTTGTGACGATACTCGTCGGCTTCATGCTGAGCATATTGACTTCCGTCACATGGCTTGCGCTTTATTATCTTTTCCAGCCGTTTACTACTTCGGTTGTTGCCAAGAGCGGCGCGTACAGGATCACCAGTATAATCATCTACTCAGTAGCATCGATCCTCGTGTGGGTACCGCTGGTATCTTATATCCTCGCACCTGTGCTTCTGGTATTCACAGCAGGATATGTGTTCTTCCTGAGAAACCGTGTCTATAAGCTGGCTCCGAAAACATGGAAGATCAAAGCTTAATTCCTTAAATATACTTAATTTATTTAAACAAATGATACAAAAGCTGTGATAAAATTCTCTTAAGAAATTTTGATATGTGGAGGCATAGCATGGATTTCAAGAGTTTTGTCGAGATGATCGATGTCATGACTTGTGTTATTTCGGTCGAGACAAAAGATGACGGCTCCTATGGCGAGATCAGGATAGTTACAGGCAACCAGGCCTATATCAATTCCATAGAGCATTCGAACCCGGAAATGCCTCAGATGCTTACGTCCAAGTTCGTTCCGAACAGCCTTTACCAGAATTATTTTCCGACCGATCTGAACTTTGAGGATTTTTGCTTCAGATGTGCTGTGCTGAAGCAGCCCATGCATACCTATGTTCATCCTGACAGATATGATTTCTGGTTTAATCTCTTCATGATGCCTCTGGGAAGCGAAGGAAATCTTCATTACTGCACTTATTCCCAGATCGTTACCAGGAATGCTGACAGTGAGGAGATGAGCAATACATCCGCTTCAACGGCTTCAGAGGTTCTTAATACATGTATCAAGCTCAGAGGAACGACTAATTTCCAGCATACGATGGATGAGATAATCTCCGATATCAGAAAGCTTTGTGATGCCCAGTCCTGCGTTATCCTTCTTACCGATGACGAGGAAAGAAAATGCACGGCGTTAAGTGAATCAAGAAATGAGTATTCAATGCTTCCTTCGATGTCCAGAGTCCTCAGGGAAGGCTTCTACGATCTTACGGTCTCGTGGATAGATACGATCGGCGGCAGCAACTGTCTTATAGCCAAGAACAGGAATGACTGGGAATATATTAGGGAGAAGAATCCGTCTTGGTATGAATCCCTTATGAAAAATCATGTTGAGAGCATTGTATTGTTCCCGCTCAAGTCCACGGATGAGGTTCTGGGATACATCTGGGTCTGCAACTTCGATGTCGAAAATACCGTTAAGATCAAGGAAACGCTTGAACTTACAACATTCTTCGTTGCATCTGAGATCGCTAACCAGAAGCTTGTCCAGAGATTAAAGCGACTTAGCTCAATGGATATGCTCACAGGTCTTCTGAACAGGAATGAGATGAACAACAGGATCGACGGATTAAGGAAGAGCGGCAGCGACGAGCTCAAGGGTCTGGGAATCGTCTTTGCGGATCTCAACGGCCTTAAGAGAGTCAACGATAACGAAGGACATGAGGCAGGTGACCTGCTGCTCAAGAATGGTGCGATCCTCCTTCAGAACGTATTTGTCGGTGACGAGATCTACAGAGCCGGCGGCGATGAGTTCATGGTGCTTTTGACTTTCACTACTGAAGAAAAAATTGTCGAAAAGATCGCCAAGGCCAAGAAGCTCTCAAGACACTATGGGAATGTATCTTTTGCCATGGGCTACTGCTATCAGAATGATTCAGGCGACATCACAAATGCCCTGAAGATAGCTGATGAGAAAATGTACGAGGACAAGGAAAAGTACTACGCCGAGCATCCGGAATTCAAGAGATAAAAAAATAAACCTCTGTACGAGTTATTTGCGACAGCAAATTATAAACATTGAAAACAAAATAAAGAACTTCTCCAACTAGTTTCGCGAAGCGAACTGTTCGTATGTTGGAGAAGTTCTTTATTTTGGTGGAGCATACGGGACTTGAACCCGTGACCCCCACACTGCCAGTGTGATGCGCTCCCACTGCGCTAATGCCCCGTCTGATTAACGATTATACGTGGCAGAGGATATTTATGCTATACTTCTTTTTAATAAAATCTTTGTGGAGGTTTTGAGGAATGAGTATTACCACAAGTGACTATCTGTCAGTAAAGAATCCCGATCTTAAGGCTAAAAAGTTTACGATCACGATCGACGGCGGCTATGAGGCTTCTGTTATCACATACGGTGCTGTTATTACAGATCTTATCGTTCCTGACAAGGACGGAAAGCCCACAGACATCATGCTCGGCTGCAAAGGCCTTGATGAGTATATGGGGAACGGCGCTAACCACGGTGCAGTCGTAGGACGTTCTGCCAACAGGATCAAAGATGCTTCTTTTGTTATCAACGGCGAGAGATACCAGATCCCTAAGAACGAAGGTGAGAACAACCTCCATTCAGGCAATCCCGGTTACCACAACGTATTCTGGGACGGCAAGATCCTTACTGAGGAAGAGGCTGATGCTATCATCCTTGATTCCAAGATCGCTGGCATTCCCGGCTGTGACGGCGGAGCAGTTCTTTTAAGCTACACAAGCCCTGACGGAGCTACAGGCTTCCCCGGAAACCTTGATACAAAGGTGCTTTACTGCTGGCTTGAGGATAAGACATTCCTGATCCTTTATTGCGGAAAGACAGACAAGGATACGATTTTCGCGCCCACAAACCACGCTTACTTCAATCTCAGAGGTGAGGCTGCCGAGGGTACTGTTAACAACGACCTCATCATGATCAACTCTGACAAGATCACGATCAAGGACGACATGAACGTTCCCACAGGTGAGCTTTTGGACGTTGATGGTACTGTTTTTGACTGCAGGGAATACCGCTTCATCGGCGAGCTCAATGACAGTGATGACCACCAGATGGTTATCTCAAAGGGTATCGACCAGAACTTCTGCCTTAATACGACAGCTGGTACATTCTCTTTTGCTGCAGCTGTTACTGCACCTGAGTCCGGAATCACTATGGAGTGCTTAACAGACCTTCCCGGCATTCAGATCTATGCAGGAAACAACTTGGGAAGCCCGCTCGACATCAAGACAACAAAGGCATACGGCCAGTACGACGCTATCTGTCTTGAGGCCCAGATGGTACCTAATGCCGTTAACCTTGAAGGCTTTGCTTCTCCTGTCATCAAGGCAGGTAAGAAGGTATACCACGCCTGCGGATACAGATTCGTCTGATCCGATAAACAGGAATTAATACGATAAGACCTTGCAAGCCGCTTTGGCTGCAAGGTTTTATTTTGCCTTGAGATTGTGTTTTGTAATCAGTTCCTTCAGCAGGTAAAACAAGACTGAGACAGCGGTTGCTGTTATCAGGATAACTGATGTTCTTATGTAAGCATTAAGGTTTTCGAGAATTCCGTATTGCAGGAAGATCCTGATAATGAAGTGATGGACTATGAAGAACTGGAATTGGATCTTTCCGAATAAGCGGAAAGGTTTCAGTGCCAAAAACTTGCTGATAAGGCCTGTATTGCATGCAAATAGGATTATGAGGGGCAGATAGACCGGCGGCGTCAGGCTGTGTGACACTTTATTGGATACGAAAAAAAGAAACCATTCCAGAGCAAGGATATATACAAGTTCGGCGATCGTCATTACCAGAACGCCTGTTTTTGCATCCATTTTTCTGACCTTTGCGTCCACAAACTGATATAAGGGGACGGCCAGGATCCCCATATAGAATTCAAGCGCCCTTAAAGGAGGGAATGAATATGTGTTAAACCACGAAAATGTTTTGGGATAGAACCAGCAGAGGTCATTTAATATGTTCCTGAAAAGAAACGCGGCAATAAACGCAAGAATGATGTATTTCCTGCTCCTTCTGATAGTCTTTAAAAGAAACGGCGAGAGGAAATAACAGAAGAGAAGGGCAGACAGGAACCAGCTTACACCGTTGAACGACATATATACATCCGGATCAGGATGCCACGCCTGGAGCAGCAACAGATTCAGGATAAGATTAATTACAGTTCCATGTGTAATGACAAAATCTGATAAGAACACGAGCCAAAGCAAAGTGAAAAGCGCATGAAGAGGCCAGAATGCCTTGAGTTTCATCCGGCAGAATCTGAACGGAGCTTTCCATGAGCTTTCGGCAATATCAGGCTTTCGCAAGCTGGAATAACCGGTCAGAAATCCGGAACAGATGAATAACAGCTGGCACATCTGGGCGCCGATATCAAAATCAGGCTTAGAGATCGGGGCATGCCACCAGAAGATCATTAGAAGAGCAACAGCTTTAAGCCCTGTGATAGAGTCTATTCTCGGTAGATAAGTTGTTTTGCGGTCGGAAAGCAGGTTCATTATTTTCGCTCTATTCATAAGGAATATATATTCAAAAGTATAGTTCAGGTGATAATACTTTTAAATATGCCGGCAAGATTAAAACAGGTATTGGAATTCTTGCCACACTTGCGATACAATTACATATTTATAAGTTTCTTTAAGAAAGAAGGCATGTTCTATGGAAAAGAAGAATCTTGACTGGTCAAACTTGACCTTCTCTTATCAGAAGACAGATAAGAGATTCGTAGCTAACTACACAAACGGCGCATGGGACGAAGGCGCGCTTATCGATGACGATATGATCGTCATGAGCGAAGACGCAGGCGTTCTCCAGTATGCTCAGACAGTATTTGAAGGCCTTAAGGCTTATGAGACAGTTGACGGCAGAATCGTTACTTTCCGCCCTGACCTCAACGCTGACAGACTTCATGACTCTGCAGTTCGCCTTGAGATTCCCCCGATTTCCAAGGAATTGTTCTTAAGATCTGTCCAGGAGACTGTTGCAGGCAACGCAGCTTGGGTTCCCCCGTATGGTTCCGGCGCATCTCTTTACTTAAGACCTTATATCTTCGGTATTAACCCCGTTATCGGTGTTAAGCCTGCGGATGACTATCAGTACAGAATCTTTGCTACACCTGTAGGCCCTTACTTCAAGGGCGGCGCTAAGCCGATCGCAGTTAAGATCTCTGACTTTGACCGTGCTGCTCCGCATGGAACAGGCAACATCAAGGCCGGCCTTAACTATGCAATGTCCCTCCACGCAATTGTTACTGCACACAAGGAAGGCTTTGCTGAGAACATTTATCTCGATCCCGCTACACGCACAAAGATCGAGGAGACAGGCGGCGCTAACATCATCCTCACAGACGGCCAGGGCACACTCGTTGTACCTAAGTCCGATTCCATCCTGCCTTCTATCACAAGAAGATCACTTGTTTACGTTGCTGAGCACTACTGCGGCATGAAGATCGAGGAGAGAGAAGTATATCTCGACGAGATCATGAGCGGTAAGTTCACAGAAGGTGGTCTCTGCGGTACAGCTGCAGTTATCTCACCTCTCGGTTCCATCAACGATCACGGCAAGGAATTCAAGTTCGCTTCCGGCATGGAGGAGATGGGTCCTGTCATGACAAAGCTCAGAGAGACACTCACAGGCATCCAGATGGGTACTGTTGAAGCACCTGAGGGCTGGATCATGGAGATCAAGGTCTGATCTGATTCAAAATCCGGTTAATAAAGGCTGTCACTTCAAATATGTGACAGCCTTTTTCTTTGATGGCTTTGTTATTGTTTTCAGATTCCCCGGTCGTGGGCAGACTTTAGTACTGCATAACTGAACAGGCCGATGCCGTCAGGAGCGTTGGGGTGGTACTGGTTGTACATGTATTTCTCAGCGCCTTCCGCATCTAAGACTGATGAGATGACAGCGTCAGCGTCGATGTATATGCAGTCAGAATTTTCGCAATATGATGCCATGGCACTGCGGAATTCGTCACCGCGGATGACATAGCTTTCATCAAGGTTGCAGAATGACCACGGGGAGACAAAGTAGATCCTGGCCCCATTGGATTTGCTTTTTAGAAGAGTTGCAAGATCACCGGTATTTCTGGCGAAGTCATCTGCCGTGACAGAGGCGGCCTGCTTGTCAGCGAAAAGAATATCATTGATGCCTATCGCAATAATATAAATGTCAGCAACAGGAATATTATCTATTCTGTTGATGAGGTCTTTGACCTGCCAGCCGCTGGTAGAGTAATTGGATACTTTTCCTTTTATATATGGCACCATTGGCTGGTACCACGGCACACCGTTAGTGGTCGCTCCGAAAGTTATGCTGTCACCCAGAAAGCAAACAGATTTACCGCTTTGGAGATCTTCATAAAAGGTGCTGTCCTTAAGTTCGTCGGTCATCCCGCCGTAGAGCTCATAGTTTTTGTGAAGGATGCGGTAATGTTCAATTTTGGGATAGAACACGATAAATAACAGTGCTGATACGAGCAAAACTAATACGACCGACAGAATGATCGCTGTTTTGCTGAGTCTTTTGCTGTATGAGTTCCTGAGCATAAAAAGATAATATCACAAGTAAACTACTGCAAATAATAAACCTGCACACCTTAGGCGGTATGCAGGTCATGAACGGTGATAAAAAATTACTGATTACAGCAGGTGAGCTCTCAATTCCTCGCCGGAAAGAGGTGAGAGGAGTGCAGGAGCGATGTCAAAGACTGTCTTGCATCCGAAGTCGCCCTTCTGTGAGAGGCGGTAGATAGCTCTTGCGTAAGCTGTGAGGACAGATCCTGTGAACTCAGGGTTGGAATCGAGCTTTAATGAATACTCGATAACGTGCTTGTTCTCGCCGTTTACGCCTGTCTTGCCTGTGCGGAATACGAAGCCGCCGTGGTTGATCCTGGAGTGATCTCTTACGAACTCTTCCTCGGAGATGAAATGTACTGTCGTATCGTAATCTGCGAAGTAGTTAGGCATTTCCTTGATCGTCTTCTCGATGAGAGCCAGGTCAGCCCCTTCTTCAGCAACTACGAAGCACTCTCTTAAGTGCTTCTGGCGTGTTGTGAGTTCAGGCTCGGAACCGGATCTTACTGCCTCGAGTGCTGCTTCTACAGGGATAGTGTACTGCTTGCCGTTCTTAACGCCGGGAACTCTTCTGATCGCGTCGGAGTGACCCTGGGATACGCCCTTGCCCCAGAATGTATAATCCTTGCCCTCAGGAAGGATGCAGCTGCCGTAAAGACGGTTGATTGAGAACATTCCGGGATCCCATCCGCCGGAGATGAGTGCTGCGTGATTGCTTGCTGATGCAGCCTTATCAACATTTGCGAAATGCTCAGGGATCTTAGCGTGAGTATCGAAGCTGTCGATTACGTTGAACATTGAAGCATATTCGGGAGTCTGTGTGGGAAGGTCTGTAGCAGAACCGCCGCAGATGACGAGAACGTCGATCTTGTCCTTCCATTCAGCTGTGTCAGCGACAGGAACTACCGTGATTCCGGGAGTAAGTGTCTTAACAGTGGACGGGTCTCTTCTTGTAAATACTGCTGAAAGCTCCATGTCCGGATTCTGACGGATAGCAAGCTCTACGCCCTTTGCGAGGTTGCCGTAGCCTAAAATACCGATTCTGATTGCCATTATCTGATCCTCCTAAGGATGAAGTAACTATTGGTTACTGATTTTATATTCGCTCGAAATTATAACAAACTTGATAGGAATTTGTGTATATCTTGGGAGTATAACAAAAATACGGTTATTGTATTATAATTGCCCTATGCCAAACATAAAGTATCTGATAAGGCGCGTTACGCGCATGGACTATAAGGCGATGAACGCCAAGATCAAGGATATCCACGAGAAGTCGGGCAAGTCCCGTGTGTGGATATTTTTCGACATGATCCACTGCGGCAGGAAGTTTGGCGCAGGCTATATGGATTACTGGCTCTATGAGATGTATAACCTCAATGACAAAGAGCGCGACACATATATCACCAGAGGCCGCAACTACGATCTCGTTAAAAGGTACAATGATCCCGCTTATACTGATCTGATCGACAACAAGATCGAGTTCAATAAGCGCTTCGGTGAATTCCTTGGCCGTAAATGGCTCGAGATAAGGAAAGATAATAAGCAGGAAGTCTTAGACTTCATTAACAGCCATGATTTCCTTATAGCAAAGGCAGACTTAGGCTCCTGCGGTAAGACGGTCGAGAAGATCGACTGCAAGAAGGAGAAGGCCGAAGATATCTACGAGCGCCTGGTAAATCAGGAACGCCCGCATTTCTTTGAGGAAGTAATCGTCCAGCACCCTGCGGTAAGCGCTATCTATCCTTATGCGATCAATACGATAAGGATCGTTACTATCCAGAGGGAAGGCAAGGTACATGTGGCCAGTGCCTGCTGCAGATTCGGCAATTACGGCCACAGCGTGGATAATTTCAATAACGGCGGCATGACCGCTCCTGTTGATGAGAAGACCGGTGAGATCACTGATTTCCCTATAGATAAGACGAAGGTCCTTTACGAGAAACACCCTATGACAGGTGCCGTATTTAAGGGCTTCGTTTTCCCTATGTGGGATGAGGTCATTGCAATGTGCACCAAGGCCGCAATGGTCGTTCCACAGGTAGGTTTTATCGGCTGGGACGTCTGTCTTACGCCTGATGGACCGGTTATCGTTGAGGGTAATGACTATCCCGGTCATGACCTTTACCAGCTCCCTGAGCATACCCATGACAAGATGGGTATCTGGCCCAAATATCAGTTTTAATTTAGCGCTTGAAATCCAGAAGACAGAAGAGTAAACTTCCGATTGTCAACTAAATCGTCAAAGAGGTTTACAATGTCTGAAACAAGCGTAAAATCAAGCAATTCAAAGTCTAAAACGACAAAAAACAGGGCCTTTATCTACGATATGGTCCTTATATCTATATCTGCAGCCTTGATCGCAGTATGTTCATGGATTAGCATTCCGTTAGGTCCTGTACCGTTCACTCTGCAGACATTGGGAATCCTCGCGGTAATGCTCACGGCAGGCGGCAGGAGAGGCACTATCGCTGTTCTCGTATATCTGGCACTCGGAGCAGTGGGAGTACCGGTTTTCGCAGGCTTTAAGGGAGGTATAGCTTCTTTTGCAGGTCCTACGGGCGGATTCCTTGTCGGATTCCTTGTCTCCGCGCTGGTCTACTGGCTGCTCGAAAAGCTTTTCTTAAAGAAACTCATGACTACACCTGTTAAGACCTGGGTCTTTGGAATGCTGGCATTCCTGATTTTCGAAGTCATCATGTATATAGTAGGCGTTATCTGGTTCATGACCGTATATGCGGCACAGACAGGTCCGGTAGGCCTTGCAACCGTTATGGGATGGTGCGTTATACCGTTCATTATCCCCGATATCGTTAAGATGGTTGTGGCAGTGCTTATCGGCGAACGTGCCTCAAAACTCACTAAGTTTTAAGCCTTTTTTAAGATTAGTGCCGTTCTTATTCTGATATAATGGGAGCGTTTGGGAGCCGTAAGGTTCCTGAATAATCTGGAGAATAAGGAGATACAGCTCGTGTCTGAGAACGGTGATTTTATAATTAAAATTAACGACGTTTCAAAAGACTATGGGAAATTCCGTGCTCTTGAATCAATGAGCTTTACTGTTCCGAGAGGTTCTATTTACGGACTCGTAGGCAGGAACGGCGCCGGGAAGACCACGATAATGAGAATTATCTCAGGTCTTCAAAGTCCAACCAAAGGAACCGTCGAATACGGTTTTGACAATAAGAAATTAGGCAATGTGGGTGCTCTTGTTGAGCTTCCTTCGATCTATTCGAACTATTCAGCAAAAGAAAATCTTATCTTCCAATACATTAACTTAGGCCTTAAGATCGACGGGTCCCTTGATGAGAATCTGAGATTTGTAGGACTCGGCAATACCGGCAGCAAGAGAGCCGGGAAGTTCTCTTTGGGTATGAGACAGCGTCTGGGAATCGCCATGGCAATGTGCGGCAATCCGGAAGTGCTTATCTTGGATGAGCCGATCAACGGCCTTGATCCGCAGGGCATTATCCAGATCCGTGACCTTCTTATAAAGCTCAATAAAGAGAAGGGTATTACGATAATCATTTCGAGCCATATTCTTTCCGAGCTCTCAAAGCTCGCTACTGATTTTGCTTTCATTGAAGCAGGAAAGGTAATAAAGGAGATCAAGGCTGAAGAACTGGAAAATGTTGGCGGCCTCGTTACCGAGTTCTATACAGGAACGCCCGAACAGCTTATCCCTGTATTAAATGCCAAGGGCCTTAAAGCAACATTTGATCCCGAGAGCCGTGTTGTTACCGCAAAGGGTTACTATAACCTCACGAACATTGTAACAGCCGCAAGTGAAGCGGGCGTCAACATTGCACGAGTCGTTACAAGGGAAACAGACCTTGAGACATATTTTGTTAAGCTCGTAGGAGGTGAGTCAAATGCTTAAATTATTAGCTTTTGAATTCAGACGAATCTCCAAGAGCATCTTTTTCTGGATCATCGCTGCGATCAGCTTTATATGGCCGGTGATCACAGCGGGATTTTACCGTCTGATTTTAACTCTCGATCTGTTCTCTGATGAGATCAAATTTGTTCCTTTAAGTGTTACACAGGATCAGAGACTCTATTATACCTGGATCATTTCCGTGGCATTCATGACGTCGCTTTCTATATTTGTTGCACTTTTTACGTGCCTTCATGTCGGAAGAGATTATACGGACGGTATAGTGAGAAATAAGATAATCGCCGGACATTCCAGAGCTGCGATCTATTTCTCTTATGTGATCACCCAGATGTGTGCACATGTTGTTTTGTCCTTGATCTATATTCTCTCGGCATTCTTGGGACTTACTATCACGGGCATAGGTGTGGATACTAATCACGGCGAGATGCTCGCCAGATTAGGCGTTGCCATTGTCGTATTCCTTGTTATGAGCGTTACATTCACGGCATTGTCTGCAATTTTCAGAAGGCGTGCCGCTCCTGTGATCCTCTGTATCCTGATCGCATATGTTTCCAATATTGCATCATCAGTTTTCGGACTTTACAGCATACCTCCGCAGGCCGTTCAGGACTATATCAATATCAGAAATACCAAGTATGAACTTATGGTTAGAGACGAGATGATCGATGAGAAAACCGTCAAGGATTATGAGGCGGCATTCGGAAAGAACAATCTTTTAACCTTCGGCTGGCAGGTATTCTATCCGGCATATCTCATTACTCCCATAGGTTTTGAATCCGATTATGGCGCTGGAGGTGCTACAAGCCTTATCGGAGGCGTTTCAGAATATCCTAAGGAACTGAATTATGCTCAGAATATCTTCTACAAAGACGAGTCTCAATTTGACATCTGGTATCATACGAAGGTTTTCACGGAAATAGAGCTCGATCCGGAGGCTGATCCTGAGACATACGAGATCCCTGATCCCAGTGAAGCTTTGTATAAATACTATATGACTGTTGATAATTTCAAGCGTGTTGATTCTATGCATATGTCCTTTAGCAAGCTTAACCTGATATATCTCGGCAAGTCACTTGCCTGGATAGTAGTTATAGGCGGCTGGGGATATCTAATTTTCAGAAAGAAGAATTTGTTCTAATGTTTTATCTTGATCATCGTTTAACAATAATCATCGGCGCATACGGCAGCGGTAAATCCGAGATTGCCGTCAACATGTCTCTTGCACAGCGAAAAGCTTTGCCGGACAAAAAGCTCCTTATCGCAGATCTCGATATTGTCAATCCGTTCTACCGTTCATCAGACTGTGCGAAAGATCTCGAGGAGGCGGGAATAAGACTCGTTACGCCTCTTTATGCGGGCTCCAACGTTGATGCGCCCGTTCTGCCGCCTGATATGTATGTTATTTTCGACGACGAGTCATATCAGGGAATCTTTGATATCGGCGGTGAAGACATGGGCGCTCTTGTCCTTGGCTCCCTTAAGCACAGGATCGAAAACACGGATGCTGTAATCTACATGGCCGTAAACAGCTTGAGGCCGTTCACTTCAGACCCTGAGCAGATCGCAATAATGACATCCGAACTGTCTGCTGCGGCAGGATTTAAGATCGACGGATATATCAATAACACTAACCTTCTGGAAGAGACCACCGCTGAGATGGTAAAAGATGGTGAATCCAAGATTTTGGAAGCATCTAAGATCACCGGTGTGCCGCTTGTTGCCAACTGCGTTATGGAGGGAGTGGAGATTCCTGAAGGAATGCTTGCAAATACAGAGCTTTTCAGGATGAGCAGGAGAATCCACTACGCATACTAAATCGTGTTAAATATTATTGTTGTTTTGTTAAGAAAATGATATTATTTTTCTTGGCGGAGCAATTTCGACCAAGTACCTAGGAGGAATATTAATATGGGATTGATTAGCTTAATCAAGAATGTTGCAGGAACAACTTTTGATTCTATCAGCAGCCAGGTTCAGGATCAGTATCTTGAGTTCTTTACACAGGACTCTTTAGGTCAGGATATCCTTGTAAAGAAGGGCGCTAACAAGATGGAGAGAGGCAGAAACAAGGGTAATTCCGAAGTTATCTCCAACGGATCCATCATCAACGTACCTGAGGGTTGCTTCTGTCTCCTCGTTAACAACGGAGAGATCGTAGATGTAGTATCTGACGCAGGCGCTTATAAGTGGGATACTTCCACTGCACCTTCAATTCTCGCTAACAAGAATTTCGGTGAGAACGTAAAGCAGTCCATCGGTGACATCTGGAACCGTATGAAGATGGGCGGAGAGATTCAGCAGCAGCAGAGAGTTTACTTCGTAAACAAGCTCGAGATGATGAATCAGAACTTCGGTACACCTTCACCGGTACCTTATGCAGACCCTGAATATCGTAACATCTATATCCGTTTGAACGGTACATTCTCCTTCAGAGTTGAGAATCCTGTTACTTTCTTCAGAAACATCGTTGGAAACGTAAAGGACGAGTACACAGTTGCAGACTTCATGGGAACACCCGCTAAGCCTCAGCAGCCTCGCCTTGAATTCCTTGACAACATCACAGAAACACTCAATAAGTGCGGCGGCCCTTACCCGAACGGTATCATGTTCTCAACATTGCCTTCCAAGCAGGGCGAGTTCCGTAGATACATGCAGGATTGCCTTGACGACGAATGGCTCCAGAAGAGAGGTATCGTTGTAGAGAAGGTTGCCATCGCTTCCGTTACACCTGACGATAAGTCCCGTGAAAGAATCGAGAAGGTTGATGAGTCCAAGCTCTATGGTCAGGATCAGGCTGCTCTCGGTGCAGCTGTTGCATTAGGCCAGACAGAGGCTATGAAGAATGCTGGTGCTAACGCTAACGGCGCAGTTAACGGCTTCATGGGTCTCGGTATGATGGGCGCAGTCGGCGGCAACAACGCTACAGCAGCAGCTCTTAATACAGTTCAGGCTAACCAGGGCCAGCCCCAGACAGGTTTCTTTGCTGGTCAGACAGCAGCACCTGCAGGCGCTCCCGCAGCAGCTGGTTGGACATGTTCTTGCGGCCAGACAGGTAACACAGGTAAGTTCTGGGGCAACTGTGGTCAGCCTCAGCCCGCTCCCGTAGCACCTGCAGCAGGCTGGACATGCTCTTGCGGCCAGACAGGCAACACAGGTAAGTTCTGCGGCAACTGCGGCGCACCTGCACCTGCAGCAGCTCCTACAGCTTGCCCTAAGTGCGGCTACAAGCCCGCTGACGGCAATATGCCTAAGTTCTGCCCTGAGTGCGGCACAAAGATCGAATAAGATCTTAAGTTTTCAAATTGAAACACTTATGGAGGCTGTCTCTTCGGAGACAGCCTCTTTGATTTGCGCTTAATTTTTTTATATTTGTTAAATACTGTCGAAAACACGCTGCTCCATGATGTATAATCAGTTTCGGGGATAGATTTTTTTGTTGGAGAGTGTAAAGGGTATGAACGGGTTGCGGCATTATATGTCGGTTTGTTCAGTATATTTGCTGAACGTTGTTTTTGTTTGTTTTCCGGAAGAATCAGAGATCGGCAGGAGGGCAGTTTATGTCTGACCTCGTAAGTGTGATCCTTCCTGCATATAACTGTGAGAAAACTTTAGCGGATACTCTGGAATCAGTTTTAAACCAGACTTATAGGGATATTGAGGTAATCCTTATCAATGATGCTGCAAAAGACAGCACTCACGTGATCTGCGAATCATTTGCGTTAAAAGATCCTAGGATCAGGTATTACCTTAATTCCCAAAATATCGGAACCCTTGAGACAAGGGTCAGGGCGATAAATCTTGCAAGAGGTGAATGGATCGCCTTCGTCGATTCTGATGATATATGGAGCCATGACAAGCTCGAAAAGCAGTTTGCCCTGCAAAAAGCTACAAACTGCGACCTGATCTATACCGCATCGTCCTTTATCAATGAGAACGGTGAGCCTTTTAAGTGGATAATGCATGTTCCTGAACAGGTAACTTACAAGAAGCTCTTAAGGCAGAACATCATCTCCAATTCATCTGTTCTGATGAGGAAAAGGGACTATCTTAAGTATTCTCCGTTCTCGGAGCGCGGGAACGATATGCATGAGGATTTTGCCTGCTGGCTCTGCATGCTCAGGGCAGGACTTACTGCCAGAGGCGTCAATGAGCCACTTATAACCTACAGACTCCATAAGAATTCGAGCAGCAGCAACAAGGTAAAAGCTTCCAAACTCAATATGAATACTTATAAGTATATCGGTCTTGGGTTACTCGAAAGGTATTTCTACCAGGGCTGCTATGCTGTGAACGGCCTGCGTAAATATATGCATTTCAGATAAGGAGAGCATCAGATGAGACGCAATCTGGAAGTGCTTGTAAGTGCGCTCGAAAAAGATCCGATGAAGCTTGCCTCCGCCATGAACCTTGAGTGTGATGCTCTTATCGTCAATCAGGGAAACAGGGATTCCGGTTACGAATATGAGAATGAGAACAGGCTTAAAATCAGGGTTATAGAATCATGTGCAAGAGGCATAGGCAGATCCAGAAATCTGGCACTTGATAAGGCCGACAGCAAGATCGTTCTGTTTTCCGACGACGATATAGTTTATTCAAAAGGCTATGCTGACAGCATCTTAAAGGCTTTCAGTTCCGATCCGGGTGCCGACATCATAATGTTTAATGTCGATGTCTGTGAAGAGCGGAGGACCTATCATATAGACAGGCCTTTGAGAGTACATAAATGGTCGGTCGGAAGATATCCCTGTTATGCGGCCGCAGCTAGGCTTGAGAGCATAAGAAAGCCCGGGATCAGATTCTCAGAACTTTTCGGAGGCGGAGCAAAATATTCCAGCGGAGAAGACAATTTGTTCTTTATGGACTGTTTAAGGGCAGGCCTGGTTATAAAGGCCGTTCCGGTCAATATCGGAAAAGAAGTGCCAAGAAAGTCCACCTGGTTCAACGGTTTTAATGAGAAATTCTTCAAGGACAGGGGAGTGCTCTACAGCTTTTTATATGGAAGATTTGCGGTCATCTGGGCTTTAAGATTTGTTCTTGCAAAAAGGAAGTCATATGAGAATTCGGTTAAGCCTTCTGATGCCTTCAGATGGATGAAGGGAGGCATAGCTGAAGGGAAGCGCCTGGTGCTTTCTTCAGGAAGGAAGGATATCTTATGAGTCTAAAAAACAGCATAGGAAATCTGGTATCTGAAGAGGCTTTTTACAAGGCCTCTGTGATACTGCTCGGAGGGCTTCCGGTAATTGAGGTGATCACGGAGATCATAGTAAGGTTCGATGACAGGATCATTCCTTCGTTTTTCCTTCCTCAGGTTACAGGGCTTTTCGGAATACTTGGAACACTTCTTGTTATCTTTTACTGGCTTTCTATGGAGCGCGGGAAAAGAAAGCTCAGGATTGCGGATATCTTTTATTTCACACTTCTGTTCTTCATGATCATATCCGCGGTTTTCTCGCGCAATCCGGGCCTTTATGCTGCCGGAGATTACTTTTATTGCGAGAACCCCTTGCATTTCCTTGCATATTACTGGATTTATTTTGCCGGAACCCTTATAGATGATCCAAAATACAGACGAAACATCCTTTTCCTGTTTGCGGGTGTGGCTGTGCTTGAAGGCGTATTTGCTTTCCTTCAGACATTTAATATTGAGCTTGCTTACAGCCTTTACTATTACACTAAACATACAGCCTACGGTCTTACGCAGAACAGTAATTACTACGGAGGCTTGTGTGCTGTTTTCATTGCAGGGATATCCGGCATGTATATTTTCTCTGATGAAGTAGCCGGATCAAAGGTCCTGAAATACACGCTTCCTGCGGTCCTCACAGTGCTTTTCTACACAATGTTAGCAAGCAGGGCAAGACTTGCCTGGGTAGGTTTTGCTGGGCTTGTAGTCTTTTATATTATCTCCTTTACCATTATGTACAGGAAAGACAAGGAAACAGTTAAGCCAGCCATTAAGCGTTCGCTAGTGCTTCTTGCAGCTTTTTCTGCGGTCGTGCTTATAGCTTTATTTTTCACGGATTATATAAGGGAAGCGGCTGTCAGATCTTACTGGGAAGTTGCTAACGGTAATGTGGACAAGGTTGGAACAGACCGTATCTATAACTGGAAAATGGGACTTAGAAGTGTTCCGGATAACTGGCTTACCGGTGTCGGCCTAGATAACTACAGCTATGTGTTCCGCTCATCTCCTGAGGTTTACTTCCAGGCAAAAGCCCATAACGAATATATCCATGTACTTGTAACGCAGGGCGTTCCCGCCGTGATCAATTATCTGGCTCTTTTGATATTTGCAGGTGCCGGTGCCGTTAAGAGTGTTATTAATGACACTTCGAAAGAAAGGCGCGCGGTCACTTGGATATTGATCGGAATGTTCATCACATACTGCGTACAGGCGCTTTTCAACGGAAGTGTGACTTATGTCGCGGTTTACTTCTGGTTCATCACAGGATTGATCACACCGAGAACTGTTATCGGGCGTAACAAAAACAGGTTGTTTTAATCAGATTTGTGATTTTGGTACCGACGGTTTCAGAGGAGAAGCAAATAAAGCCCTCACTGCACAGAAAGCATTCCAGGTAGGCAGATACATCGGCTGGTATTACGGTCAGCAGCACGATGACAAGAGAGCGAAGATCATCATCGGCAAAGACACAAGAAGAAGTTCTTATATGCTTGAGGCAGCTCTTACTGCCGGCATCACATCTTCAGGTTCTGATGCATACCTTCTTCACGTAACAACAACACCTTCAGTCTCATATTGCTGCAGAACAGACGGTTTTGACTGCGGAATCATGATCTCTGCATCTCACAATCCTTTCTACGATAACGGCATCAAGATCATGCGTGCCAACGGTCAGAAGATCGAGGCAGAGATCGAAGAGAAGATCGAAGCTTATATTGACGGCGAGATCGATGAGATCCCTCTTGCAGAGCGTGAGGCGATCGGTAATGTAGTTGACTACGCTGCAGGACGCAACCGTTACATCGGCTATCTCATGACAGTTCCTACAAGAGCATTCAACGGCATGAAGGTCGGTCTTGACTGCGCTAACGGTGCTTCATGGAATATCGCAAGATCAGTTTTCGAGGCTCTGGGCGCAAAGGTTTATATCATCAACAACACACCTGACGGTCTTAATATCAATACAAACTGCGGTTCCACACATATCGAGAACCTCAAGAAGTATGTTCTTGATAACGGACTTAACGTAGGTTTTGCTTACGACGGCGACGCTGACAGATGTCTTTGCGTTGACGAATTAGGAAATGAAGTCAACGGCGACCAGATCATGTATCTCTGCGGTAAGTATCTGAAGGAGAGCGGCAAGCTCGACGGCAATACGATCGTTACAACTATCATGAGCAACATGGGCCTTTACAAGGCTTGTGAAGCAATCGGCATCCGTACTGAGAAGACGGCAGTAGGCGATAAGTATGTTGCTGAGAACATGATGCAGAACGGCTTCGTCTTAGGCGGCGAGCAGTCCGGCCACATCATTTTCGCAAAATATGCGACAACAGGTGACGGAATCCTCACATCCCTCATGGTACTCATGACAATGCTCGAGAAGAAGCTTCCGCTCTCTATGCTCGCAGGCGAGATGAAGATGTTCCCGCAGTGCCTTAAGAACGTTGTAGTTAAGGATAAGGAAGAAGCACAGAAGAATCCTGCAGTCCTTAAGGGTGTTGAGGAAGTTAACAAGGCATTGGGCGGCGACGGAAGAATGCTCCTTCGTGCATCCGGTACAGAACCGAAGATCCGCGTCATGGTCGAGGCCAAGACAGACGAGCTCTGTGAGAAGTATGTAGATCAGCTTATCGCAGTCATTAAAGAACAGGGTCTTGCTGCAGATTAAAGAGTATTACGGCTTCGTATGATTTCATGCGGAGCCGTTTTATATACAGACTAAAAGTTGGGAGAACGAATTATGAGAGTCATCAGAAAGAGTAACTACGAAGAAGCTTCAATGGCATGCGCTGAGCTTATCGCTTCACAGATCAGGCTCAAGCCGGACTGCAAGATTGGTCTTGCCACAGGTTCAACACCTATCGGCACATACAAGGATCTTGTAGATATGTATAAGGCAGGAAGCCTTGATTTCTCAAAGGTCACATCCGCTAACCTTGACGAGTACAGAGGTTTGGGCGGTGATCACGACCAGTCCTACAGATATTTCATGAACACAAATCTTTTCGATCACGTAAACATCGACAAGAGCAAGACATACGTACCTGACGGTCTTGAGGCAGACGCTGTCAAGGCCTGCACAGATTACGACAAGATCCTTGAGTCTTTGGGCCACCTTGATATCCAGCTCCTCGGAATCGGCGGTGACGGCCACATCGGCTTCAATGAGCCTGCTGACGCTTTCTGCGTAAACACACAGTGCATCGATCTTGAGAACCAGACGATCCAGGACAACGCAAGACTCTTCTTCAACGGAGATCTCGACGCAGTTCCTACACAGGCTTACACAATGGGTATCGGCTACATCATGAAGTCCACAACAGTTATCCTCATGGCTACAGGCGCAGGCAAGAAGGATATCGTTGAGAAGGCATTCTGCGGCCCTGTTACGCCCAGAGTACCTGCTTCGATCCTCCAGCTCCACCCGAACGTAGTAGTTATCGGTGACGAGGCTGCTATCTCTGATGCAGTTGTAGCTGCTGCAAAGTAATTTCAGAGCAATCGAAAAGCTTAAGGCAGTGTCCGTAACAGGCACTGCCTTTTTAATTTGCTGTTGCGCACAAACGCTTTCCAAACTATCATTGATTTGGAGAGGTGTTTTGAAATGGGCGAGCCGTTCTTTTCAGTTATTATCGTGTCTTTGAATGCCGGGAGGCTGATCGGATCTACGGTCAGTTCTGCTTTGAGCCAGACATGCAGTGATTTTGAGATCATCGTAAAAGACGGGAAATCCACCGATGACACATTGAATAATATTCCTGAGGACGGCCGTATAAAGCTGTTTTCGGAGCCTGACAGCAGCCTTTACGATGCAATGAATCAGGCGATCTCATATTCTTCCGGCAAATATCTTATATTCATG
>CADCJM010000013.1 GCA_902801755.1 Oscillospiraceae bacterium
ATGTTTGGCTCAAATTACTTTAATAAAAACTCAATTCTTAGAATTGAAAAAGGTCCGTTTTACTTCAAGTTTTGCATTCTATTCAATTTTCAAGATCCGTGCATTCCTTTGATTTCCAGGCGCTTTTTTGTTGTGCCTCCGTCAAAGTGCTTGTAAAGGATATACCACGGAGATGTATATGTCAAGCAGTTTTTTTCACTTTTGAAATATTTTTTTAAAAGTCTTCAAAACCTTTATTACACTAAATTAGAAGAACATAATATATATACTGTTTCTAAAGACGGAAACAGCGGGATAAACCCGCTGTTTTTACATATATTCAGTTTCTTTTCCCTTCTATCCTGCGGGCTCTCTTCGCTGCCGCTTTCTTGATCCTGTTGATACGTACCATAAGTACTATATTCAATATCATAATAAGAAGCATGAATCCGCCGATTACTCCTGATATGACCGGATTGTTCTTAACGAAGAGCTGCAGAGGCGGTGTTGTCTCTTCCACAGGGACTACTTCAGCAGGTTCAGTCTCAGTCTCAGGGACCGGCGTGGGCGTTGCATACATATCAGCGTAGTCCTTCAGGTCATCGCCGGGGTTGATAAGAGGATCGTACTTGGGCTGCTGGGCAGAAGGAGCATTGACCCATCTGTAGTCACCTGTTGTTCCGTAGACCCTCGTTACCGGATCAGCTTCCCAGCATGCGAGATTGCCGTATGCCGTTACCGAAGCAAGATACATAGTGGTATAGAAGTAATAGTCCTGCGGAATGCCGCAGATGGATATCATCAGTTCATGTCCGTTCTCATTAACGGTATAGATCGTAAGACCCTTGCCTGCCTGGGACGTTGTACCGGTCTTGCCTCCGATAACAGCTGCAAGGTGTGAATCGGTGCCGTTCGCTGTTTTCGATGCAAGCCAGGGATCATATAAAAGGTAATTGGAGTTCTTTACATAGCTCCATGCATCAGACCTGTGTCTGTTGGTAGCGATGAATACGTGAGACGGTGCACTGATAAGAGTCTTGAAATCCTCATTCTCAGATGCTGCAGCCATGATCAGGGAAAGATCATAAGCTGTCGTATAGTGGTTGTCATCAGGAAGACCGCACGCATTAACGAAGTGTGTTCCCTTACATCCGAGCTTGGTCGCGCGAAGGTTCATTAGAACTGCAAACGCCTCGAGCTTGCGTGAGGCAAGGATGTGATCCTTTGAATCATTCAACGTATCAAGAATATACTGCGCATTAACGCCGTCAGCGTTCATTGTGCTGCCGCCTGCAGGATACTTCTGGAAGAAAGCATCTACGCAGCCTTCGCCCAACGCATTGGCAGCGTCGTTGCCGGAAGGAAGCATGAGTCCGTACAAGAGCTCGCTTACCTTGACCTTCTCGCCTTCAAGGACACCCATGAGTGACGAGTCATTGCCAAGTCCTGCAAGAGCAGCCTTTGAAACTTCGATCTTGGCCGAAGTATCAAGGTACTCAAGACTCAGCAAACAGGTCATTATCTTGGTCATTGATGCCGGATAGATCTTATCATCCGGGTTCATGCTGAGAACAATATAGCCCGTGGTCTTGTCGTATACACAGTAAGACTTGCAGTGAACGTCGGCCAAAGCAGGAACCGGGATCTCGGGCTGGCCGATATCGGCGGAAACTATAGTCGCGGGTGCTGCAAAAAGGGCTATGGAACAAACAAGCAAGACAGCAGCAATAAAGCTTGCCGCTGTCCTTATGCATGATCCTAATGTTCTCTTAATAATCATCAGATATCGTTATCCTCTTCGTTTTTAGAAGAATCCTCAGATGCAGCTATATCTTCAGCTTCGATCTCTGCTGCTAAAGTATCAGCAAATTCCTGCACCTTCTCTGCGTTAGGGCTGAGGCCGTCCTCTGTGCCTTCGGAAATAACGGCACCTTCTGTGCCTTCTTCGCCTTCTTCGCCTTCGTCAGGTTCTTCTATCTCTCTGTCTGTAAGGGCAAAGTCAACTACACGCGCCTTGTTGGACTTCATGAGCTTAACGCCCGATGTAGCTCTTGAGAGCGTAGGGATCTCGTTTGCTCTTACTCTGATGATAACGCCCTGGCTCGTAATGATGAGGAGGTCATCGTCATCAGTAACCGATACTGTACCGCAAAGTCTTCCGGTCTTCTCGGAAACTTTGTAAGTAATGATTCCCTTACCGCCTCTGCTCTGTACACGGTAATCGTCGATCTTTGAACGCTTGCCGTAACCGAGCTCGGAGATAACGAGGATCTCACGTGAAGGGTCAACAGGCTCCATACCTACTACTTCATCGTCATCAGCAAGCTTCATGGCACGTACGCCTGTAGCGCCACGGCCCATGTCACGTGCATCGTCAGAATTGAATCTTACGGACTTACCTGCTGCAGATACAACGATAACTTCCTGGCCTGCCTTTGTGAGCTGGACAGCAACAACGCTGTCTCCCTCACGGATCTTTGTGGCGATGAGACCGTTCTTGTTGATATTTGCATACTTGTCGATCGATGTCTTCTTGATAACACCGTACTTGGTAACCGTTGTGAGGTAGAGGTCGGGCTCTTCGAAGCTGTCGATCGGGATAATGTTCCTGATCGTCTCACCGTCATTGAGGTTCAGGAGGTTAACAAGTGCCGTGCCTCTTGCAGAACGTGATGTGGTCTCAGGGATCTTATAGCCCTTGATCTTAAATACACGGCCTGTATTGGTGAAGCACAAGAGGAACTTGTGGGTCGTTGTCGTAATGATCTTCTCGACATAGTCCTCTTCTCTTGTCGACTGTCCGGAGATTCCTCTTCCGCCTCTGTGCTGAGCCTTGTAGCTGTCAACTCTCTGGCGCTTGATGTATCCGAAATGTGTGAGAGTTACAACGATATTCTCTTCAGCGATCAGTGATTCGTCATCGATGTCCTCGAAAGAACCGTTGATGATCTCTGAGACTCTCGGTGTAGCGAATTTGTTCTTGATCTCAGTCATCTCAGTCTTGATGATGTCATCAAGGAGAGTCTTGTCGGAGAGAACTCTGTGAAAGTATTCGATCTCTTCTGTGAGAGCCTTGATCTCCGCTTCAAGCTTCTCTCTCTCAAGACCGGTGAGACGTCCGAGTCTCATATCAACGATATGCTGGGCCTGCTTGTCGGAAAGACCGAATCTCTCGCACATGCGGACCTTAGCCTCGGCCTCGGTACGTGATGATCTGATGATAGCGATGATCTCATCGATGTAATCCATAGCGATGAGGAGACCTTCGTCGATGTGCTTCTTGGCCTCATCCTTCTCGAGATCATACTGTGTACGGCGTGTAACAACGTCTTCCTGGTGCTTGATGTAGTAATAGAGAGCTTCCTTAAGGCCTACGAGCTTAGGCTCGAGCTTGCCCTCCGCGTCCGGTACAAGTGCGAGCATATTGGCGCAGCATGCATCCTGGAGCGAACAGTTCTTGTAAAGCTGGTTGAGAACAACGTCTGCATTGGCATCCTTCTTGAGCTCTATTACGATACGTACCTGCTCATTACGGTCGGATTCATCTCTTAATCCGGAGATGCCTTCGACCTTCTTCTCCTTAACGAGATCAGCCATACGCTCGATGAGTCTGGCCTTATTTACAGCATAAGGAATGTCATGGACAATGATCCTTGTCTTGCCTGCGTGATCCTCGATCTCGGCGTGAGCACGTACGACGATACGGCCCTTACCTGTGAGGTAAGCTTCCCTGATGCCTGAAGTACCGAGGATAGCGCCGCCTGTCGGGAAGTCAGGTCCCTTAACGACTGTCATGAGCTCATCGATGGTAACATCAGGATTGTTCATCATCATGATGCATCCGTCGATAACCTCGCCAAGGTTATGAGGCGGGATATTGGTAGCCATACCTACGGCAATACCGACGGCACCGTTTACGAGGAAGTTCGGGAAACGTGAAGGAAGCGATACAGGCTCCATCTCGTGTTCATCGAAGTTAGGCCTGAAATCAACTGTGTTCTTGTTGATATCACGCATCATCTCCAATGCGATCTTCTCAAGCCTTGCCTCCGTGTAACGGTAAGCAGCCGGCGGGTCTCCGTCCAATGAACCGAAGTTGCCGTGGCCGTCTACCAGAGGATGTCTCAATGAGAAATCCTGGGCAAGTCTAACAAGAGCATCGTATACGGATGCGTCTCCGTGAGGGTGGAAACGTCCCAAAACGTCACCGATCGTGGTAGCGCACTTACGGTACGGCTTATCGGGAGTAAAACCCTGTGTAAACATTGAATAAAGGATTCTTCTGTGAACCGGCTTAAGACCGTCTCTGATATCAGGGAGTGCACGGTCGGAGATAACCGACATTGCATAGTCGATGAAGGACTTCTTCATCTCTCCGTCTAAGTCAACCGGGATAATAGTTGTCTGTTCTGACTTGAATACCTCGTCCATCTCAGCTTCCTGTTGAAGCCTGGCCTGTTTCTTGTCGTCGCTGTCTGCCATTTGTCGCCTCCGCCCGCGAAAACTCTTAGTCTCCGCAGGTAATAGTTTACTTTAGTTAATAGATTATATATCTACAAACTAAAGTATTATACCATAACTATACGCACACGCGCACGTAATATTATAATATATAGCACAAATGTCCTAATATCAGACTATGGGGGTTTTGGAAGGTGTGCCCGCTTTTCTGGGGAATCTGGCGGGTGTGGGACGGATCTTGCGGACTACGATTATGGATCTCTCCATGTCAGTTCCGGGGAGCTTGAATGTGTCCGTCTTTTCGATCGTGCCGCCTAAAAGAGCTATAGCCTTGCCGGCCTCTGTTTCCTCTTCCTCAGAATGAGCCTTCATCGCGAGGAATACGCCTCCGACCTTGACCAAAGGCAGGCAGTATTCGGCAAGGACGGAAAGCCTTGCAACGGCTCTTGCGGTGACGATGTCATACTTCTCTCTGTATTTCTTGTTCCTGCCCGCGTCTTCGGCCCTGGAATGCACCGTAGTGCAGTCGGAAAGACCCAATGCGGTAATGACCTCTTCCAGGAACTTGAGGCGCTTATCAAGCGAATCCATGAGCGTTACGTTAAGCTCCGGACAGGAGATCTTGACCGGAAGGCCCGGAAAGCCTGCTCCTGTGCCCACATCAACAAATGTAAGCTTGTCTTTTTTGGACTTTGCCTCTTCCTCTCTTATGTAAGGACAGAGCGTGAGCGAATCTATAAAGTGCTTCATGGCAATTCCCTTATCGTCGTCAACGGCGGTAAGGTTCATCACCTTGTTCTTTTCCTTAAGCATTGAAGCGTAGACCTGGAAGGCGCGGATCTCTTCCGCGGAAAGCGGCACGCTGATCTCATCCTTATGTGATTCAAGGATGGGAGCAACATCTGTGACCTCTTCGTCATGCTCTGTGACCTTTGTTCCTTCAGTGCTGATCTCGACCTTCTTGGGAAGGCTCTCCTTCAAACGCTTGATATCAGCTTTGGTAAGAGGTTTTCTTTTGGGGAACAAACCGTCAGCCATTGTCATGTCTCCTTCTTTGCTGCTCGAGATATACCAGCAACACTTCACAGTCAGCCGGCGATACGCCTGATATTCTGGAAGCTCTGCCAACATTCTCGGGCTTCATCTTTGCAAGCTTCTGTGTAGCTTCGATCCTTAAGCCCTTGATAAGTGAATAATCGATGTCTTCAGGGATCCTTATCTTCTCGAGATTTTTGAACTTCTCTATCTTCTCTTTCTCAAGTGACAGGTATCCTTCGTACTTTATGTTGGTCTCGCAGGCAAACCTGATATTCCTTGCAAGAGGCTTTCTGTCCTTGTCTATAGGCGCAAGGAGGTCATAAGTAACACCCGGACGCTTTATAAGGTCAGCAAGGCTCTCGCCTGATTTAGGCAGGGTCTGGCCGCATGTATCAAGAAGAGCCCTTAATTCTTCAGTCGGTGCGACATAAGTCTTCTTAAGTCTTTCAGTCTCAAGAGCGATCGCAGCGGTCTTCTTTTCGAAGGCTTCGAAAATCTCATCGCTTACAAGACCTATCTCATGTCCTATAGGAGTAAGTCTTTCATCGGCATTATCCTGTCTTAAGAAAAGCCTGTATTCAGCGCGGGAAGTCATCATGCGGTAAGGCTCCTGGGTTCCCTTTGTTACGAGGTCATCAATAAGAACGCCGATATAGCCCTGCGATCTGTCGATGATCACAGCGTCTTTTCCGAGGAGTTTCATGGCCGCATTGATGCCTGCCACGATGCCCTGTGCGGCTGCTTCCTCATAGCCTGAAGAACCGTTGATCTGTCCGGCTGTGAAAAGGCCCGGAACGACCTTCGATTCGAGGCTGGCCCTGATAGACAGCGGATCTACAAGATCGTACTCTATCGCATAAGCCGCTCTCTGGATCTTGGCATTGGCAAGACCCGGCAGAGATTTGACCATCTTCTCCTGTATCTCTTCAGGAAGGCTCGTCGAGAACCCCTGAAGGTACATCTCGTTTGTGTGGCGGCCCATAGGTTCGACGAAGATCTGGTGTCTCGTCTTGTCCTTGAACCTCATGAATTTATCTTCGATCGAAGGACAGTATCTGGGGCCGATGCCCTTGATCTCGCCGCTGTAGAGGGGCGATCTGTCCATATTGTCTGAAATTACCTTGCGTGTCTCTTCCGTTGTCCAGATAGACCAGCACGGGATCTGTTCTTCCACAGGTGCGGGAAGCTTTCCTTCCATCTCATTCCTGTAGGAGAAAGGCGGTATATCGTCTTCGCCGTCCTGCCTTGTCATCTGGGAGAAGTCAACTGAATTGGAATTAACCCTTACAGGAGTGCCTGTCTTAAATCTTAAGAGCGGAACGCCAAGTGAATTAAGGGATGAGGAAAGACCGACAGATCTTGGAAGTCCGTCCGGACCGCTCTCTGTTATGACTTCACCTCTGATTATCCTTGCTTCCATATATGTTCCGGAACAGATAACGACGGCACGGGCTCTGTAGACTGCCTTGCCTTCTGTCATGACGCCTGCGGCATTGCCTTCCTCATCTGTTAAGAGCTCAGTAATATGAGCCTGCTTTAACGTGAGGTTTGGAAGGTTCTCTAAGTAATGGCGCATCTCCATGGAATACATCTGCCTGTCTTCCTGCGCTCTCGGAGAATAGACAGCCGGGCCCTTGGATCTGTTGAGCATGCGCATCTGTACGGCGCACTTGTCTGCCATTATTCCCATTATGCCGCCCAAGGCATCTATCTCTCTTACGAGCTGGCCCTTGGAAGTGCCTCCGATACTAGGGTTGCAGGGAAGGTTCGCAAGACTGTCCAGTGAAAGCGTGAAAAGGATCGTATCAAGACCTAACTTTGCTGCTGCATGTGCTGCTTCACATCCGGCATGGCCTGCTCCTACTACGGCAACATCAAATGTCCCCGCTTCAAAGCTTTTATCTAACTCTAAAGCTTCACGGATAGTCATTTATTTACCTATGCAGAATCTTGAGAAAATAGTGTCAGCCAATGTAGCGGAAACGGTCTTGCCTGTTACCTCGCCGATCTCGTCGAGGCATGCTCTTAATGCTGAAGCGCAAACTTCAGTACCCAGGTTGTTATCCAATGCATCCAAAGCAAGCGTGAGCTTCTTTGTAGCCTTTAAGAATTTTGTGTAATGTCTGCTGTTTGTGATGAGAAGGCCTTCGGAAGCGCCGCCGCCAAGCTCGTTATAGTAGTCGATGATGGCGTCTTCGAGCTTATCGATATTGAGGTCTTCCTCAGCGCTTATAGATATGAAGTTCTTTATGCCGAGAGATGTGAGCTTTGCCTCGATCTCTTCCCTGTCGGGATTCTCGCCGGCATCACTTTTCGAAAATACGCCTGTAACAGATTCACAGTCCTCGCAGATCTCCCTTACGCCGGCATATGCTTCTTCAACTGTCATATCGGGCGGGATCATGTAGAAGACCATATCAGCGCCTCTGCCCGCTTCGAAAGCCTTGCCGATGCCGATATTCTCAATGATGTCTTCGGTCTCTCTGATGCCTGCCGTATCGATAAGCGTAACGGGAATGCCGTTGATGTTGATCTGGACTTCGATAGTATCTCTGGTGGTTCCGGCAACCTCTGTAACGATCGCCCTGTCAAAACCTGTGAGAGTATTAAGAAGAGTGCTCTTTCCGCTGTTGGGAAGACCTAAGAGCGCTACGCGTAAACGCTCAGATAAGATCCTTCCTTTGCCGTAGCCCTTGCAGAGCGTGGTAAGCCTGTCGTGGCAGTCGCTTAAGTTGTCCTTGACCTCTTCGAGCTTTGCTTCCTCTTCTTCAGGATCTTCGGTATCGAACTCTGTAAACGTCTCAAGCATTGCAGCCTGGTCGTACAGGTTCTTTTCAATATAAGCGATCTCATCGGCAAGCTTGCCGGACATAAGGCTGCCTGCAGCCTCAAGCTGTCTCTCGGTCTCTGAATTGATGACGTCCATGACAGCTTCAGCGGAGGCAAGGCTCATCTTGCCGTTTATAAATGCCCTTCTCGAAAACTCACCGGGATAAGCCATTCTTATTCCGGACATTCCGAGGCACTTTAATATCTCCTGCTTTACCGCGCCGGAGCCGTGAGATGATATCTCAACCATCTCTTCACCTGTATAGGAATGAGGCGCTTCGAAGTGCGTGAAAATGACCTCGTCCACCTTCTCGTTGGTGGACGGATCCTTCACATATCCGAAAGCGCATGTGTAACCGGGAATCTCTGATAATCTGGAATAATCGCCGCTTGATCTGATGATGACCGAGCATTTATCGGCAAGTAATCCACAGCCGTTACCCGATACACGGATAACCGCTATGCCTGATATTCCGGCCGGCGTCGAGCAGGCGCAGATAGGTTCGTCATCATACGAATACATCGTAAAAAGCCCGCCAAATCCTTAGGATGAGATCTTAAAAGAATTACTTCTTCTCTTCAGGAGTTACTACTACGCATCTGTTAGGCTCAACACCCTCAGAATGTGTTGTAACACCTCTTACTTCCTGGAGATAAGAATGAACGATCCTTCTCTCTGCAGGACTCATAGCTTCCATAACAACCTTGCGGCCTGAACGTCTTACTCTGGATACAGCCTTGTCAGCGAGGCCCTTGATGACCTGCTCTCTGTGCTTTCTGTATCCGCCAACGTCAAGGTAAACGTGAACTCTCTGCTCACTGTGCTTGTTAGCGATAAGGTTTGTCATGTAAGAGATTGCTTCGAGTGTCTCACCGTGACGTCCGATAGCAGCACCGCAGTCAGAACCTGTTACAGAAATGAAGATAGTATCATCTTCCCTGTAGGAATCCATGTTGCCGTGAATGCCGATGCCGGAAAGAACTTCTGCTACGAAGTTAGCAGCTGCATCTTCAGCTTCGCTTACTGCATCGCCTTCAAAGCTCTCGTCGTCACCATAGTATGTATCATCAGAATCATTGGAAGCAGCAGCTTCTTCGCCTGCCTCTTCAGAATTAAATGTAACCTTAACTTCAGCGTCCTTTCTTCCTAAACCGAGGAAGCCGCCTTCTGTTCCTTCTTCAACAACTTCTACAGTTGCCTGCTCTTTTGTGCATCCAAGCTCAGAAAGAGCTGCCTCAACTGCTTCGTCGACTGTCTTACCTGTTTTGATTACTGTCTTTTCCATATGTGCAAGGCCTCCTTCTTAAGCCAATTAATTCTTGTTCTTCTTGCCGTTCTTCTTTGATGACTTTGCATCTACATCGGCATTAACACCTGCGAGCTGAGCTTTTCCGGACTTCTTGAAAACAGCGTCCTTCTTTGCTTCGATCTCAGCCTTCTTTGCCTCGTAAGGCTTGGTGAACATGTAGTAAACAATGATGTTTGTGATGATGCTCATGAGTCCGGAGATGATCCAGTAAATACCCATTGCAGCAGGCATCCAGAATGATGTAACGAGCATAAGGAGAGGCATGGTGATGTTCATCATCTTCATCATGTTCTGGGTGTAATCATCAGCACCGCCCTTGCTTGCCTGGCCATCCATAGCTGCGTTAAGCTTAGCGCGCTTCTTGGCTTCTTCCTCTTCCTTCCAGCCGGGCTTAAGGATCTTACTCATCTGCATAACAACGATATTGATAACCAGAGCGAGTATCGGGATGATAAGCAACGGAAGGTAAGTCTGGGGATCACGTGCGATAACTACAGGATTCCATGCGGGTGTGATCGTAAGGTCAAGTCCGAGGAAGTGAAGGTCAACCATCTGGTCGAGTTTAATGAAGCCCTGCTTGATGCACTCGTTAAGGAACTGTGCATTCTCATTGAGAGCCTTGATAAGACCGATGTGGATCTCTACAGATACGCCTTTGTCTATAATGCCTGACTCGCCCATTCTCTGTCCAAGAGAGATCATGGAAGCGATGTTTTCCTTGCTGACCTGCGAAAGGTATGTCAAAGGTCCGCTGACGATACGGTAGATAGGCCAGATAAAGAAGAGCTGAAGAAAAGGGAGAAGGCATCCGGAGAGGCCGCCTGCACCGTTTTCCTTCTGCATTTTCATGAAGGCTTCCTGATAAGCTTCTTTATCGTCACCGTAAATACGCTGAAGTTCTGCCTGCTTGCCGCTTAAAGCCTGCATCTTGAGCATGGACTTCTGCGATCTGATATTTAAAGGGATAAGAGCTCCTCTGATAATTACAGTAAGGAAGATAATTGCCAGACCGTAATTACCAAAGAACTGGAACAATACTCTCTCAAGCCAGCCGAAAAGCATATACAGCGGGTTTAAAAGCATATCCCAGAATGATAACTGAACTAAAATACTGCCCATTATTGGTCTCCGGTTCTAAATAACGAAATGAATAACTAAGAAATTACTTGACGGGATCATATCCGCCCTTCGAAAAAGGATTGCATCGCATTATCCGCCAAATGCCCATGAGTCCGCCCTTCAAGACACCGTACTTTGTAACCGCATCGATCATATACTGCGAACAAGTCGGCTGATACTTGCAGTGGGGGCCTATAGCAGGAGAAATATATTTCTGATACCAGCGAACCATTCCTATTACAGCTTTACGGATCATAAGGAGCTGCCCTCCAAAAGATCAAGCTTCATAAGACACTTCCCCATATCTGTGCTTAATTCGTGAAAATCGGGTATCCCGCCCTTTGCCTTCAATGTGAATACGTAATCGTATCCCTGAGGAAGCTTGTCTTCCAAAAGTCTGTAAGCTTCTCTCATAAGACGCCTTGCACGGTTCCTGCCGACTGCGCCAAGCTCTTTCTTGTTGGCGCAAAAGCCGGTCCGTCTTAAGGCAGGATCTACTTTGTAACCGCTTTGTGTGGTTCCCTCTCGTCTTTTAAGCACGTGAACCGACAGGTATCTGCCGGTCGCGAATTTCCCGTACCGGTATACCCTGTTAAATTCAAAATTGAATCTGAGCGCTACCGATTTCAAAGCGAGACTGCGAAGCAGGTCTTAAATCAGACCGCGATTCTCTTTCTGCCCTTAGCTCTTCTTGCAGCAAGAACCTTACGACCGTTTGCAGTCTCCATTCTTGCTCTAAAGCCATGAACCTTTGCTCTCTGTCTTTTCTTAGGCTGAAAAGTCATCTTTGCCATAATATAAAGTCCTCCAGATATTAGTTTTCTTTCAGTTGCACACCCGCGTTTCTGGCGGCAGCGCATAGTAAGACATAATATAACCTGATGATTATATTAGGGCGTGCGGTCAATGTCAAGCAGAGAAAGCCTTATAAATTAAGTATGCTGCCGTTATCAGCACTTTCCGAAGAGGTACTCTACAAACTTCTGGTAGTTTGCGTCACCGCTAGCGGAGAATGAATATGCAAAAGCAATGTAGTAATCGTATTTAGTGTTGAGTCCGAGCTTTTCCTCGATCTCATCGGTAAGCTTTAATGCAAGCGGAACAGGTTTATCAAGATCTTTCTTATTGCCGGCTCCGAAAAGATCATTAATGGAAACGCCCTTTGAACGCTTTTCCTTCTCTTCTTCTGTAGCAACATAGTAGTAGAAGTCGCCTTCTTCGAAGTTATCCATGTTGATAAGCGCACTCAGATCCTGGAAGTTGTCAGGTGTGGAGTAATTATATACTGCGTCTTCACGCATGATGAGATAGTCGTATGTACCTGTTGCAAGTGTGGCCCTGAAAGCTACTTCAAGGTATTTTTCCTCATATTCTAAGTCGCTCTTGAAGTTAAGATCTTCAGAATCGATCAGGGATGCCCATCTTGCCTTGTCATAGCCGCCCCATGCAAGGAACCCGTCTGTAGCATATTTGCGGCCTTCTTCAGAAGGAGCACCGTTGATAACGCCGCCGCCTAAGACTCTCATCTTGGACTTGTAAACATCGTGGCCGTACCAGCCTATTGCACCGGCAAAGAGAATTACAAGGACTATAGGAGGAACATAATACTGCATGAAATATACAGCCTTCTGCTTTCCTGTAAGGTCCTTGAGCTTTTCTTTCTCGGTCTTTATGTAATTGACCAGTTTGTTTTTTGACTTTTCAGCAGCCTTGGGCTCTGAACCTTCCATTTCCTTTTCGAGTTTGCTGATCTCCTTCTTGGAGCCTGCAAGTGAGATGTTGCCGACAGCGTCAGTCTCAGGATCGTACTCCACGGAATCCTGAAGGGCCTTGAGCTTTTCTGCCTGCGCCTTTTCGAGCTTATCGAACTGCTTGATAAATACGATCGACAGGAAATACGTTATGGTCGTTGACGTGAAAACATATACCAGCGGGAACCACTGTGCATACCAGAGGCATGCGATAAATGATGCAACAATAAGAAGCGTGATGAGGACCAGCGGGATAAACTTGATGATGATGAAGATAAATGCCGCTTTGAAAAGCTCGGATGTCTTCATGTCATATCTTGCGATCGTCGGGAAGATCGCCATCGACATCAAAAGTACAGCAAAGCTGAAAAAGATGACGAAGAACTTATAGACGAACTCTGTATTAGACCAGCCGTTATATGTGATCCAGCGCCAGTCGAAGATAATAAGAAAGATTGCAACGAGCATTATGATCCATACAGCGGTCGCCTGCTTGAAATTGCGTTTGAATGCCTTAAAGAAAGGTATGAATACTCCTGTGCCCTCGCCTCTTATTACCTTCATCGCAACATAGTATTTGGCCGAATAAGCGGCTCCGAAAGTAATTACCGGAATGCTGCAGATAATAAAAAGGATATTGACGATCACGAGATTCGTAACCGTTCTCAAAAAATCCATTACCGGGCTGTCGGGCTTAAGTATGTTCATCTTGCTGTCACTACCTGTTTTCTTTAAGCTGCTTCGAAAAAACAGCTCACTTATTGTACATCATATTTTTATTAATATCTTTTTACTTTTAAAAACCGGGCTGCCTCCCTGAAGAAGCAGCCCGGATCAGTAAACGTTGTCTGTTAAGATATTATTCCTTAACGCCGCCGATCGTAAGACCGGTAACGAAGTATCTCTGCAGGAACGGATAGAGGGCAAGGATAGGTGCCATTGTCGCAATTGTAGCGGCAGCTCTTACCGTAACAGGAACGATCGTTGCAACAGATGCTGCTGTAGCGCCTGTACCTGCCTGCTTACCACCAGTATTCGCGGATACGGAGTCAAGCAACTTTCGAAGCTCGTACTGCAATGTTGTGTACTGAGGGTCGAATCTGTTGTACAGCATTGCGTCGAACCATGAGTTCCAGTGATATACAGCCTGGAAAAGCGCGATAGTTGCATAAACCGGCATACAGAGTGGTGTGATGATCTTAATGAAGACCGTCATATATCCGGCACCTTCAAGCTGTGCAGCTTCTTCCAGTGAATCAGGAATACCAGCCATATAAGTTCTCATAACCATTACGTTAAAAGCACTTACCATACCCGGGATGATATATACCCAGAAGCTGGAAGTAAGGTGGAGATATCTGAAAAGGATAAGTCCGGGGATCAGACCTGCGGATGCATACATTGTGATGATCCAGAACAGGGAAAGACCAGACTTGAAAAGGAACTTCTTACGGCTCAGGATGAAAGAAAGCAATGCGTTGGCAGCCAGTGATGTAAATGTACCAAGCACTGTTCTTGCAATAGTGATCCATAAGCCCTGACGGATACCCGGTCTGTTGAAGATGATCTCTTCATAGTTCTTCGTGGAGAAGATACGGGGCCACAGGTGGATTCCGCCTCTTACGGCGTCGTTACCTTCGTTAAATGAAACCGCGAGTGTGTTAAGAACCGGATAAAGGGTTACAACCGCGAACAAGATAAGGAATGCTGTATTGAAGATCGTAAAAACAACATCTTCAGGAGCCATTCTTTTTCTGTGATGAACTGCTATTTTCTCAACTTGATCAGACATGATGATTTCCCCCTTTCCTTTAGAATAGACGCTCGTCGCCCCTCTTCTTGGCGATGTAGTTGGATACGATAATGAACGTCATAGCTACTACAGTCTTGAAGATACCGGCTGCAGTACCGAGTGAGTAGTCCATGTTTCTTCCGTCAAGTGCCCAGTCGAGAATGTAGATGTCGATAGTTCTTGATACGTCACGTACAAGGTCATTACCGAGCAAGTACTGGATCTCAAATCCGGCATTGAGTACGTTACCCAAATTCATCAAAAGAAGGATCATTATAGTAGGACGGATTCCGGGAAGAGTAACATATTTGATCTTCTGGAAACGTCCGGCACCGTCGATCGAAGCAGACTCGTAAAGACAAGGGTCGATCGAGGTGATAGCTGCAAGATAAATAATTGCATTCCAGCCTGTCTCTTTCCAAAGATGGCTGAATGTAACGATAGGCCAGAACCAGCCTTCTTTCTGTAAGAAAGGATAAGGTTTGTCAACGATCTTAAGTGTCATAAGGATCTCGTTGATGACGCCTGTTGAAGTAAGAGCGTCGTGAACGATAGCAACAACGATGATCCATGAAAGGAAGTGAGGTAAATAAGAAATCGTCTGGATGGTCTTTTTGAAATACTTATTTCTAACCTCATTAAGGAGAATAGCAAATCCGATTGCAAAAACCGTGCTGAAAACCAGGTTGAGCACGCCCATTGCAAAGGTATTTCTTATTACCATGATGAACGTTTTATCGCTGAAAAGGAACTTAAATTTATCAAGGCCAACCCACTTTGAACCCGTAAGACCGTCGGCATATACGAAGTTCTGGAAGGCCATGAGCCAGCCTACAAGAGGCAGATAGTAGAAAATAATGCCATAGATCACATAAGCGACGCTGATAGCAACAAGAACCCACTGTCTTTTGAATTCTTTAGTGAATTCAGCAGCAGTCAGTCTTGGTTTTTTAACATCGGCTTCTACAACCTTTTTTGTCGATGTTGTGGTCGTGTTTTCCATGCTAAGCAACTCCCATTAAGAATGGTGGCAACCACAGCAGTTTTGTCCATGGTTGCCACCACAATCGTCTAATTAATCAACTATTAATTATGGTGATTAAGCAGCGGGCTTCCAGCCGTGAGACTGAGCTGTCTTAAGTCTAGCGTCAACCTCAGCCTGAGCTTCAGTAAGGAAGTCCTGAGGGTTGCAGCCCTTGTAAGCATCCATGTAAGCTGCCCAATCTGCTTCGAAGTCCTTAGAGATAACGATAGCAGGGAGCCACTTATGCTTAACTTCGCCCATCTTCTTCCAAGCTGTACCACCAGGAGTGTCTGTGCTTACGCCATTAGACCATGACCAGAGAGGATACCAAGGAAGTGCTGTTTCTGTAACGACATACTTAGAACCTACCATGTCAGCATAGTTGCCTGCACCGTAAGCTTCGAAGCACTTCTTAAGAGGAGCTGCGAGACCAGCGAGGAATTCAGCAGGCTGCTCAGCAGGCTGCATGTAGTTCTTACCGTCCTTGGACATACCCATCCACTGAGGCATGTAAGAATATTCGCAGGAATGCTTAGCCTTGTAGCTGTCGCTCTTCCAGTTTTCTCTCATCTCTTCTGTTCTGTAGTAGCAACCCTTATCGTCAACCTTGTAGTCAACATCCTTAACGCCCCAGAAACGGAGGTCATGGATTTCCTGGTCGAGGAGGGAGTTGAGGAACTTGAATGCGAGTTCAGGATCCTTGCATGCTGTTGTTACAGCGCAGCCGGAAGCGTTGTTGAGCTCGTCACCATAGGAGTGCCACTGGTTCTCCATGCCAGCCTTAGCTGTGAGTCCGAGAGGTACATAGTCACATCCGAGTTCATCAAGACGGAACTGAGATCCATCAGATGCCTTAAGAGGTGAAGCGAAAGGTCCCATGATGTTGTATGCGAAATCCCAATACTGATCGCAGAGACCGAGAACAGCGCCTGTAGAAAGCTTGGAGATATACTCGTCGTATGTCTGTACAGCAAAGTCAGGATCGATGTTGCCCTTAGCATACTCTTCATTGAGCTTCTTGAAGTAAGCCTTAGCTGTGTCTGTTGTATTGTAGTCAACTACCTTAGGCTTATCAGCGCCTTCGTCAATGTTAACGATAACGCATCCGTCGTTCGGATAACCATCGAGGAACATAGGAGCGTTCTCAAGGCAGTAATACTTCCAGTCTTCGCAGAGGCATGTATAAGGGATAACCTTTGTTCCGTTAGGAAGTGTAGGATTCTCTTTTGCATACTTCTCGAGGATCTCGAAATACTGATCGAGAGTCTCGATCTTAGGATAGCCATAAGCTTCGAGTACACGAGCCTGGATCCAGAAAGCCTCACCATTGTGGCCTGTTGTTGTATCGTCCTTATAGTGGTTGCCGAATACGTTAGCCCAGTAGATCTTTCCGTCGTCCTGTCTGAACTTATCCCATTCCTCAGCTGTGTACATTTCCTTGAGGTTAGGATACTTCTCAAGATAAGGATCCCAAGCTACGAGGAGCTTGTTCTGATAGAGCTGGATGGAACCGTCGCCGCCATCGATGAAATCAGGCAACTTACCTGAAGCGATGATAGAGCCGATAGCCTCACCTGCGTTCTGACCTGTAAGCCAGGACTCCTTAACGCGGACGCCTGTCTTCTGTGCGATGAGTTCCTTGATCTCGTTGCCTTCGTCCTTTTCCTTACCAGCCATTGCTGCGAACATTGTCATGTCAACGATACCGTTGCCAGACTTACCGCCAGCACAAGCTGTGAAAGAGGAAACTACGAGCATAGATGCCAAGACCAACGAAACGATTTTCTTTGTCTTCATTAGTAGACCTCCCGAATTAGATTCTCGCAAGATATTGCGAGTATTTAGCAATTCAATTATATGGTTGCCCCATTTTTGCCACAACCCGAGAAACTCTTAACAAACAACCGATAAACTCTACAAAAATGCAATGTTTTCGACATGAATCACTAATAAGCCTGCTCAGTTTTAGTGCATATTGCACAAAAGAAACGGTCTGCGTTAAGCAGACCGCTCAAATTAGTCACCCCTGTTGGTTTTCCGGTACTTGGAAGGCGTACAGCCCATGATCTCAATGAATTTGCGGATAAAATAGTCGCTGTCCTTGTATCCGACGTCTTCAGCAATACGGTTTATCTTCTTATCCGTATTGATAATCTGGCGGGCAGCTTCCCTGATCCTGTAATTTGTCAGGTAGTTTTTGAAAGACTCCCCGTATTTTTTCCTGAATACCTGTCCTAAGTAGGAACTGTTGATGTGATATTTATCACCTAAATACTTAAGGCTGATGTCACCTGCATAGTTCTCCCTGATCTCGGCTTCAATAACTGCAAGTATTCCATGGGATATACTTTTCCGGAGTTCCGAGAGATATGATGCATATTCAAGCGCGAATGTCTTAAGGTGCTGGTATGAGCCTCTGGCAAATGCTTCGCCTGAAGCCTGCTCCGAAATATACTGGATGATCTCTTCCTGGTTTACCGTATCATCGAGTTCGCTCGCCAGATGGATAAGCTGGAACAGAAGATAGTTGATATTAAGATCGAATGCGACATTACTGCTGTCCTTTCCCCTGAGCTCTCCGTGGAGCTTCTCGATGCCGGACTCAATAGCAGCGGGTTCGTTCTTTGCGATCGATCCTATTATCTCGTCTATCGTATTCTTGCAAAGGACGATACCGCTGTAATTGGTATCCGTCTCTTCATAAAAATAGAGTTTCTTCGTATTATGGAATCCGGCGATACTCTTAAGGCGTTTGCAGGATTCGTAGGATTCGGAAAGAGATGCGATATCCGGCACGACTTTTCCGCAGTACATTCTTACAGGCTTAATGAACAGAACTTCTATCTTTCTAATTAACTGATTTAAGAATTCATTCTCAGACATATCGCGCATGTCAGCCATGTTCTCGCAGTATATGAAGCCCACATCGTAGATATCTTCATCGTAAGGAACTTCCAGGGTGAAGTGGTTAACGTATTCTTTCAGCGTCTCCCTGCACGCATTGAGGAGCTGCTTCTGGATAGTGCCCATATCGTAATCATCTGATATCGCGGTATCAGCTTCAGCATCCTTCTGAACAAAGCCAATATAGATAAATCTCAATCCGCCGGCAAGCTGAAGGTGTTTATTTGCATAATCGATCTCCTCTTCAGCGTATTTGCCCCTTATGATGTGCCTTATAACTCTCGAAAGGTATGCATCCTCCATCTTCTCCCTGTCTTTTCTGAGAATAATGGATTCGCGGTTCAAGTTGGAAACTTTACGCAAGACAGCAATAAGCTCCTCTTCTTCTACCGGCTTGAGGATATAGTCGAGGCATCCGTTCCTTATCGCTCTTTGTGTGTATGCGAAATCATCGTAGCCTGTAAGAAGGACGAATTCAGCATCGGATATCTTCTCTTTCTTGACTGTCTCCAAAAGTTCAAGACCGGTCATTTCAGGCATGCGGATATCAGAGATGATGAGGTCGACGTGATTCTCTTTAAGATATTTCAATGCTTCCTTACCGTTGGAACAGGTGGCAGCGATCTCGAATCCGCCGCTCTCCCAGTCGATCAGGACCTGAAGACCCTGAAGGATATAAGGTTCGTCATCAACAAGCATTACTTTAAGCATAATTCACTCCTAATCCGCTATAGTGATCTTATCTGCAGGGATCGTAATGATGACACTCATGCCGATACCCTTTTCGCTCTCTATCGTAAACTTTGCCTCGTCCTTGAACATCATCTTGATCCTGAGGCAGGCATTGAGGATGCCGACGTGCTTTGCTTTCTTAACGGCAGCAATGGTAACGTCGTTCATCTTTCTCTGAAGCTGGATAACATCCTTCTCATCCATTCCGTCACCGGTGTCTTCGACTTCGATTACAATGTTATCCCCTTCTTTATTTACCCTGACGAATATCCATCCCTGTGTGGCTTTAGACTCAATGCCGTGAATGCAGGCATTCTCAACGAATGTAACGAGCGTAAGCTTGGGGATCAGAATCTTCTTGCACTCTTCGCTTATGTCGATATCAAATGAGATCCTGTCGCCAAAGCGGTAGCTCTGGAGCTGGAGATAGGCATCGATGAATTCTTCCTCCTCCTGGATCGTAACCGCGTCGTCATGCCACTCAACATTCTGCCTTTCCATGACGGCGAGCCTTTGTACCATCTCGGCAGTCTCATTCTCGCCTTTGAGGATACTGTGCATTCTGATGCTCTCAAGCGCATTGAAGAGAAAGTGCGGATTGATCTGGCTCTGGAGCGCTAAGAGTTCCGCATTCTTGCGCGCGAGGTCAGATTCCTGTTCTCTTAATTTGTCTTTATAGATCGTATTCGTAAGCTTGTTGTTGATGTCTACGATCCTGTTGTAGTTATGCATCAGTTCGGATATCTCGTCGGATCCGCTGATCTCTTTTATCGGCTGGAAGTATTCGTTGCCGCCTTCGCCGAATGCCTTTCCGAGGATCGTGATTCTGTCTGTGATGGATCTCTCGAGAAGCTTCATAAGCAGGATCGGTATTATGAGCGTTAAGAGGATGATGAAGAACGTGATGAGTATGTGTTCGCTGATGACTTTAAGGACAGTAAACTCTTCAGTGAATGCATAGAGCGTAAATGTGTTATCGTACATCCTGACTTCACTGACAGTCACGTTTGCGACCTTTGAGGCCCTGTCGGTGATCTCCTGGTAAGTTGCACCGTCTCCTTTGCTTGAATACATGACGTAATCGCCGCAGCAAAGATACATGTTGCAGTTTATAGGCGTCTCTCCGAGCTCGTCATAGATCCTCGGCATCTTGTGTTCTATGGTGATTATCTTTGTCAGCTTTGAATCGGCATTGTTCATCTTACGGACATAGATAAATCTGTTTCTGTCCGACGTAAGGTCTATCGGGTCATCGTCGTAATAAGCGTAAGCGGCTTCTATCGCATTGGTCTTATTGAATTTCAGGTACCATTGCTCTTTATATATCTCCTTGATGTTATGGAAATAGTGTCCGCTCATCATGGTGCTGTTATCTGAATAGATAACGAGTCTGTCCTGGTTGATATTTGACAATGTCGCGAAAAATGAAGTCGAGACAGTATAGATGTAACTGTTGAAATATCCGTAAGGAATATCGTATTCGGTATCGATAAATTCGTTGAGGTCTTTGTTGAGGTCGATCGCCATTGCAACCTGTGCATCGTAATCCAGAATATCCTGGATCCGGTTAACGTATGCGTTAGTGGCGTCTTCCCTGTATTTTCTCTGGTTGTCGAGCTCAGCTTCGAAGACTGATCTGAATAAAACAGCATCGGTAATGATCAGCGGCAGGATAACGCCGAAAATATACATAAAGAGGAATTTCTTATTAAGTTTCAGCTGGCTGAAAAAATTCCTTACCCTGACGAATTTGAACATGTGGTCCCCGCTTGCTGCAAAAATGGTCCTTAAGTGTCACACCCTACTATGTTATAGAAAACAAATCCCCTTTGCAAATGAACTTCATGTCTTAAAGAGTTGATTTAGTCGGGTCTTATCTGTAATTTATCCCGTTGATTATTCGATTTGGTTTTCCTAACATAAATGTAAGTAATCTTTTATATGAGGTGTCCCGCATGCTGAAAACAGTCAAGACCGAGAATGGACTTGTCAGAGGTCTTCCCGGTAATAATACCCGCATCACAGCTTTCAAAGGCATCCCCTTTGCAGAGCCCCCGGTAGGTGAAAACCGCTGGAAAGCGCCTAAGCCCTGCAAGGACTGGGAGGGTATTTATGACGCATACAAGTTCGCACCAATCTCCGTTCAGGACCAGCCCGGTATCGGAACTGATATCTACTGCAGGGAGTGGCACGTCGATAAGGACATCGAGATCAGCGAAGACTGCCTCTATCTGAACGTATGGACAAACGCAAAGAGCGAAGATGACAAGCTACCTGTCCTCGTATGGTTCTTCGGCGGCGGTTTCCAGTGGGGCTATACTGCCGAGATGGAATTCAACGGTGAGAATCTTGCAAAGAAAGGCATCATCGTCGTAACAGTCAATTACAGACTCGGCGCACTGGGATTCCTGTCTCATCCCGATCTTTTCAAAGAATCGCCTGAAGCACCTGCCAACTTCGGTCTTTTGGACCAGCTCGCAGGACTTAAGTGGGTAAAGAGAAATATCGCAGCTTTCGGCGGCGATCCTGACAACATAACTATCGCAGGCCAGTCGGCAGGCGGTGGAAGCGTACTGAACCACCTCACCTCCGAATCTTCCATCGGTCTTTACCAGAAGGCGATTATCCTTTCGGGTATCATCTCTTTCCCTTACATAAAGGATTTTGTCATGACGCCAAGAACGATTGATGACGCGTGCTCATACGGAGTTAAGTTTTTCGACAGGCTCGGCGTAAAGACGGTTGAAGAAGCAAGAAAGCTCGATGCTTCTTATATCCGCGAAGTATATGCGAAGTTCAGGGAGACCGAATCTTTCTTCTTTACTCCCATGATCGACAACGTCTTCCAGCATGACGAACCCTTAAAGCTCTTCATGCAGGGCAGGCACGCGCACGTCCCGCTCATGTCGGGCAATACTTTCGATGAATTCCCGAGCTTTATCCTCGCTGATTCCAAAGAGGAATTTGAGACAAAGGCTAAAGAGATCTTCGGTGATAAGGCTTCTGAATTCCTCTCATTCCCTGAAGCGCAGAAGCACAACGGCAATATGTACGCTCCTGTTCGCGCGATCGAGTGCGGCGTAAAGGCTGTTTTCGAGCACAACGACAAGCCGGGCTACTACTACAGCTTTGAGCCTGATATCCCGGGCGAGGACAATCCCGGCACATTCCACTCCGTTGATCTCTGGTTCTTCTTCGATAACCTCGACAAGTGCTGGAGACCCATGACAGGAAGGCACTTCGACATCGCAAGACAGATGAGCACATATTTCGTCAACTTCATTAAGAACGGCGATCCGAACGGAAATGATGTCGACGGTACGGCTCTGCCTTTGTGGAAACCTTTCACACCTGCTTCCAAGAATGAGATGCACTTCACAAGAGACGGCGCGAAGACAGCCGTCCAGGAAGATTCTCCCGAATCTGATTTCTATACCTTCATGACCGAGCACATCGCAGAAGCTACTGTCGGAGAAGTTGCTGAGACCAAAACAGATGCGGCAGGACCTAAAGTAGCTCTTTATGAAGTTCCAAAAAAACAGGCATTCAACCCTTATCTTCCCAACTGGGAATACATTCCTGACGGTGAGCCTTATGTATTCAACAACAGAGTATATGTTTACGGTTCACACGACTTCTTCAACGGCTACGCATTCTGTCTTGGAGATTATGTTACATGGTCAGCACCTGTTGATGATCTCGGCAACTGGACTTATGAAGGCGTCATCTTCAAGAGAACTGACGATCCCCATAATGCAGATAACAGAGGATGCCTTTATGCACCTGACATGACAGTCGGACCTGACGGCAGATACTATCTGTTCTATGCACTGGATAATGACTGCGTTATCTCCGTTGCCGTATCGGATTCACCTTCAGGCAAGTTCGAATTCATAGGAAATGTCCACTACGAAGACGGCACTGTCCTTGGCAGAAAGGAAGGCGACGAACAGCAGTTTGATCCGGGTGTCATCACCATCGGTGACACGACATATATGTACACCGGATTCTGCGGTCAGGGTGATGCTTCCCGTCACGGATGCATGGTAACCGTTCTTGATAAGGACATGCTTACTATCAAGCGCGCTCCTGAATTCGTTATCCCTTCAACACAGCACAGCAAGGGAACGGAATACGAAGGTCACGCATTCTTCGAAGCTCCTTCCATAAGAGAACGAAACGGTATCTTCTACCTTATCTATTCTTCACAGGTAATGCACGAACTCTGCTACGGTTATTCCGATAATCCGCTCGGACCATTCAAGTACGGCGGAGTCATCATAAGCAACTGCGATATCGGAATTGATTCTTATAAGCCCGCTCAAAAGCCTGCTGCATTCGGTGCAAACAATCACGGAAGCATCGTTCAGATCGGTGACGACTGGTATATCTTCTATCACAGACAGACGAACAACTCATGGTATTCACGTCAGGGATGCGCTGAGAAGATCTCATTTGATGAGAACGGACAGATTGCCCAGGTCGAGATAACATCATGCGGCCTAAACGGCGGCCCGCTCCGTGACACAGAAGAATACTCTTCACAGATCGCATGCAACATCTTCAACGATAAAGAGGAGATGTATGTCGGTGAGCTCCACGAAGCAAACATCACAAAAGATCACCAGGACGGCGAAAAGGATCCTTCCTATATCAGAGACATCTACGAGAATACGACGATAGGATTCAAGTATTTCGAACTCAAGGATGTAAAGGGGTTAAGGATCACCACCAGAGGTTACGGCAAAGGTGACTTTGAGATAAGGACCTCAATTGACGGTGAAGTATTAGGTACGATCGGTGTTGACTTCTGCACGGCATGGACCGACAACAAAGCCGAATTCACTATACCGGACGGTGTTTATCCCCTGTACCTCACATTCAAGGGCATGGGTAATCCTT
>CADCJM010000014.1 GCA_902801755.1 Oscillospiraceae bacterium
CGCATGTTTTGCCGTTCATTTGGGCTAAAATGGCCGTTTTGAACGGCGGAATGAACGGCGCCGCCGCATGTTTGGCCGCATATCAGGCAGAATTCCAGGCGGCGCCTGATGTTTTGCCTGGAGTTTACACGTTTTTGACTCATTCTTCAGGTTCAATTCCAGGCGGCGCCGAGAGTTTAGCCTGATGTTTGGGCATTTTGGGGCTGTTTTCCAGGCGGAATTCCAGGCGGCGCCTAGAGTTTTGCCTGGAGTTTACACGTTTTTGACCCGTTCTTCAGGCGGAATTCCAGGCGGCGCCTAGAGTTTTGCCTGATGTTTGCCCGTATCCTATCCGGGATCACTATCCTGAGACACAAAAAGAGGTTGCCTCATATGAGACAACCTCTTGTGAATCGAAACTAAAACCGCTATCAGATCTTCTGTGTGATCTTTGCAGCCTTGCCCTGACGATCGCGGAGATAATAAAGCTTTGCTCTTCTGATCTTACCCTTACGAATAACGTCGATGTGATCGATCTTGGGTGAGTTTACAGGGAGAATTCTCTCTACGCCGATACCATAAGATACACGGCGGATTGTTATTGTCTCAGAAAGGCCGGAACCTTTTCTTGCGATGACATAGCCTTCGAATACCTGAATACGCTCCTTTGCACCTTCCTTGATAAGGAGGTGAGCCTTAACGAAGTCGCCGACTTCTACTTCAGGATACTGGTTGCGAATATTCTCGCTCTCGATGACTTTTACTAAATCCATATTGTACATTTCCTCACTTTCCTGCAGATGTTCTTGCCTGGATAGTGGCAGAGGACCACCCTGATAACTGGTGAATTTTAGCACATGCCTCTTTCAAAGGCAAGCATTTTCGCCCAATCACTTTCAGAAATATCCAATTTATCTAGCATATCGGGCCTGTTGTGCCATGTATCGACCAGCGCGGCGATACGGTTATAGTCTGCAATTGCAGCATCATTGCCGTTCTTTAAGACTTCCGGAACCTCATGACCATGCCATACCGGAGGCTTTGTATACTGGGGCGCTTCGAGCATTCCGTCAGTATGCGATTCATTGGTATAGGCTTCCTCGTTCGGAAGGACGCCGGGGACAAGCCTTGATACAGCGTCGATAACAACGATAGCTGCCGTCTCACCGCCTGTTAATACATAATCTCCTATTGAGATCTCTTCGTCGCAGATCTCATCAATTACACGTGCATCGATTCCTTCGTAGTGACCGCAGAGGATCAGCAGGTTCTCATATGAAGCAAGTTCGTGTGCCTTGGCCTGGTTAAAGACCTGGCCCTTGGGCGACATATAAACCGTGTGAGGCTTCTTACCGCCGCAGAGTCCGACTGCCTTTTCGAAGGCTCCGAAAACCGGTTCCGGACGGATCATCATGCCGGTGCCGCCGCCGTAGATAGTGTCATCGACGCGGCCGTAGGAATTGGGCGCATAATCTCTCATCTGGATACACTCCAGTGAGATCGCGCCTTTGGCAATGCCTCTTCCGGTTATACTCGTATTAAGATACGAGTTTACCTGCTCCGGAAATAATGTCGCCACATAAAAGTTCATTTTCAGGTCTGATCTCCGCTCGTTATTGCGACATTGCCGTTCTTATCGACCTTGATCGCAGTACCGCAGTAGTCACAATAGCCTACAGTAGTCTTACGGATCTTGATGTTGCTTGCGCCGCAGTTAGGACAGTTGACGGCAACATACTGTGTCTCAAGATTATCCTCATACTGCTTGCGGTCGAAGTCGGTCTTCTTCTGCAGTGCAACAGCCTTGGCCTGTTTTGCCTGTTCCTGAGCCTGCAAAGTCTTCTGCTTTGCAACGGCGATCCTACGCTTCTTGGCAATATTAGCGACGATAATAAGACCGATCACAAATATAACCGCAACAACAGCGATAATGCCCATCTGGCGGAATGAGAGCTGCTTCTGCATGATCCTTTCGCCGGCATTCTTAAAGGAATACTTGAAGAAATATCCTTCATTAAGTTCTGTGTCAGTATAGAAGTAATCGATGAAGCCGAGCAGGATCTCTCTTGCCTGTTCATCCATTACCTGTGTCTCGGCATCATAGCCGGGTGTTACTGTGCAGATATATTCGGATGAGTTGTTCGGATACTCGCGGAAGATAACGATCATATGACCTTCATCGGTGCCGAACATCTCCTTGTATTTTGCTTCTGCGAGCTCTTCAACGCTTTCAGAAGACTTATATTGGCCTCCATCCTCGCCCGTGATCCAGAGATAAGGCTGAACACCTGTACTCTCATAGAAAGCCTTCATGCCGTCGATCAGGGCTTCTTCCTCGCCTTCTTCATCGATCCAGTCGCCCCAGTCATCCTGATACCAGACATCAATGGGTGTGCACTTGGATGAAGGCAGAACTTCCCTGTCGATAGTCGAACGCTCTATAAGGAAATACTGAACAGGCTGAGGCAATTCGCCGTCAATACCGTAATAAACACTGCCGCCGATTATGGCAATGATAATAAGTGTGACGATCGTCGAAAAGCATCCGCCGCCGCTTCCGCCGGAAGATCCGCCCGAATAGCGCGAACTGCGTGAAGAATGTGATGATGATGATGAACTGTAGGAATGTGAATGCGAGCTGCTTGCATGATGTGTATGACTGCTCGAATGATGTGAACTGTGGTGGGAACCACCGCCTCCGCCGCCTCTGCCCATAATAAAATCCTCCCCTTAAACACCACGGAAACCATGGCTTTTTCCAAAAAGAATAATATCATAAATAAAGATGGTTTTCGATTTGTGCAAATGCACCTTAAGTAAGTTTTATGTAACCGGTTTGCCCTCTTTTTGCCTGAATTCTGATGCAGTTTGGTTATTTATAGAAATTACAATCAGCCGTAATAACCCAAATCACGGGTATGAAAGGAATACAAATAATGAAAAAGGCAACATATAAGCTCATCGCAGCAGCACTATCTTCCGCTATGATCTTATCACTTACAGCTTGTAAGCAGCCTGTATACAGGCTCGATAACCAGACAACAGGAAGTATTGCAGCCACCGGATCCCAGTCAAGCGAGACTCCTTCAAGCTCAGAACAGAAGAGTTCTGTTCCGGCAAAAGCATCACCTGAAGTATATAATGCCCTGCTTGTAGCACTTGAATCAGTTGAGCTGGCTGTAACCAAGGTAACCTGGATGAATACAGGCCACGATGATTCAAACTGGCTTTTCCCAAAGGACAATCTGACCTGCGCACTCGCAGACGTTACCGGTGACGGAGTAGATGAGCTCCTCGTTCTGGAAGGCGATGACAGGATGACTTCAAGGCTTCAGGTATTCAGTTACGACGCTTCAACTACGGAAACTCTGCTTCTCCTTACTGTTGAGGATCTTAACTGCCAGGGTTCAGGCGCCAGAGGCGTTGTTATCGGAATCACGAACGAAGGCAAGCTCCTCGTGATCGACTGCCCCAGAGACGACAAAGAATACTGCTCCTGCATTGTTTATGCTTACGACGGCAAGTCACTTGCAGTTGAGACATCTATTGTTGATATAGTGTCCGTTATCGACAACTATGCTGATATGACACACACGCATAAGATCAATGACAATAATGTAAGTGAAGAAGAATACAATGCAGCACTCGAAAAGACTGTCAACTCAATGGACAGACTTCTCCAGTATGCATTTGTATGCGGTGACGTGTTTAAGAATAAGGTCGGTGCAATGACATCAGAAGCAAAGAACTTCGATGAAATGCACGATTACCTTAGAACACTTATAGAATAATTAAAATCAGTCGTACAACTCGTAGAGGCCTTCCGGCAGTCTGCACTTGATATAGCCGGCCTCGATATCGACCTCATAACAATAGACTTTAACAAACGGGAGCATAAGATTTTTCTTCTTATTCTCCCTTTTTATTTCGAGCGTGAACTGGGGACCTGTTGCAAAACAGTCGATGACAGTACCGAGATCTCCCCTCTCGTCGTCTATAACATTAAGACCTTTAAGGTCAGTGATGAAATAGTTGTCCTTCTTGAGCTTTACGGCATTCTCCCTCTCAACGGCAATAAATCTGCCTCTTAAGAGTTCAGCCTTGTCTCTGTCAAAGACACCATCAAGTTTGACGAGAACGTTTCCCCTGTCGAGCCTTGCGGATACGCATGATGAAGCTTCGGGCTTCTCGAAATTCTGCCCGCAGATGAAACATTCCTTAAGCTTAAGGAAACGGCGCGGGTCGTCCGTAAGCGGGAACACTTTAAGTTCCCCACGGACGCCGTGCGCGCCGGTTATCTTTCCTATAATGATGAGTTTATCCAAAAGAATCAGCCTACTATATCGACTATTACGCGCTTACCTTCTTTGAGGTACTTAGCCTTCATGATGGAACGGATAGCCTGAGCTCTCTTACCGTTCTTGCCGATAATCTTTCCTGTATCTTCGGGAGCAACGGACAGCTCGAAAACAACAGTGTTTCCGCGCTCTGTCTTCTTTACGTTTACCTCATCGGGATTGCTGACAAGTTCCCTGGCGATATAAACCAATAAATCGTCCATATAAAGCTCTCCTTCCTATTATTTAAGTATCAGCTGAAAAAATCAGATGATGCCCTGCTTCTTAAGAAGAGACTTTACTGTATCTGTGGGCTGAGCTCCGTTGGAGATCCACTTCTTTGCTGCCTCAGCATCGATCTTAACGCTGTCTGTTTCCTTCATAGGATCATAGATACCGATTTCCTCGATGAAACGTCCATCTCTAGGATATCTGGAATCAGCAACTACTACACGATAGAAAGGTGCCTTCTTCTTACCCATTCTTCTTAAACGAATCTTTACTGCCATTTTGTTTTCCTCCAAAAAAATATGTTTTTTGTTTTTATAATCTACGCCAAATTAATGACGGGATTTACTTTATCTTCTGCCCTTGCGCTTCTTCTTGCGGTCGCGTCTTCCCGTAGGTACGAACGGTGTGCCGTCATCGTAATCATCCTTGGGAGCAGAGAAGCTTCCAAGACCCTGAGGCATTCCGGTTCCAAGACCGCCCATACCTCCCATATTTCCTAAACCGCCCATGCCGCCCATATTGCCGAGACCGCCCTTAAGGCCCAGCTTTGAAGCCTGCTTGGCAAATCCCTTAGGCATCTTGAATCCGCCCTTTCCGTTAGAAAACGTCTTCATGAGCTTTGCTGTCTGCTCATACTGTGTGATGAGCTTATTAACGTCAGATACCTGTACTCCGGCACCTGCAGCGATCCTCTTTCTTCTGCTGGCATTAAGGATCGAAGGTGATCTTCTCTCCTTCTTAGTCATTGAAGTAATGATAGCCATCTGTCTGTCGACGATCTTATCATCAAGATCCTCATCGCTTATCTTGCCTGCAGTACCTGGCATCATGCCTACGAGCTCCTTAAGAGAGCCCATCTTCTTCATCTGTTCGAACTGCGAATACAGGTCGTCCAGATTGAAGTTGTTGCCCATCATGCGTTCCATTGCCTTGCGGGCTTCTTCCTCATCGATGTTAGCCTGTGCCTTCTCGATAAGGCTTACGACATCTCCCATGCCGAGGATCCTGTCAGCCATACGCTGAGGATAGAATCTCTCGATAGCGTCTACCTTTTCACCTGTACAGATGTACTTGATAGGCTTGCTCGTAAGCTTGCGGATAGATAAAGCGGCACCGCCTCTTGCATCACCGTCGAGCTTTGTCATGATGAAGCCGTCCATACCGATGTTCTGCTCGAAAAGCTGTGCAACATTGACAGCTTCCTGACCGATCATCGCATCAACTACTAAGAGCTTCTCGGTAGGGTTGACAGCAGCAGCGATGTCTCTGAGCTCTTCCATGAGCTCTTCGTCAGCTACTGTACGGCCTGCAGTATCTATGATCAGGTAATTGCAGAGCATGTATCTTGCTTTGCCTTCACCGTCTTTTGCAATCTTAACGGCATCCTTCTCCTCAGGATCGATATAGCAGTCAACACCAACCGCATCGCTTAAGACCTTGAGCTGCTGGGCAGCGGCAGGTCTGTGAACGTCGACTGAAACGACCATGGGCTTCTTGCCGTTCTCTTTTAAGAGTTTAGCGAGCTTTGCAGCAGTTGTTGTCTTACCTGCACCCTGGAGACCGTAAAGGATAATGATGTTAAATCCTGAATCGGAAACCTTGAGCTTGTCTTCGCCCTCTTCTCCGCCTAAGAGATCTGTCAAAGAATCTCTTACGATCTTTACTATCTGCTGGCCGGGTGTAAAGGACTCCTGAACATCAGCGCCCTTGCACTTCTCGGTCATGTCAGCTACGAATTCCTTAACGACTCCGTAGTTTACGTCTGCCTCGAGGAGAGCCATGCGGATCTCACGCATCATCTCCTTGATATCGCTCTCACTTACGCGGGCCTTGCCGCGCATCTTCGAGGTTATATTCTGAAGCTTTTCTGATAAGCTCTCAAACACGTTATTACATTTCCTCTATTAATTCTTCAAGCTCTTTTGCAGCCTTGTCGGTATCGCCGCTGTTGATGTGCGCCAGAGCCTTTTTTGCTTTTGCCTGCTGCTTCTCGAAAAGTGCGAGAAGCCCTAACTTCTCCTCATATTCCTCAAGCTGCTTTTCCGCCCTCTTGACCGTGTCATGAACGCCCTGTCTTGAGATTCCCTCTGCTTCAGCGATCTCTGCCAAAGTCAGGTCATCGTTATAGTAGCTCTCACAGGTGCGCCTCATCTTAGGCGTAAGGAGATTGCCATAGAAATCGAGCAAAAGGTCTGTTCTTACTGACTTTTCACGCATTTAAAGGCACGCCTCCTATATTCCAAGCCTGCACATAATAACAAAGCTTTATAGGCGTGTCAAGTATTTTTACTTGTCAGAGATAAAATCAGCTTTTTGCCCACCAGTAGCAGAAAGCCTGAGTCCTCGCAGCAAGATTTGTCTGCTTCAGGAGTTCCCTGACCTCTTCCTTGGTATACCATCTGGCTTCGATCTCTTCCTCGTCAGATGTGCTCGGTGCAAATTCACCTTCAGCCTTTCCAAGTACGCAGCAGCTCTTTTCATTCGTTATGCCGACGCCCGAAAAGCTTACCGGAAGGACTTCATCTATAGATACGAGCTTTAAGCCCGTCTCTTCCCAGAGCTCTCTGGCAGCTGCCACATCAGGTGTCTCGCCTTCATCGATAAGGCCTGCCGGGAAATTATAAGCAAAGCCTCCGACTGCCATTCTGTATTCCTTATTGAGCAGAAGACGTTCGCCGTCAGTGCTCGTGATGATAAGAACAACAGCATCACACTTTTCGCGCGCGATGTCTTCAAGGCTCGTTATATTCTTGTCTCTTGAGACCATCTCATAGATCTTCTTATTGCCAAGATTAGTCTCGTATTCTGCATTATAGGATGTTATAAAACGTCCTTCGTGGACTTTCCTGATCCCTATGAACTTCATTTCTTGCCTTTCTTTGTATCTTTTCCCATTCTTCTCTTGATTACATCTTCTTTAGCTACTGAATAGCCGAAGAAACCGAGTTTCTCGCCTAAGAGATAATACTCTCCGTGGTTATATGCCACAAGTCTGGCATTATCCAGACAGAGCTTGCCGTTCTGATCCAAAAGGTAGGAATCTGCAGTAACGCTCTTTATCTCTCCGATGAACATGTCGTGTGAGCCGAGTTCTGTTACGCTCTTGACTACGCAGGAGATCGATACAGGCGCTTCCTTAATGGCATAAGCATATTCCATTCCCTCAGCCTTTACGGGTGTAAGACCGCAGGACTTGAACTTGTCCTCATTCTCACCGCCTCTTACGCCGCAGTAATCGCATGCCTTGCATAAGGATTTGGATACGAGATTGATTACGAATTCGCCTGTTTCCGAAATGAGCTTATGTGAATATCTGCTCTTACGGATGCTTACAGATACCATAGGCGGTTCGGAATTGACTGTTCCTGCCCATGCTACTGTCATTATGTTTGCCTTGCCGTCCTTGCTGCCTGATGAGACCATAACAACAGGTACGGGATTAAGGATCGTTGAAATCCCGACTTCCACTTTATCGTGCTTTGCCACTTGGTTATACCTCCTTGGATATGAGCGGTGTTACCGCCGTAAAGCTCTCATGCAAGAGCAAATAGTCTTTTATATCGATGCCCGCAGAATAGCCTACGATGCTTCCGTCCTTACCGATTACCCTGTGGCACGGAACAATGACCTGTACAGGATTATCAGAGCATGCGCTTCCTACAGCTCTCGTGATCTTACGCGCTTCCGAGAGCTTGCCGTCTGTCAGCATCAGCGCGATATCCTCGTAACTTGCCGTACCGCCGTAAGGGATCGAATTAAGCGCATTCCATACCTTTTTCTGGAAAGGCGTGCCGGTAGTGAACCTTACGTTGATATCAAAGCCTGCCCTGTTGCTGTCGAAATATTCCTTAAGCTCAACGTAAGCTTCAGCCAGTTCATTAGGAAGGAACTTCAGTTGTTCAGCGTCAAGGTTATAGATGCCGTCGTCATTGCGGACAAGTCCCCTGTTGCTGTCGAGAAGCCCTAATCCTGCTGCAACGTTATTTTCGAAAGGGTCTTCTAACTGCTGGCCATAATGGAAGAGTCTTACAGAATCGATATAATCCATGCCGCCCGTAACGACTGCCACGCCCCTCTCGAAAGGCACGAAGCAGACATTGTATTTCGGATATTCATAAGACAGCATTGCATAAAGACCGGCGTCTTCAAATCCGTCCCGGGTCTTTACCTCGTCCCTTAATACCGCTTCCTGATTAAATCCGGCGCCCATAAGGATGCGCTCCAAGCCTTCATTGCCATGATTGCAGATAACAGTCACTTTGTGATAGTACTCATCAAGAAAACAGTATCTTAAGACTTCATCGACGATGCCGCTCTGAGTATCGGCGTTCGCATCAGCAGTAAAAACGAAATCGATATGTGCCCTGCATTTCTTTCTGTCAGGCCTGAAGAGCTTGATCAAAGCGTAGATGACATCCTCCTTGGTGGCGAGCATGGCTTCACCCTGGCTTCCGGTACCGAGAGCCCTGATATCATCCTCGATGAGCTTTATCGTACCCTCCATGAGGCCGCGCTTTCTAAGCTCAGAGCTGTCTGAAATAAGGATCTTACGAAGAACAATCTTGTCAGCCATAGCATTTCTCCGGAACAAACTCTTCATTCTGCCTTACATATTCTGCCGTGTACTCATTAGTCTTTGTAAACAACCTGCTGTCAAATGAATCAGGACAATAAACAGCGTTATCCATTGTCTGTCTGAAGTCTGCTGCCATATGTCCGAAAAGTTTATCTCCGGAAACAAGATCCCATACCGCATCATTTCTCGTAAGCGGCATGAAACCGGTCATATCCTCTAATCTGTATATCAAAAGCTGCGCATCAGGGTCAAAAGAGATGAATGCCGCAAACTCTGAAGCAAAATCGCTATTGGAAGAACCCTTGGAAACGCACAATGAGTAAGTGCTTAAATACGGAATGCCTACATTAGTTGCATCCGCGCACGGCAGGTGCAAAAGATAAAGGCTTCCGGGATAGTAATCTGCCCACACCCTTAAATCTGCAGAAGAATCGACCCACAAAGCAGCCTTTCTCGAATAAACAGGATCCGCGCCGCCTGAAAGATCTGATGCAAGCGAAGATGAATACAGGCTCTTTACATATGAGGCCGCCTTGACGCTTATAGTCTTGGCAGCATCCTTGTCTTTCAGATACTCATCGAAGAGCATGTAGGAAGTTCTGTTGTCACCGTTAAATGCCGAACCCAGATAAGGAATAAGCTCATAGGCTGATGCGAAAGGCACTGCCGAGCGGTGCTCTTTTTTTACAGCTGAAAGATAGTCCTTAAGTCCGTCAGTCGTATTCTTTGTCTGGAGTTTTCCAAAATCGGAAGGAATATATTCGGTGTTGCCCATGACGATCTTTGCTGAACAGAAATGAGGAACGGAATAGAACACACCATCTGAAGAATCAGCTGTCAGAGCACCCGAAAAGATCGACTGCACATTAAGATACTTGCTGTCCGACAGATAATCGTTAAGAGATTCAGAATACCCTGCCTTGTAGACAGCGTTGCTGTCCTGTGCAAGGAACAGGTCAGGCATGGCATTATCAGCTTTCCAGGACTTAACCAGTTCGAGATCAACACCGGTGGTGCCGCAGCCGGAATTGGTTACAACATAATTGGAAGCTACAGATGTCAGATAAGCTGTATCTACAGTAAGTCCGGTCTCAGAACTGTCCCAGATCCCGTTATTCTTGCAGTAAAGCATTGCCGCAAGACACTGGATAGTCTGGTCAGAATAAGGAAGCGCAACGCGCAGCTGGCGGATCTCATCATCCGTAACAGGTTCAGATGTCGATTCAGACGGTTCAGTGGTCTCAGTCTCTCCGTTCTCGGACGGGATAGACGGGAAAAGATCATCGCCGTTTTTACAGCCAGTAAACAAAGCACCCGCCAGTGACGTGCACAATATAAGACTCAATGCTCTCTTTAAGAAGCTACGGGCTTTCATCTGATTATCCTCCGACAGTCTAATTATATCATTCTTATGCCGATTCCTTGCCTCTCTTTCACTTGACACTTAACTTTCAAATGGGTATATTTTTATGGCACGCCAAAGTGGCTCAGGGGTAGAGCAATTCACTCGTAATGAATAGGTCGCGGGTTCGATTCCCGCCTTTGGCTCCAAAAATAAAAACACCCCCCGTATTTCGGACAGTAATTGCCTGCGGCAATTAACTCATACGGTGGGGTATTTTATTTTTTTACAGTCAGGTTAACTCGTACACGGTTTCTTTTATTTTTGGTCCGGTTGATTAACTCGTACACGTTTTATTTCTGGTCCGTTTAAATTAACTCATACGGAGGTTATTTAATTTCTGGTCCGGACAGGTCCGGCTGTTGTTTTACCTGCCTCGGTTTCCGCCGAAGAGCCTGTTCAGAGCATCAACAGCGTCATTAAGCTTCTTAATGGAGTCATTAAGTCCCTCTATATCGATATCGCTGATCTTCTTGATAGCTTCAGACATAGCTTCTGTATTATCAGTAAGAACCGTATCTACATTGGAGATCATCTTATTCATTCCGTCAAGGGAATTATTGACCTCACCCATGAGGTTTGTTGCGTGCTCTAATGTTGTCTCAGCAGCTGTAAGTGTCGTAACCACCTTAGGAACGATAAGGACTGCTGATGCAAGGACAACAGCGGCAATAACTACCATAGAGAAGGCTACGATGCCTGTTCTTTTTGAAGTCTTCTTTTCGAGCTTGACCAGTTCAACCAGAAGATCATGATCCGTAGAATCAGCATACTTGCTGTTCTTGATCTTATTTACAGGTTCTTCTTTGACCGGTTCTTTAACAGGTTCCTTCACAGGTTCTGAAGCCTTTTCTGCTTCTGCTGCTAAAGCCTTGTTCTCAGTCTCTTCAATGATCTTATTATCGTCTTCCATATTTTCCTCCAAAACAAAAAAGGGCTGCCTCGTAAGAGACAGCCCTAGTGTAAAACAATATTAATGGTGGAACAATCTCATTCCTGTGAATGCCATTGCAATGCCGTACTTGTTGCATGTCATGATGACATGGTCGTCACGGATGGAACCGCCGGGTTCTGCAATGTACTTAACACCGCTCTTGTGAGCACGCTCGATATTGTCTCCGAAGGGGAAGAATGCATCAGAACCAAGGGCTACGTTGTCATTCTTAGCAAGCCATGCCTTCTTCTCTTCTCTTGTGAATACAGCGGGCTTAACCTTGAAGATGTTCTGCCATGTACCTTCTGCAAGAACGTCCTCATACTCGTCAGAGATGTAAACATCGATAGCGTTGTCTCTGTCAGGTCTTCTGATGTCATCAACGAACTGGAGACCTAATACCTGAGGGCTCTGTCTGAGCCACCAGTTATCAGCCTTCTGGCCTGCAAGTCTTGTGCAGTGGATTCTTGACTGCTGGCCTGCGCCGATACCGATTGCCTGGCCGTCCTTGACATAGCAGACGGAGTTGGACTGTGTGTACTTGAGAGTGATAAGAGAGATCAGGAGGTCGATCTTCTTATCCTCAGGAATGTCCTTAGTGTCAGTAACGATGTTGTCCAAAAGTGCATGGTTGATCTCGAACTCATTTCTTCCCTGCTCGAAAGTAACGCCGAAGACGTCCTTTGTCTCGATCGGAGCGGGCTTATAGGAAGCGTCGATCTTGATTACGTTATATGTGCCCTTTCTCTTTGTTTTAAGGATCTCAAGAGCTTCTTCTGTGTAATCGGGAGCGATGATGCCGTCAGATACTTCTCTTGCGAGCATTGTAGCCGTGATAGCGTCGCATGTATCGGAAAGTGCTGTGAAGTCGCCGTAAGAAGACATTCTGTCAGCGCCTCTTGCTCTTGCATAAGCGCAAGCGATGGGAGAAAGCTCGCCAAGATCATCTACGAAATAGATCTTTGCTTCTGTCTCGGAAAGGGGCTTGCCTACTGCAGCGCCTGCAGGTGAAACGTGCTTGAAGGATGTAGCTGCAGGAAGGCCTGTTGCTTCCTTGAGTTCTTTTACAAGCTGCCAGCCGTTGAAAGCGTCCAGAAGGTTGATATAACCCGGCTTGCCGTTCAATACTTCGATAGGAAGCTCAGAACCGTCTTTCATGAAGATTCTGGAAGGCTTCTGATTGGGGTTGCATCCGTACTTGAGTTGCATCTCGTTAGACATTGTCGTTCTCCTTTTACTGATTCAATAATTAAACATTCTTGTTTACGATTCTTGTCTCTGCTTCGCCTGTAGCTATATCGATGTAGCGTACGAAAAGAGATACCTTGTTGTCTTCGTTAAGGCTTGTCCATACTTCATTTGTGAAAGTATCGATATCGCCCTTAAGTTCTACCTTCTCAGGCTCGCCTTCGAAAGACGGCAGGGGGCTACCGTCACCCATATATGTGTGGATGAATCTGCCGATGCCGGCCTTGGGATTTGTGTATGTGAATGTATGGCGCTCGCATGAAGCCGGATCGCCGTCGTCGCTCTTAAGGATGGACATAGCGAAATTATAAGCGCCGTTCTCAACGTGCATGATTCCGGAGATCCTGGGAGTATAGTTCGGAGCGTCGTCCTCGAACTCTCTTCCTCTTAAGGACTGCTCGAAAGTCATCTGCTTATCCATGAGCTCATAGATGGTGTCTGTCTGATCACCGTTTGTAACGATCGTCTTGTTGCCAAGAACTCTTACGGGTGAATAAATGATAAGGTGCGGATCTGTAAGAAGTGAGGGATCAAAAGCCTCTGTCTTGATTCCGTCCTCTGTAGCCGTGAATACTCTGTTTCTTGAGTTAACGCTTCTTCCCATGATGAAGTAAGCTGTAACTGCATACTTTCCGTCATCGGACTTACCGATTACGATTCCTCTTCCGGGATAAGCATTTTCCTTTAAGATCTTGCCCAGGTTCTGTGTGATCATATAGCACCTCCAAAATTTAATAACTGATTCATTTTATGTAACAGATGTTGTTCTTTATCTCGACTTTGCCGTCAGCGATAAGTCTTATGGCCTGCGGCAGGATCTTCCATTCGCACTGCTCCATTATCCTTCTCTGCAGTGTCTCCGGAGTATCGTCGGCTAAGACGTCAACGGCCTTTTGCAGAAGGATCGGTCCCTCATCGTAATTCTCATTTACGAAATGAACTGTGGCTCCTGACACCTTAACGCCCTTTGCAAGAGCTGCCTGGTGCGGTCTTATTCCGTACATGCCTGCACCGCAGAATGAAGGAATGAGTGCCGGATGGATGTTGATTATGCGGTTGGAATACTTTGCAACGACCTTAGGTCCCATCAAAGAAAGATATCCGGCAAGAACGATAAGTTCCGCGCCGGATTCATCTACAGCCTTAACGACTGCCTCGTCCCATTCTTCAATGGAATCAAAGTCTTTCTTGGAGACTACAACAGACTTGATGCCGTTATTTGCAGCTCTTTCGAGCGCATAGGCATTCTTTGAAGATGACAGCACGAGAACTATCTCGATATCTTTTAAGATACCATCCTTGGTATTGTCGATGATGGCCTGAAGATTAGTTCCGCCACCTGACACAAATACTGCGATCTTCATTTATAACGTCTCCTGTAATCTTTATGATAGCCGGAAATATAATTATGTTGAGCGTGCTTTTCCGCACAAGCGAACTCCGTTCGCGCGGAGGACCCAAGCACGCGAGACATTAATTATATTTCACTTTATGAATTGATTCCTCATCATCCTCAGGCTTGCCTGCGATGAAGTTGCCGTCGAAGCATGCAGAGCATACGCCGCAGTCAATAGTGTTAAGGGATGCTTTCAAAGACTCAAGGCTGATATAAGCAAGTGAGTCTGCACCAATCATGTCACGGATCTCTTCAACTGACTTTGTGCTTGCGGGAAGCTCTGTCTCGGAAGAAGCGTTAACGCCGTAGCAGCAGCCGAACTTAACCGGCGGAGAAGCAAGTCTAACGTGAACTTCAGAAGCGCCGTTCTCTCTTAAGAATGAGATGATGTGCTTTGTTGTAGTACCTCTTACGAGTGAGTCGTCAACGATAGCGATCTTCTTGCCCTTGATAGCAGTCTTAAGAGCTGCAAACTTCATTCTTACGGCAAGCTCTCTCTGCTGCTGTGTGCTCTTGATAAATGTTCTTCCTACATATCTGTTCTTTAAAAGTCCTGCGCCGTACTGAACGCCCAGGCCTGCAGCATAGCCTTCTGCAGCTGCATTACCGGAGTCAGGTGCACCGATTACGAGATCAACATCAGCAGGGCTCTCCTTTGCAAGAGCCATACCTACTCTGTATCTTGAATCAAAGATGGACATCTGGTCGATAACAGAGTCAGGTCTTGCGACATAAACGTATTCGAAAACGCATACCTTGGCGTCCTTCTTTTCGTATGCTTCGTTATAAAGAATGGAGCTCATGCCGTCCTTGGAGATAGTGATGATCTCACCGGGCAGGAAGTCTCTTATTGTCTCGCATCCGATAGCATCGAGAGCGCATGACTCGGAAGAGATATAGTACTTGTCACCGAGTTTTCCGAGGATCAAAGGTCTGATTCCGTAAGGATCTCTTACGCCGATGAGCTTGTCCTCAGTCATGAAGATCATGGAATAAACACCATGGATCTCCTTCATTGTCTCGAGGATAGCGTGCTCGCAGTCCTCTGTCCTGATCCTGTTTCTTGAGAAGAGTGAAAGGATGATCTCTGAATCTGTATTTGTCTGGAAGATAGCGCCCTGATCCTTAAGTTCGTCTCTGATCTTGTTGGCGTTCATGATTACAGAATCAGAAGAAAGAGCGATATTGCCTACTCTGGACTTAATGGAGATAGGCTGGATAGCATCTGTGCCGTTCTCTCTGGGAGAACCGCCTCTTGTGTGTCCGATCGCACATGTTCCTGCGAGTGCAGATAAAGTAACCTCATCGAAAACATCGGTAACAAGACCTGATGCCTTGTGTACCAGGAAAGAACCGTCATCATTAACTGCGATACCGCATGATTCCTGTCCTCTGTGCTGCAGCGAGAAAATACCGTAATAGGTATCTCTTGTTACATCCTGTTTGCTTCCTTTGATGTCATAACATCCGAAAACTCCGCTCATCTGTTTATAGCCGTCCTTTACTCAAATTGTTCTATGATAATGATTTCTCAGTATCTTTTAATTCATCTCAGCGATCTTCTGCTGAAGTCTTGCGTCTCTCTCCTCAACCGAGGATGCGAGGCTTGCCTTGTAATCCTTGATCTTCTGCATAAGCTCAGGATCAGATAAAGCGAGCATCTGGCATGCGAGGATAGCAGCATTGGAACCGCCGTCGATCGCAACTGTTGCTACGGGAATACCTGTAGGCATCTGAACTGTTGCATAAAGAGCATCAACGCCAGCAAGAGCGCCGCCCTTGCAGGGTACACCGATTACCGGGAGTGCCGTATTGGCAGCAAGAACGCCGCCCAAGTGTGCTGCAAGGCCTGCTGCAGCGATAATTACCTTGAATCCTTCAGCTTCTGCGCCTCTGGCAAGAGACATAGCCTTATCAGGTGTTCTGTGAGCTGATGCAACCGTCGCCTTAAATCCGACACCGAACTTATTTAGCATCTTGAAGCAGCCTTCCATTACGGGGAAATCGGAATCGGAACCCATTACTACCAAAACTTTGCAATCAGCCATAATCTGCACCTGCCTTAATTATTCATCGCCCTGCGCCCAGTTTAAGCGCTTCATGACCCTGAAATAATCCTCAGATTCCCATGCATAAGGCTTGGGGCAGAAGTCATTTCCGGGTCTTGTCGATGTTTGAGAATAGGGATAAACCCTCAGTCTATAGTCTACGCATTTAGAGCCATCCCCGTCCATAATAAAATCGCATTGAATTATTACAGAATCAGGGTCTGTTAATGAGTAATTTCCACCAAAACAAAAGTTCGAGAGCGAATAGAAGATATAATGGCCGTTATACTTCTCTATCGGCTGAAGTCGGTGCGGGTGTGTTCCGACAACGATATCAACGCCGTAATCAATGAGTTCGTGAGCGATCTTCTTCTGCCTTGCGGTAGGTTCATATACGCCCTCCTGACCGAAATGGCAGGATGCAATGATTATCGCAGCACCATCCTTCTTAAGATCATCTATAAGTCCATATACCTTGGAAGCATTCGTATCGTTGCCAAGGCCGACCATGCCGATCTTTATGCCCTTGCTCGTGGTAAAGATCGAAGTATATTTGTCATCACTCCAGAGGATCCCCTTGTCATCCAGGTTCTTCCTGGTCTCCTTAAGGCCTTCTTCCCAGAAATCCATCGTATGGTTATTGGCGATATTTACGGCCTCTATGCCTGCTCTTGTAAGCATCTCCAGATTCTCAGGCTTCATGCGGAAGATATACTGGTTATTCTTGTGGCTCGTAGTCTCAGTGACAGGATTCTCGAGATTGACCAGTGTCATGTCGTCGGCCTTGAACATCTCTGCGCAGTTCTGGAAGCAGTAATCCATATTGTCTTTGACCTTGTCGTCAAATGACTTCTTGGAAGCCCTGTAATCCTGGGTCAGAGTGCAGTCACCCGTAAAAGACACGGTAACCGTGCGTTCTTCGGGAGCCAGTGACGGCGTGGGAGTAGCTGTAGGCGTAGGTGTTAAAGACGGAGTGGTCTCAGTCGATATGGTCTCTAAGAGCACCGTGGTAGCAGCAGACTGCTCAATATCAGTACTTACGGTATCAAGCACGGATTCGCCGGGTTTGCTGTTGCAGGCAGCAATATTTACTGACATTACGGCGACAAGGCCCATCGTCAGAAAGCTCTTCAAAGTCCGGAAATCGCGGGAAAACTTCACTATCAGCGCTACCTTTCTGGAAAATTAGAAATGCCGACGCTTTGGTCGGCATTTAGATTATATCAATCTTTTAAAAAATCAATATATGAAATATGTGGAATTAGAAGAGCAAAAATGCGGTGCCAAACGGCTTAATACCGATCCTCCTTGTTCCGCCCAGAATTCCGCCAAGAATAAACTGTTCAGAGACAGGATGGATATCGCCGCCGTCATTTGAGTCCTTACATTCATAGGTTCCGAAATGCTCGGAAACATCAACGAATACAGGCTTGTCCGACCTGTTCATAACGAATACCACCGCCCTGCTGCCGCCGGCTTCTTTGCCGAAAGCATCACGGTCTTCTTTCAGATATCTGACAAAGGCAAAGGTACCACCCTCTGCCATAAGGGTCTTATAGTAGCCGGTCTTAAGACACTGGTTCTCTGTCCTTAGCCTTGCGATACGCCTAAAGTAAGATAAAGCCTCCTGCTGCTTCTGGTCAGTCTTATACCAGGGATATGTCCTTCTGTTGAAAGGATCCTTATATCCTTCCATAAGGATCTCATCACCATAGTAGATGCAGGAAGCACCTATGTAGCATGTCTGGAAAGCAAAAGCCATCTTGGACAGTGACGCTACCGTATCATAGTACATCGGATCGACCTTAAAGCCTCTCTGGATATCCCTGTCATCAGTATCTTCAGGTCTTGAGAGCATAGTCATGATCCTCGGAACATCATGGGATGACACCAGGTTCATCATGGAATAATAGGCTTCCTTCGGATAGCGCTCACGGAATCCTTCGAATCTTGTATTAGCAATATCCGCATCGATATAGCCTGCAAGGAAATCCAGGAGGATATGCCTGAAGGTATATCCCATAACAGAGTCGTGTGTGTTGCCGAGCATGAAGTCCCTGTAATTGCCATAGCTGCATTTATTTGAAGCATCTTCCCAGACTTCACCGATAACGGCACCTTCTCCGCCCGTCTTCTCTTTGACGGTCGATCTCATCTGCCTAATGAAGCTGTCGGGGAGCTCGTCAGACACATCAAGCCTGAAGCCTGCTGCACCTCTGGAGATCCATGTATCTACGACTCCGTCCTTGCCGAAGATAAAGTTCCTGTATGCCAGATCGTCCTCGTTGATATTGGGAAGATCAGGGAAACCCCACCAGGAATCGTATCCGACAGAGCCATCGTCATTCCTGTAGAAGTTATACCAGGAACGGAACCTGCTCTCCTCACCTTCATTAAAGGCCTTGTAGGCTCCGACGCCCTCATATCTGTCAAACTTGTTGAAATACCTGGAATCGGCTCCGGTGTGGCTGAACACACCGTCTAAGATGATCTTTATGCCTCTTTCCTCACAGGCGCTCTGAAGGCTTAAGAAAGCCGTTGTGCCGCCAAGTATGGGGTCAACATTAAGATAATCAGCCGTATCGTACCTGTGCGAAGATCTCGCCTCAAAGATAGGATTCAAATAAAGGACATTGATTCCCAGCTCTTTTAGATAATCGAGCCGTTCCTCAATACCCTTAAGGCTTCCTCCGTAGAAGTCGCAGGCAAGATAACCTGTCTCGGGCTTGCCCTTCGTATCGACATCCTCGTTCCAGTCCTCGTGATAGATACGCTCTGACCTGTCAACCGTGCTCATCATCTTCTGATAATCAAAAGCGGAATCTCTGGCAAATCTGTCCGGGAAAATCTGGTACATCATGGCACCCTTTAAGAATTCAGGTGTCTTGAAGTCTTTGTTGTATACGGTTATCTGGAATGCGTAAGGATACTTATCCTCATCCACGCCTACTCTCGGAGGCTCTTTATAGAGCGTTCCCTCGCCGTTTGGGGTATCCATGCCCGCTCCGTAGTAGAGTGGGAGATTAGGATTATCTTCCTTAAATCCGTCCGGAAGACCGTCAAGGTCACCAGGGCAGTTAAATCTGAACCAGTAGAACAGTATCGAAGGTTCCGAAGGAAGCATGAGATTTACATGATACCTTCCAAGTCCTGATACCGAATACATCGGCTCTTCGTGATATGTGAAATTATAAAGCCCGTAAGTATAGCAGAACGTAACATTTGAAGCTTCCTTGAAGGTATCGAAAAAGATATCGACATAAGAAGCACATGGTCTTGCGCCAAACGGCTGCCTGTACTCAGGAAGGCGCGATGCATGAATGCACCGCGCCTTGTTAAACTCTTTTGAATCAGTCTGTGTCTTGTCAGACATCAGTCTTTCTTCTCCTTCTCTTCAGGCTTTTTCTCCTCGGCCTTTACCGGAGCTTTAGAAGCTGCAGGTTTCTTTGCCGGAGCAGCCTTTTTTGCTGCAGGCTTTTTAGCAGGAGCCTTCTTTACGGTCTCCTTCTTGGCAGGAGCCTTTTTAGCGGCAGGCTTCTTCTCAGCTGTCTTCTTCTCTGCAGGCTTTTCTGCCTTTGCCGGAGCTTCCTTTTTCGCTTCCTTCGCAGGAGCGGGTTCAGGCTTGACTTCAATTCTCGGGATGCCTGTGATCAGGGAATAAAGGCCGGCATACTCGCCTGCACTCTTCTTCCATGAATAATCGCCCTTCATGCCTGCTTCGATGATCTTATCCCATACATCAGGGTGATGACGGTAAATGTCAGCAGCATACTTGGTTACGAATAAGAACTCATGTGCATTGATGTTGGCAAATGAGAAGCCGTTGCCCTCGCCTGTATATTCATTGTAAGGAGTAACTGTATCCTTAAGACCGCCCGTCTCTCTTACTACAGGTACTGAACCATATGCCATGGAGCAGAGCTGTGAGAGGCCGCAGGGTTCAAAGATACTGGGCATAAGGAAGATATCCGATGCCGCATAGATCGTATGAGCAAGTCCGCTGTCGAAATCGATGCATGCGCACATCTTGCCCTTGTTGCGGTTGGCGATATCAACGAGAGCTCTCTCATAGTAAGGATCGCCCGTACCGAGGATTACGACCTGCATTCCGTCATAGAGCATTTCCTCTAATACATAGAGCAGGAGATCCAAGCCCTTCTGGTCTACAAGACGTGAGATCATAGCGCAAAGAGGCGCACCGGGATTAACTTCAAGGTTGAGCTGCTCCTGCAATGACTTCTTGCATGCAGCCTTACCTTCCTTATAGTTCTTGATCGAATACTTCATCGGGATCTTGTCGTCCTTTGAAGGATCGTACTCAAGATCGTTCATGCCGTTGAGGATGCCTGATACCTTGTATGCATATTTCTGCAGTGTGTAGTTAAGGCCTTCACCATAATAGTCGGTCATGATCTCATAAGCATATGTCGGAGATACCGTAGTAACGGAATTACTGAATACGATACCGGCCTTCATGAAGTTGATGGCCTTATCCTTGATGCAGAAATCCTCTCTCAAGTAATCGTCAGGGAGATCCAACATCTCTCTTACGACGTCGATCGAATGAACGCCCTGATACTTGAGGTTGTGGATCGTATAGACTGTCTGCACGTTGGTGTGATAGCCGTTCTTCTTGAAGTGACAGTCAAGGAGCATAGGCATCATGCCCGTCTGCCAGTCGTTGCAGTGGAGGACATTAGGTTCGAAGTTCATGAAGTCGCCCATGAAGTCCAGAACTGCTCTCTGATAGAAGCAATAACGCTCGATATCGAAAACATAATCAACATAGATCTGGTCGAAGTTGAAATAGTATTCGTTATCGATGAAGTAGAAAACAACGCCGTTTACTTCAAGAGAGAACAGACCCGCATAAAGCGATCTCCATCCCATATGAACCATTTTCCATCCGAGGAACTGGAGTTTGTCGCTGTACTTGACCTTGATCTTCTTGTAGAGCGGGATAATAACACGTGCATCAACGCCCTGCTTATTAAGCTCTACAGGCAGGCTGCCTACAACGTCAGCGAGACCCCCGACTTTAACGAACGGACTGCACTCGGACGATGCGAACAATACTTTGATGTTTTTTTCCATAATCAGATACCTGCTCCTTTTCCTATAACAATAGGATAGTCGGGATGTCCGACAAGTCTTACGCCAGGTCTAACGAAAGCGTTCTTGTCAAGGATAACGTTTTCGAGATGGCAGTTCTCAGAAATGTGAACGTCCTGCATGATAACGCAATTCTTGATCGTTGTGTTCTTTGCGATCGTAACACTTCTGAATATGACTGAGCTCTCAACCTTACCATAGATGCGGCAGCCGTCGGATACGATCGAATCGCTCATCTCGGCGTTGTCGAAATAAAGTGTCGGAGCTTCGTCCTTGACTTTAGTATAGATAGGCTTTCCGCTCCAGAACAGGTCATTTCGGACCGAATCTGTAAGAAGTGACATTGAGGCATTGAAGTAGCTCTGAACGCTGTTGATCCTCAATACCACGCCGGAATACTCAAATCCGTGTACCTTGAACTCGTCGAACATCTTAACGATCGAGTGGATACCGAAGTGGCTCTGTCCGTGTGCCATCTGACGTGCAAGGATATCGATCAAAAGATCTCTTCTAAGGCACAGGATACCGAGAGAGCACTTGGGAGATGTAGCCTTTGCGGGATTGTAGAGCATGTCTCTTACAAAGCCGTCATCGTCGATGTCGAGGATATATGAAGGATTGCCGAACTTTGTGCCGTCACGGTTGTACATAACGGAAATGTCAGCACCTGATTCCTCGTGTGACTTGATGAATGAATCGAATGTCGTGTTGAGGATAACATTAGCGCCTGCAACGATAACATAAGGTGTGCGTGACTGTCTTAAAAAGTCGATAACGCCTGTAAGTTCCTCGTCAGAGCTGATGTTTGTAGCCTCAGAGTTAACGTAAGGCGGCAGGATATGAAGACCGTCATTCTTTCTGTCCAAAGACCATGCACCGCCTGTGCCGGTATGGTCCATCAGTGACTTGTACTTGTTGTAAGTAAGAAGTCCGACGTTCTTTACGCCTGAGTTGACCATGTTGGATAACATAAAGTCAATGATTCTGTATCTTCCGCCGAAAGGCATGGCGGAAAGCGCGCGGGGATTGGAGAGCTCGCCCAGAGATATCTTTTTGTTGTCGGCCAGGATAAGGCCCATCGCATTATTAAACATATGTCTTAATCTCCTTTACCTCATGCTCTGAATTTTGACTCGATGATCTTGCAGTCTTCAGGAACTTCCAGATCAGAATCGATCATGCTGTTCTTAGGAATGACAGCACCTTCCTTGATCGTAAGGCCACGCTCGAAAACGCAGATACCTTCTGAGCAGATCTTATGGTTGGTGTAAGGTCCTTCGCCTTCGACGAAGCTTCCTGCCTGAACGTTTTTGCCGATAACTGTTCCCTGGTCAATTACACAGCGCTCGAGATGTGCGCCTTCCTTAACGACAACACCCGGCATGAGAACGCAGTCTTTAACGATAGCGCCCTTCTCAACGATTACGGATTCGGAAAGGACTGAATGCTCTACGTCACCGAAGATACGGCATCCGTCTGTAAGAGCGGAATTCTTGACCTTTGCGCCTGAACCGATGAAGTGTGAAGGCTTAACAGGGTTTCTGGAGAAGATCTTCCAGGATCTGTCTACGAGGTTGATCTCTTCAGGCTTGTCGAGGATATCCATATTTGTTTCCCAGAGGGATGAGATCGTTCCTACATCCTTCCAGTAACCTGAGAATCTGTAAGCGCAGAGCTTCTTGCCCTGAGCCAGGAGGTTAGGAACGATATTCTTACCGAAGTCGTTGTTGGAATTCGGATTTGCTTCGTCTTCGATCAAAGCCTGTCTCAAAACGCTCCATGTGAAGATGTAAACACCCATAGAAGCGAGATTGCTCTTCGGATTAGCGGGCTGGTGTTGAGGATACCGAATCTCGGAGCTTCCTCCCACGGTACTTCATATACCGCGATAGTAGCGTCAGCGTTCTTCTCGATATGAGCCTTGAGCATAGCGGCGTAATCCATCTTGTAGATGTGGTCGCCTGAGAGGATGACAACATATTCAGGATCGTTGTCATCGATAAAGCTCATATTCTGGTAAATAGCGTTAGCTGTACCCTTATACCAGTCAGAGCCTGCATTGCTCTGGAAAGGCGGAAGGATATAAGCACCGGCGTTATTTCTGTCGAGGTCCCACGGATGTCCGTTACCTACGTAAGTGTTAAGTGCCAGCGGCTGATACTGCGTAAGAACGCCTACGATCTCTATACCTGAGTTTACACAGTTAGAGAGCGGGAAATCGATTATCCTGTAACGGCTTCCAAAGGGAACGGCCGGTTTTGCTACCGTCTTGGTCAGTACACCGAGTCTGCTTCCCTGTCCTCCTGCGAGTATCATCGCAACGACTTCAGTTCTTGCCATAATGAACTACCTCCATATATGAGCTTATTTTGTTTTCTTCGTTTTTGCGGGTGCCTTCTTTGAAGCTGCGGGCTTTTTTGCCGCGGTCTTCTTTGCAGGCTTCACTTCTGCTGTCTTTACTTCCTTCTTGGCAGCAGGCTTTGCTGTCTTCTTTGCGGAAGATTTAGCAGCAGCCTTCTTTTCGACAGGCTTTTTAGCGGGGGCCTTAGTGGTCTTCTTGGCCTTCTTCTTTACGGGATCCTTGACCTTAACAAAGAAGATACCTGCCAAAGGAGGAAGGTTGATCCTGACCTTATAGGGCTTGCCGTTAAGAGGCTCGTCGATTGCTTCAAAGCAGCCGTTCATGTCGGTTGCTGTAGGATATCCGGAACCGCCGTGGCACATATCGTCCGTATTAAAGACGATCTTGTATGTGCCAAGCTCGTAAACAGGCATCTCATAGCCTTCGAGCGGCTGGGGAACCATGTTGAGAGCGACATAGATATCGTTCTTCTTGGGATCCGGACATGATCTCTTGTATACAAATACGTTGTTCTTGGTGTCGTCTGCAGCGATCCATTCGAAGCCTGCCCATGTGTGGTCATCTTCCCACAGCTGGGGATTCTCGATGTAGAACTTATTAAGTTCGCTGTTGAAATTCTGCAGGAGTCTGTGTGATTCGTAATCTAACAGGAACCACTCGAGCTGCTCATAGAAACGCCATTCGATGAACTGACCGAATTCAGAACCCATGAAATTGAGCTTTCCGCCCGGGTGGCTGATCTGGTACATCATCATGGTTCTAAGTGACGCGAACTTTCTCCAGATGTCGCCCGGCATCTTGTCGATAAGGGAATGCTTGCCGTGAACAACTTCATCGTGAGACAGGCTCAGGATGTAGTTCTCGGAGAATGCATACATCATTGAGAAACAGAATTCATCATGATGCCATGCTCTTGCATAAGAATCAGTCGAGAAATAATCCAGCGTGTCATGCATCCAGCCCATGTTCCACTTATGTGTGAAGCCCAGTCCGCCGTATTCGACGGGATGGGATACCTTAGGCCATGCTGTGGACTCTTCTGCGATGAGCATTGCATGAGGATAGTTCTTGCGGATCGTCGAGTTAAGTCTCTTGAAGAAATCGATTGCTTCAAGATTCTCGTTGCCGCCGAACCTGTTGGGAATATACTGCTGTCTTCCGTAGTCCCTGTAGAGCATGGAAGAAACAGCGTCAACACGGATACCGTCAAGATGATATTCATCGATCCAGTAGACCGCATTGGATACCAGGAACGATATAACTTCGTTCTTGGAATAATCGAAAACATAAGTGCCCCATTCCCTGTGCTCACCGATCCTGGGATCTGCGTACTCATAGCAAGGCGTGCCGTCAAATCTGACAAGACCTTCCATGTTCTTCGGGAAGTGAGCCGGAACCCAGTCAAGGATAACGGAGATGCCGTTCTGGTGAAGGACATCTACCATGAACTTGAAGTCTGCCGGTGTTCCGAATCTTGAAGTAACAGCATAGTAGCCTGTTACCTGATAGCCCCATGAATCATCCAGAGGATGCTCTAAGATAGGCATGAGCTCTACATGTGTGTAGTGCATCTTCTTGCAGTAATCTGCAAGGTCTATAGCGAGTTCCCTGTATGTGAAGAAATTGCCGTCCGGATGTCTTCTCCATGAACCTAAGTGGATCTCATAGATGTTGATCGGCTTAGGTGCCAGAGCATCTGTACGGTTCTTGCAGAACTCGTCATCGTTCCAGATATAATCATCAGGATCGTAGATGATAGACGCATTATTAGGCCTGGTCTCGAAATGTCTTGCGAAGGGGTCACCCTTCTCATAGATCCTGTTGTCAGCACCGATAACTCTGTACTTATAGCGGTCCCACTGCTGCGCATCAGGAACCTTCTGTTCCCAAATGCCGGTCTTTCCAAGCATAAACATCTGGCAGTCATTGGGATCCCAGTCATTGAAATCACCCATAATGCTGACCATACGTGCATTAGGAGCCCAAACGCGGAATATGAAGCCCTTCCCGTTCTCATCCTCATAGGGATGAGCACCGAGGAACTTATAGCTCATATAGTTCTCGCCCTTGTTGAATAAATAAGCGGCATCCATTGATGTAGCTTTGCCTCCCTGTTATGTATTATTGACGGCCCGCTAAAAAGGCGCGTCAAAATCAAAGGGCACCCGCCCTTAATAACAGATATTATAAACTAAATTAGAGAATTATCCAACCGAAAATACAAAAAAACGGAGAAATTTGCCGTCGGTTTTGTGCAAAATTACATAACAGAGTCTTTCAGACCGGTCAGTGATCCGTTCCTTCCCCTGCCGACTTTATGCAGCTTCTTTTCCTTGTACATCGTCTTGTCGGCTTCTTTGAGGCATTTCTCAAAGATCGAATGTGCATCTTCTTTGAGAGACTCATCCGGATACTCGATATAAGCACCGCAGCTTATGGAAACATTGAACTGCTTGCCATCCAGCATTACTTTCTGTTCAATTATCGACCTGACTTTAGAGATGAACTCTCCGGCCTTTTCTTCAGTACAGTTTTTCGCGAGGACAGTAAACTCATCTCCGCCTGCCCTTGCACATACTTCATTGCCGTTCACGGCTCTGGCAAGTCCGTATGCTATGGTCTTAAGGCCATAGTCACCTTCATTGTGGCCGAAATTGTCATTTATGTATTTAAGGTCATCCATGTCGATCGTGATGACCGCAAGGCCTGATCTGTTCCTGATGCACTCATCAAGATACTCCTTAAAGAAATCCTCCAGGCCTCTTCTGTTATAGAGGTCAGTCAGTGTATCCCTGTTATAGAGGAATTTCAGTCTTGCGACAGATAACTCAAGATCTCTTTGGATACGTCTGGTCTCAAGGATAACGCCAAGATCAACAAACCACGACTGAATTGCCTTCTGCTCACGGAAACCTATCTCCGGGACTACGATCAGATAACCCATATAATACTGGAGATGATGCAGCGCGAAGATATAGTAAGGATTGGGGTCTTCGAGCATATCCTGCGGAAGGATGTTCTTTTTCCTGAATGTCTGTACAGGAACATCAACATCGCCTCTGTAACCTGAGACTACCGTCATCTCCTCATCTGTGGTGCGGAAATCTTCACCGACTATCCTCTGCTTGTCCCATCCCGGCGCAAGACACAGAAGCATCTCCTTAAAGCCGGTATCGGTCTTTGCGTTGTCACTTATGGCGCGGAAGCAGTCTTCAAGCGTACCCGCATCAGATACAGTGAGCATGAGGTTAGTCGTAGACTGTGCTATGCCCGTGGCATAATCCAGCCTCTTTGTATAGATGACTCTGTAATCATCTATGCCGTCTACACTCTTGGGCTTGCATCTGCAGGACTGGTTGCAGATAAGATCGCCTTCGACGAAGATGTTATCCTTGATCTCTTCTCCTCCGATGATCCTGAGCATTGTCTCGATCGCCATGTAACCGTATCTGTAGAAAGGCTGTGTTGCCGTGGTAAGCGTCGGGAAGCCGCTCGTGGATTCAACCACAGCGTCAAAACCCGTTATGATCAGATCTTCAGGAACACTGATTCCTCTGGCTTTGCAGGCATTGATAAGACCGATCGCCGAATAATCGTTGGCACAGCAGACAGCATCAGGAAGCTTCTTCCCGTTCTTTTTGCAGGTCTCCAGGATAAAATCGAGAGCGCTGTCTCCGCAGTCATACCAGAGATTGCTGTAGAAGATCTTGCTCTCATCGAAAGGAATACCGTGATCTTCCAGTTCTTTCCTGTATGCCGCTATACGGTCAAATGTGAAATTATGGATCTTATCGCCGGCTACATGGAAAATGTCCCTGCAGCCGTGCTCCTCGATAACATGACGCACAGTCTTTGCATAAGTCTTTGCTTCATCACAGGAAATGCTTATATGATCATCCTCAAGGCTTCCGATGTTGATAACAGGGATGTCGTGATATGTGAGGATCTTTTTAAGATGCTGTTTGATGATTTCACTGAAATAAGTGCTTATCTTGATTACGCCGTCGAAATCATTAAGATCCGGGATATCAAAGGAAACGCAGTCGCCCTCATCATATTTCGAGAACTCGCCATAGTTTTTGCTGCTGTAGGAATCGCCGAAGCTGGCAAAGAATATAAGCTTGACGCCGTATCTTTTCGCAGCATCAAGAAGTCCCTTCTGCATCAGTCCGGACATCTGTTCATATACATGAGATGTAAAAACCGCAATTTTCTTCATAAAAAACAACTAAACTTCGTGTGGACCACCGGTTATATCTTTTATTATAGAAATTGCAATCTGACATAGTGATTAACTGAATGTAAATTTAGTTTTATATTTTTATTCCCTATCAGTCAAGGATTAAGTGCTATCCTATTGGGAGATAATTAGAAAGAGGCTTTAACATGAAGTACTTTGTAGCATCGGACATTCACGGAGATTCATACTGGGCACAGCGCATCGTTGACGCATTTGCTGAAAGCGGTGCCGACAAGCTCATCCTTCTGGGAGACACTCTTTATCACGGTCCCAGGAATGACCTTCCCGCTCATCACGCCCCAAAAAAGGTAATCGAGATCCTCAATAATATTGCAGATAAGATCATTGCAGTAAGAGGCAACTGCGATACCGAAGTCGACCAGATGGTCTTAAAATTCCCCATCATGGCTGACTACGTCTACCTTGTTGATGAAGGTCATGTTTTCTTCCTGACACACGGTCACATCTATAACCCTTATGACAAGCCGAAAGCCATGCCTGACGGCGGCACTATCATAATGGGCCACACCCATGTCGCCAAGGACATTATGTTCAACGCAGAAGACGGCAAGACTTTCCGTTATATGAATCCGGGTTCCCCTTCCATTCCCAAGGAAGATACGAAGCCTTCCTACATCATCATCGAGAAAGGTGAGGCAGCATTATTCCCTTTTGAATAAGGAGATTTATTCCAAAGGCATATTGTTTGTCATCTGGTCTTCCAGCACCTTTTCTGTCCACTTGCCTGTCTCGGCATTGTAGTACTGGAGGATCTCATCATACATATAATCGGTGTAATAGCCCCGGTCCAGTTCTTTTATCTGGGTATCCTTGCTTACGACCATATCAACTTCTTTAAGTTCGTCTTTGATACCTTTATACGTTCTGTAACCTTTGATATTGAGATAATAGTACGACTGCGGCTCATCGTCGCTTAACGGGAAATTGAACGCACGCACTTTTGCTCTGTCCACATGTATCTCTTCACCGTCCTTTTCATAAACAAACGGTTCAAACTGGTACGTCACATACTTATGAGTAAAAGATCTCTCATAGATAACTCCCTGTAATGTTGCGTTATAGTGCGTATCCGCATATCTTTTGAGCATCTTTCCGTTTATGGGTGATGAAGCATCGAAAACAAGGGTAATCGTATCAAGAGTCTTATAGTAACCCTCAAATTTCAGAAGGTTATCGGAATTACAGCTTGTAAACTCGCCTTCCAGAACTATGCCGCCCAGATCAGTTTTGCCAAAATCAGGGTGGTTCTTTGCATAGCACTTTGTAACGTACTTATCGCCAAACAGCCTGAAGCCTGCGATCAGGCTGACTGCTGTCATCAGGACAGCTATTAATATAATGCTCTTTCTATGCTTCATATGTTTTCCCCTAATAAGCTTGATACTATAAATACAAAGTACTTAGAGGAAATGTTGCAAAAGCAGGTTAAGAACAGATCTTCGATTGCTGGAGATACTTAATCCAGTTCACTCCGGATGAAAGATCTCATATCTGATGCGATCTCATCAGCCTTAAAATAATGCACATAGTGACCGCATCCAAGTTCTATCACCTTTGCATTTGACAGGTCAGATGCATAAGCATAGTGATTGCCGATCCAGTCGCTGCCGTTGGTCTCTTTGCCATCGGAAACAAACATTATCATAGGGACATCAGGCTTGGGCTTGCTGTCTATTAATCTGACGGCATCGAAAATCGCCTTACCCTCATTCATGACATCTACATTAACCAGATTTCTTGACGCAATGGCGCGGTAGAGATCCTTCTCTTCTTTGGAAAGACTGTCCGGAAGAAAGCTGTCAGAATAGTAGAGTCTTGCAAGGCCCAGTTCCCTTGCAGCGGTAAAAAGGCCCTCGAGTTTCAAAGTGCCTTCAACATCGTAATTGTCATATGTTCTCGGGAGCACATTATCGAGACCGACAATTGCTTCAACCTCATTAGGATAATCCTGGGCCCAAAGGATAGCTTCAAGACCAGACATTGAATGAGGACAAAGGATAAACGGGCCTTCAATGCCGGCCTTTTCGAGAACTTCCCTGTCCTGTCTTAAGATCGTGGTAAATGCTCTCTCTGTATCAACCACATCACTGAAACCATAACCGTACTTCTCGATAACAACGATCCTGTAATCGTCATTCAGAAGCGAGTACAAAGGCTTGAAATCAATAATGGGCGCAGGCGTTCCGGATCCGGACAGGAACAGCAATGTATGCTTCCCTTCGCCTTCCGTATAAACGCACATGTTGTGACCGTCGACCTCTATAAGCTGTCCTAGAGGGTGTTCGAGCAGTGGCTTCTCCTTTTCGAGCATTATCCGATGCCAGATAAAAATGCCTGCCACAGCGATAACCAATAATGCAAGGAGAGCAAGGATTATAATTCCGATAGTCTTAAGAACTTTTTTCATATCCATATCCCAAATAAAAATTCCTGCCCGATCTCTCAGGCAGGAACATTATAACACTTAGATTCTTTAGATCAGGGCTATTACTTAGCGAATGCAGCGCCTCTGTCGAATGCTTCCATGTTGATGGGGATCAGGTTGTGCTTTCTCTCAGGAAGGATCTCATAGAGTGACTTCTCGAAGGAATCTCTTGTGAAGCAGCCTGTAGCTGTAGCCATACAGCCGAGCATTGTGATAGGAGCGAACATCATCTTGCCCAATTCGGAAGCGATATCGGAAGCTTCCATAGCGATGACCTTGATGTCTGTTCTTACAGGTCTTGTCTTGATGAGTGAAGAATCGAGGATCATCAAAGCGCCGGGCTTCAACTGCTTCTCGAACTTCTCCATTGAAGGCTGATTGAGGCAGATTACAACGTCTGCATCGTTAACAACGGGTGATCCGATAGGCTCATCTGAGAAAACTACGGAGCAGTTAGCTGTACCGCCACGCATCTCAGGTCCGTATGACGGGAACCAGGATACTTCCTTACCTTCATAAAGAGCAGCTTCTGCTGCCATCTTGCCTGCGGAGAGGATTCCCTGACCGCCGAAGCCGGCAAAAATTACAGAGAAATCAATCATTTCTTCACCTCCCCAACATTAACGCAGTTGTTGTTAGTTGCAGGAATAGCTCCGGAAACATACTTGCCGTCAGCATCGAATGTGATATCAGCACCCTTGTAGCATCCGAGCGGATACTGCTTTTCCATGTTCTCCTTAAGCCACTCCATAGCTGCGAGAGGCTCCTTACCCCAGTTGGTAGGGCATGTGGAGAGAACTTCTACGAGAGAGAAACCGAGCTTGTTCTTCTGAACATTGAATGCCTTCTGGATCGCTCTCTTAGCGTTCTGGATGTTCTTGAAGTCTGTTACACAAACACGCTCGATGTAAGCTGCGCCTGCGAGGTTGGACAAGAACTCGGAAACGTTGATAGGATATCCCTGATATGAAGGATCACGTCCCCAAGGTGATGTAGTAGTAACCTGGCCTACGAGTGTTGTAGGTGCCATCTGACCTGATGTCATGCCGTAAACTGCGTTGTTTACGAAGATTACCGTGATATTCTCGCTTCTTGCTGCAGCGTGAACGATCTCAGCTGTACCGATGGAAGCGAGGTCGCCGTCACCCTGATATGTGAAGACGAAGCTGTCCTTTAAGTTTCTCTTGATACCTGTAGCAACAGCAGGTGCTCTTCCGTGAGCTGCCTGGACCATGTCGCATGCAATGTATTCATAAGAATTGTATGTACATCCTACGGATGCAACGCCTACAGCTGTCTCGAGAGCATCATTTGCGACAAGAGTCTCAGCTACGAGTCTGTGGATGATGCCGTGGCAGCAGCCGGGGCAATAGTGGAAAGGCTTATCTGTAAGGCCTTTTGTGGGTTCGAAAACTACAGCCATCAGAAATTACCTCCTTCTGTGATCTTTCCCTCGTGGATCGCAACGATCTTGTCGAGGATTTCCTTCTGCATCGGGAGAT
>CADCJM010000015.1 GCA_902801755.1 Oscillospiraceae bacterium
TTGAAGCGGTCCAGAGCTATCGAATCAGCTCTGCTGTTTACGATAAATAACTTCTTCATCTATGCGGAATCGTTATTTCTTGAGCTTCATTACAACGTCGATCATATCATCAACTGTCTTTACCTGATCCAGAAGTTCGTCAGGAAGACGGATGTTGTATGTCTCTTCGACATCGATTACGAATTCATAGAGTTGAAGTGAATCAAACGGAAGATCGGTATTGAAAGCGAGATCGGATGTGATCTCTTCAGGAGAAATCTCAAGGGTCTCTGCCATGATTCTAATAACGTCTTCTTTAACTTTCGCTCTCAGGTTATCAGAGTCAGCCATATTACTTCTTCTCCTTAGTGGTATCTTTAGCAACCTTCATCGCGGTCGCTCTTACGTTCTCACTGCTGTCATAACGCTTGAGCTGCTGCTCAACGTATGTGTCAACCTCATCAACGAGATCTATAAGATGCTTTCTGTCCTTCTCGTCATATCCGGCAAGAATATGCTTAGCCAATACTCTGTGGAACTTGCTGTTCATTCTGCACGCAAGCTTGCCGTTATGCGTAAGGCTTATCCTTACGATCCTCTTATCACGCTTATCACGCTCTCTGTGGACATAACCCTTCTTAACAAGCCTGTCTATGGCAACAGTAAGCGTGCCTGTCGTAATACCAAGATCTTCAGCGGTATTAGTCATGGTGCGCGCTTCGTAAGGTCCGATTGCAGTAAGGGTATGCATTTCAGCAATAGACAGGTCTTTAAAATATCCTGCCTGAAGAGATTTCTCTTCTGTTAAAACGACGTTCTCAAAGATCCTGACCAGGGCCTCTGACATATGTTCTTCTTCGCTAAGCAAAACTGATCTCTCCTAATCAACTTTGATTTACTTTTAAAGTATAACACACAAGCTACGGGCTTTTCTTAAACGGATTGTTAACTCATTCCGCGTGATAAGCCTTTGCATCACCGTTAATAAGAACGATCGCAAATGCGAGGATAAAGAGTGAGATGCCGCCTAAGATAAGCACTGCACCTTCCTGCAGTTTCAGTAATGACAAAGCCTCGCTTCCGTATGTTCCCATAAGGTTGAACAGGATATGGGCAATGATCGTAATAGAGATCGAACGGTACTTGTATCTCAGATAACCTAAGAAGAATCCCAGGAAAGATGCATAGATGCCCTGAACAAGGTTCATATGCATTGCTCCGAAAAGAATACCCGAGATGAGTATCACAAAGAACGGCTTGATATTGGACTTTTCGAGATAGCCGAATGTAAGTCCGCGCAGGGCAAGTTCTTCAAGAACAGGTCCCATCAGGATTCCGTAAATTACCGTGATCAGTACGTTGTCCACAAGGCCCGAAGCTTTTATTAGCTCCTGATAAGATTCCATAACTTCAGGTGCCAGCCATGAGGCAAGGGTCAATCCTGCATCTATCGTAAAAGTCAGTCCGATAACGATTCCCACTGTTGCCAGGATGGACTTAAAACCGAACACACTGCTGAACTTAAATCTGGGCTTGCCCTTAACGAAGCCCTTGATATACCAGCTTCCGAAAACGATCAAGGCAATAACGCCGTAGAGCATATAAGCCCAGACAGCATATTTGGCATTAAAGACCTCCGACATCTTTATCATTGTGTCAAAAACGTCTCCGGGATTGCCGCCAGTCTCCGACATAGTCTCAGCCATTGCCATAGCCATAAATGGCATCTGCGTGATCGTCTGAATAGCGATAAGCACCGCTACCGGGACAAGCGAGAGGAAAATAAATCCTACACGGACTCTCTTTGGTTCTTTTGCCGGAATCTGTACATTTACCGGCTGTACCTGATTCACATTGTTCTCTGCCATGATCTTTCCCCCCGTTTATCTGAATTTGATAATTGTTACGCCTGCATCTCCCTCGCCCTGTTCGCCGGCGCGGAAAGATTCGACTCTGTCATCTTTTATCAGCATATCCTGCACGCAGGATCTTAACGCTCCTGTTCCTTTACCGTGAACGATCCTTGCTTCCCTGATCCCCGCAAGGACACAGTCTTCAAGGTATTTTGCAAGTCTTGATTCAGCTTCAGCCGTAGTCATGCCGATAAGCATAAGCTCGGACCTTGTGGTCGAAGCAGCATTGAATCTTACCTTGCCCATATCCTCGCCCGAAGACTTGGTCTTAAGGACTTTGCCCTTCTGAGAGCCCTTGTTCTTTCCTCTTAAGAACTCGTCCCTTTGTGCCTTCGTCGGCATCATAAGCTGGTTCTTTTTAACAGCGATCTTCATGCTTCCGCATAGGATATTAACGGTACCGCTCTTGGAAAGTCCGGACTCCGCAACACCTGTCTGTCCCAAAGACGGAACATAGTAGCACTCACCTTCTATGACTTCCTTAACAGGCTCTCCGCTTAAAGCAACAGTATCAACTGCTTCATCGTCCTCCGTCTCAAGGTCCTGAACACCCGCTCTGAGCTTCCGTCTGATCTTGTCGAGCTCTTTCTCGCGCTCAGCTCTGTCCATATCCTTGGAGCGTTTTCTTAAGTCGCGCAGCTCTTCGCTGATCTCTTTTTCCTGCTCCTGCAAAAGCCTCTTCTGCTCGGCTCTCATGTCATTAAGGATCTTCGTCTTTGACTGCTTGAGCTTTAAGTTCTCTTCTTCAAGGCGCGCCTTCTCAGCCTTGAGCTCTATATTGAGCCTGTCGTTTTCCTTTGCAAGTTCTTCAGCTCTCTTGGTCTCTTCCTCAGCCTTCGCAAGGAGCTCTTCGTATCTTAATTCATCTGTGGACATTCTTGTCCTTGCATTATCCAGGATGTGCTTTGCAAGACCTAACTTGCTTGATATCACGAAAGCATTTGAAGAACCGGGTCTTCCCGTAATGAGCTTATATGTCGGAGCCAAAGTCTCCGTATCGAATTCGCAGGAAGCATTCATTACGCCTTCCGTGGTCTCCGCATAGCCCTTAAGCTCCCTGTAGTGCGTCGTAGACATTACGATGCAATTCTTCTTCCTGAGTTCTTCGATTATCGATATGGCGAGCGCAGCACCTTCCGTAGGATCGGTTCCGGAACCAAGCTCGTCTAAGAGCACCAGAGATCTGCCTCTGATGTTCTTCAGGATAAACACGATATTGGACATGTGCGATGAGAATGTTGACAGGCTCTCTTCGATGCTCTGCTCGTCACCGATATCTGCAAGCACCCTGTCGAAAACGCAGACTTCAGATCCGCTGTCAGTAGGGATCGGGAGTCCTGCCATCGTCATGAGAACCAGAAGTCCGCATGTCTTAAGAGATACCGTCTTACCGCCCGTATTAGGGCCTGTAACGATAAGTGAGTCATAGCCGTCTCCGACCTTGATGTCTACAGGCACAACGCTGTCTTTGGGAATAAGAGGATGCCTTGCACCCTTAAGGTCGATCCTGCCTTCGGTATTAAGCTTCGGGCAGAATGAATTATTCTCCACTCCGTATTCGCCCTTCGCGAAAATATAATCCAGGCGCGATGCTATCTGCATATTATTTTCGAGCAGAGGGCTTATCGATACCACTTCATTCGTAAAGCTCTTTAATATCCTCTGGATCTCAGCCTGCTCGGCAAAGGTAAGTTCAGCGATCTTGTTATTTGCTTCAACGACGCTCATAGGCTCAATGAAGAGAGTCTGTCCGGACGAGGACGCGCCGTGCACGATACCTTCTATCCTGCCGTTGAAATCAGCCTTTACCGGAATGCAGTATCTTCCCTCACGGAGCGTTACGATGCCCTCCTGGAGCATGTCCGCGTGATTGGCGATAACGCGGTCTAAAAGAGACCTTATTCCGCTTGCGATATTCTTGCGCTCTCTTCTTATCGAAGACAGCTCTTTGCTGGCCTTATCGGATACTTCATCCTGTCCCAGGATAGAGCTCTCGATCTTCTCTAAGAGCTTATCTGAAGTCTCGAGCTTATCTACATAAGCACAGATATCCGGCTCTGTATCGTCAACGAACGGAGACCCCGCAGATCTGGCCTTTGCGATCGTTCTTCTTATCTCATCTGATGCTTTAAGGAATGAAGAAACTTCCAAAAGCTGTCCGCATGTCAAAGTGCCGCCGGCCTTTGCATAAGTCAGTGCTTCTCTTAAGTCTCTCATGCCGCCCAAAGGAAGCATGCCGAATCTTAAGATATGCTCCATCGCCTGTCCTGAACATGACAGTTCATGCGTCACATATTCAACATCACAAACAGGGGCCATGTCCCTGCAAAGCTCACGTCCGTAAGACGTTCTGGCTTTGGAAGCAACGCTGTCCCTGATCTTGGTAAATTCAAGCGTATTCAAGACGCGCCCGCGGATCTTCTTCCGCTCAAGGCTCTCTTCAAAGCTTAAAAATTCATACATAGCCGGCTATCCCCTACTGACCTGTAATATCAACCAAGCCTCTTGATATTCTCGATGATGTCAGGAGTGATGGTCTTTGTCATTGCAAGACCTTCCTCAATATCGACATCGGAGATCTCTCCATGCTGCTGGACTACAAGTCTGTTAAATCTCTTCTCAACAAGGCAGTCGATGGCCTTGATGCCCATAAGGCTTGCCATAGTCCTGTCTCTTAATGTCGGCGAGCCGCCTCTCTGGAGGTGTCCGAGGATCGTGGGACGTGCCTCGATACCGGTAGCCTCTTCAATCTGCTTAGCGATCTCTTCAGCATGGCCGACGCCTTCTGCAACGATAACGATATAGTGCTTCTTGCCGGTATTTCTGCCGTCAAGGATTACTCTTAAAACGTCCTTATTGAAGTCATAAGGAACTTCGGGAATAAGGATGCTCTCGGCACCTGTGGCAATACCTACGTTAAGTGCGATCCAGCCTGCATGTCTGCCCATTACTTCGATAACGCTGCAGCGCTCATGGGAAGAAGCCGTATCTCTTAACTTATCGATGCACTGCATTGCAGTATTCATCGCAGTGTCGTAGCCGATTGTATATTCGGTGGAAGCTATATCGTTGTCGATAGTACCGGGCATGCCTACTACAGGGATTCCGATCCTTGCAAGAGCTCTAGCACCCTTATAGGAACCGTCACCGCCGATTACGATCAAAGCATCAAGGCCATAGGCTTCCATCATCTTAGCGCCCTTAAGAACACCCTGGTCAGTCATGAAAGACTGGGATCTTGCTGTCATAAGGAACGTGCCGCCGCGCTGGAGGGTCTCTGATACGCTCCTGCCGTCGAGCTGCTTGATCTCGCCCTTCCAGAGTCCGTGATAGCCTCTGGTTACGCCATACATCTCAAATCCTGCATTTATACCGGCTCTTACAACGGCTCTTATTGCCGCATTCATTCCCGGAGCATCACCGCCGCTCGTAAGCACGCCAACACGCTTAACAGGTTCAACGGTATCCTTATCTACCTCGTCATAATTCAAAGCCTTAAGGCTGTTGATCTCGGGAAGGTTACTCTCGTCATAAAGAAGTCTGCCCATACAAATGCCTCCGAAACATCAAAAAGATTTTCAGAGATTATTATACACTAAATAAGAAAAAGGTTGTTTATCAGTCGATCGTTATATTTCAAGTATCAGTCGTCGAGCTTGATCGAATCCAGCACCTCAGTAATATTGTCGTGAAATACTAGGTGTGCATTCCTGTCTGCAAACGTCTTATCCCTGTTGATTATTACCAGATACTTGCCTGAGAAATCATAAGCCAGAGAGGCTGCGGGCTGGACTGCAAGCGATGTGCCGCCGATAATAAGGCAGTCTGCTCTGAAGACCAAACGCTTAGACTCGATCCATGCGGTTTGAGGAAGTCCTTCGCCATAAAGCGTAACGTCAGGTCTTACCATACCGCCGCATTTGGGGCACTTGGGGATAGGACCTTCAGATTTGAAGATGAAATCGAAAGGATATTGCTCATGGCACTTCATGCAGTAATTGCGGTATGTGGTGCCGTGAACCTCCTGGACATTCTTGCTTCCCGCTCTCTGATGAAGTCCGTCGATATTCTGGGTGATAATGCCGTCAAGTTTCCCTGCTTTTTCCATCTCAGCAAGCTTATAGTGTGCCCTGTTAGGCTCTATTCCTGCAGTGTTGAGCTTCTGTCTGTAGAACTCATAGAAGACATCAGGGTGATCTACAAGGCAGTCGATGCTGAGGAGATATTCAGGGCTGTATCTGTCGAACTTTACGTCGTGCTGGTTATAAAGGCCGTCCTTGCTCCTGAAATCAGGGATCCCGCTCTCAGTCGACACGCCTGCTCCGCCAAAGAAAACAATGTGATTGCATTCTCTTACTATCCTGTTAAGTTCAGCAACTTTTTGTTCGTCCATAGGCTCTCCTCCTTTTAGATCATCTCAATATTATCTTCACCTACTAATTCGGCAAGTTTAGTGAGCACCGCCTCGTCAGGCGCAATACTGCACATGTTATCAAGTCTTAATACGCTGTTATCAGCTTTGAAAAGGACTTCTACCGGCATATTGCCGTGGAAATATGCAAGGAAGTTCAAGAGCCTGTTAAAGCCCTTCGAATCAGGCCTGCCGGAATAGTGGATCCTGAGAACTCCCCCACCGGTCTCATTTGCAGGAGCAGGGGCCTTCGCGGGAACTTCCTTCTGAGCCTGAACCGTAGATTCCGCAGGAGCTGCGGTATTTACAACCGGAACCTGCACGGGCTTTGCATTCTGCGTGCCGTCTCTTTCCCTTAACGCTGTCTGATATCCCCTGTCATTCCGGATAGTGCTTAAAAGCGCAGGGTCATCTGATAATTCGAAAACTGAATCTGCGAACATCGAGAGTTCGCCGCCTTCCCTCATCTGCCTTCTGCCGACAAAGAGATAAGGCTTATTCTTCTCGACCATTCTGTTATATGTATCGAAATTCTTTCCGAATAGGAGCACTTCAAATGCACCGCTCAAGTCTTCACAGGTGATAGTGCTCATCATGGTCTTTTTCTTCGTATAACCTGTGCGCTTGTCAGTTACCATTCCGCACATTGCTACCTGTTTGTTATCGTCCAATGCATCACTTCCTGAAAGCGATAAGATATCCGATGCTTCGGACATGTCAAACGTCGCGACTTCTGATATCAGCTTGGCATAGGAAGCAAGAGGATTGCCTGACAGATAGATACCTACCATCTCTTTCTCATATCCGAGCTTCTGGGCATCGGGATATTCAGGAATATCAGGAATAAAGATGGACGGCCCTGCGGCTTCGCTCCCGCCGAGATCAAAGAGCGACAGCTGGCCTTCGATATTACGGCTGTCAGAGTGCGCGATCCTGTCTAATTCGGTCTGTACACAGGCTGTCATCTGGGCTCTTGTAAGGCCGAAGGAATCCAGGCATGAAGCAAGTATCAAAGCCTCTGCAACGTTCTTCTTAACGCCTATCTTGGCCCCTCTTACAACGAAATCTTCAAACGACTTGTAATCCCCGTTCTTTTCCCTGTCATTTAAGATATCGAGAACTGCACCTTCACCGACATTCTTGATAACCGTAAGACCTATTCTAATCTTGCGGTCACCTTCTGTAGTGAAGCGTTCACGGCTCTTATTGATATCAGGCGGAAGGACTTCGATACCCATTGCTGAACAACAAGAGATATAGTACGAAGCCTTGCCGAGATCGTTCCTGAAAGAATTAAGCGTAGCTGCCATGAATTCGGTCGGATAGTAATACTTGAAGAATGCAGTCCAGTAACCTACGACCGCATAACATGCAGCATGCGATTTGTTGAATGCATATCCCGCAAAACCTGCTACATCGTCAAAGATCTTAGCAGCAGTCTTCTCAGGGACTCCGCGCTTGATACAGCCGTCGATCTGACGTCCCTTGTCATCTATTCCGCCATACATGAAGAGGTTCCTGTAGTTCTCCATTATGGACTTCTTCTTTTTGCTCATCGCACGCCTGATGTTGTCAGACTGACCCATCGAGAAACCTGCAAGATCTCTTACGATCTGCATTACCTGTTCCTGATAGATCGCGCATCCGTATGTAACGTTAAGAATTGGTTCAAGCAGAGGGTGATCGTATGTGATATGCGAAGGATTCTTTTTGCAGTCGACATACTTCGGTATCTGATCCATAGGTCCCGGTCTGTAAAGCGAGATGCCTGCGATGATATCTTCCAGACTTCCCGGTTCAAGCTGCTTCATGAACGATGTCATGCCGCGGCTCTCAAGCTGGAATATGCCGACCGTCTCGCCTCTTCCGATCATCTTAAAGATCTCAGGGTCATCTAAAGGGATCCGGTCAAGATCTATGGTCTTTCCGTAGTTATTCTTTACGAGCTCAACGCAGTCCTGAAGAACCGTAAGAGTTCGAAGTCCCAGGAAGTCGAATTTAAGAAGGCCTATGCTCTCAACATCGGTTTTAGCAAACTGGACTGCGACAGTATCGTCATTTACTGCCAAAGGTGCGATATCGGTAATGTCCTTGCCTGAAATGATAATGCCTGCTGCATGCGTTCCAGCATTACGTGGAAGGCCTTCCACACGCATAGCCATATCAATGACTTTCCTTGCTTCAGGATCGGTATCGTATGCCTCCTTGAATTCAGTGCTGATCTCAAGCGCCTGCTTCAATGTCATGCCGACCGTAAACGGGATCATCTTCGTGAGCTTGTTGCTCTGTGTGATCGGCATATTAAGAACACGTGCGACGTCCTTTACAGCCTGTCTTGCTGCAAGAGTTCCGAAAGTGATTACATGTGCGACTCTCGTCTTGCCGTATTTCTCAGTGACATAATCTATAGCAACCTGTCTTCGCTCATCGTTGAAGTCGACGTCAAAGTCCGGCATCGATACTCTTTCCGAATTTAAGAATCTCTCGAAAACAAGGCCGTATCTTATCGGATCGATATCAGTGATCCCTACTGCATAAGCAACTAATGAACCTGCGCCCGAACCTCTTCCGGGGCCTACGATAACTCCGTGTGTCTTTGCATAATTAATGAAGTCCCAAACGATGAGATAGTAATCCGTATATCCCATGCTGTTGATAACGGAAAGCTCATATTCGGCACGCTTCATGTAATCTTCCTCACTGCCTGTGGGAGGAGTTACTTCAAAGCGTTTTTTAAGTCCTTTGTAAGTTAAGTCAGCTAAGTATTCTTCGTGGTTCTTATAACCTTCCGGCACTTCGTAAACAGGAAGATGGATAGTATCAAAATCGTATTCGGCATGACACATGTCGGCGATCTTTCCGGTATTCTCGATCGCCTCTGAAAGTTCAGGAAAGAAACGCCTCATCTCAGTCTCAGACTTAACGTAGAAATCGTTGCAGGTCATGCGCATACGGTTCTCGTCATCGATCCTTGCGGCGGTCGAGATGCAAAGGAGGATATCCTGCGCTTCATAGTCGTCCTTCATCAGATAATGACAGTCGTTGGTCGCAACAAGAGGAATGCCCGTCTCATTGGATATCTTAACGAGTGCGGCATTCACCTTAGCCTGTTCCGGAGTGGTATTAGCCTGGATCTCAAGATAGTAATTACCTCTGCCGAAGAGATTGTCATACCAGACCGCAGTCTGTGCAGCCTTCTCATATTCTCCGGATAAGATAAATGAGGAAAGTTTTCCCGCAAGACATCCCGAAAGACAGATAAGTCCCTCGTGCCATTTCTCGAGGAGCTCCTCATCGATCCTCGGGCGCCTGTAAAAGCCTTCGGTAAAACCTGCCGATACAAGCCTGTTGAGGTTTGCAAGGCCTACATTATCCTTAGCCAGTAAGATCAGGTGATTGTAGTATTTGTCTTCCCTGCCGGGAACAACTGTCTTATCGAATCTCGAACCCGGTGCGACATAGACCTCACAGCCGATAACTGGGTGTATACCGTTGGCCTTCATCTCCCTGTAAAATGAGACAGCACCATACATTACACCGTGATCCGTGATGGCACACGATGTCATGCCCATCTCCTTTAACCTCTGCGCAAGATCCTTGATCTTTATCGCGCCGTCAAGGAGACTATATTCGGTATGAAGATGTAAGTGACAAAAGCCGCTCATTACTTCTTCCCCTTAAGTTCGATAATAATATCTCTTATCTCAGCCGCCCTTTCAAAATCAAGATCCTTGGCAGCCTTGGTCATCTCTACCGTAAGCTTCTCAATAAGCTTCTTATTCTCTTCCTCCGTACCGCCTGAGACACCTTCATTAATAAGTCTTGCAGCATCGATACCGCCTTTGGAAGACTTGCCTCTGCCCTTGGAGCCTGAATCCTTGCTGCTTTCCGCAACGATATCAAAGACGTCCCTGACAGCCTTCTTAACAGTCCTCGGAGTGATGTTATTAACTCTATTGTACTCCTGCTGGATGGATCTTCTACGGTTAGTCTCAGATACAGCATTCATCATGGAATCAGTAACTTCGTCAGCATAGAGGATTACGCGTCCGTGATCATTACGCGCGCATCTTCCTATGATCTGGATCAAAGATCTCTCAGATCTTAAGAAGCCTTCCTTATCGGCATCCAGGATCATCAGCAAAGATACTTCAGGAAGATCGATGCCTTCCCTCAAGAGATTGATTCCGACGATCACATCGATCTCGTCATTCCTTAACTGGTTAAGTATCTGCATACGCTCGACTGCCTTGATGTCAGAATGCAGATATGTGACCCTGATATTCTCCTTTTTGAGGAAGTCCGTTAAGTCTTCAGCCATCCTCTTGGTAAGTGTCATGATAAGGCTCTTATCGCCTGTCTTCTTCTGCTCCTTGAGTTCAGCCAGGATATCTTCGATCTGGCCTTCGACAGGTCTTACAAAGATCTCAGGCTCCAGAAGTCCTGTAGGTCTTATCATCTGCTCAACGACCTGTTCGCTGTGTTCCTTCTCGTAATCTGCAGGAGTCGCACTGACGAAAACAGTCTGGCCCATGCGTTGCTCAAACTCGGCAAACTTCAAAGGCCTGTTATCGAACGCTGAAGGAAGTCTGAAGCCGTACTGGACGAGCATCTCCTTCCTCGATCTGTCTCCGTTATACATCGCGCCGACCTGAGGGATCGTCTGGTGTGACTCGTCTATGAAAAGAAGGAAATCATCCGGGAAGAAGTCCATAAGCGTGCACGGAGGCTCTCCCGCTTCCCTGCCGGCAATGTGCCTGGAATAGTTCTCAATACCTTTGCAAAAGCCTGTCTCCCTTAACATATCCATATCATAACGGGTGCGCTGCTCAAGGCGGTATGCGGCGATCATGTCGCCTGCTTCCCTTAATTCCTTAAGCCTCTCCTCAAGCTCAGCCTCGATCCTGTCTATTGCCTTATTAAGCTTTGCCCTTCCGGTCGCATAGTGCGATGCCGGGAACAGCTCGATATAATCCTTGGTAAATTCTGTCTTGCCCGTGATGGCGTCGACATAACTGATCTTATCTATCTCATCACCGAAGAAACTGATCCTTGTAAGAGTGTGCTCTGAATCAGGAGTCCAGATATCGATGACATCGCCCTTCCTTCTGAAACAGCCTCTCGAAAGATCGAAATCATTCCTCGTATACTGCATATTGATAAGTTGCGCCATGACATTGTCCATCGGGATCTCAAGACCTTTCTCAAGCATAAGTGCAAGTGAGAGGTAGTCTTCCTTCTCACCTATACCGTAGATGCATGAAACAGATGCCACGATGATGACATCGTCCCTGGTCAAAAGCGACTTGGTCGCCTCGTGACGCATACGGTCGATCTCGTCATTAATAGACGAGTCCTTCTCGATATATGTGTCAGTGGCGGCAATATAAGCTTCAGGCTGATAGTAGTCGTAGTATGAGATAAAGTATTCTACGGCATTCTCCGGGAAGAGCTCTTTAAACTCGGCATAAAGCTGACCGGCAAGAGTCTTGTTATGTGCAAGGACCAGTGTAGGCCGCTGGACACGCTCGATGATATTTGCCATCGTAAATGTCTTGCCAGAACCCGTAACGCCCAGGAGAGTCTGGGCGTGCATACCGTCCTTAATACCCTGAACCAGGCTGTTAATGGCTTCCGGCTGATCACCTGACGGCTTAAAATCAGATACAAGTTTGAACATATATCACCAAGGTCCCGCAAAAAAATAATTCTACAAAGAAACTATACCAAATCTTTGTAGAATTATCATAGAACGTTTGTTTGTTTATTGCAATATGAAAGGTAATTATTGTCCGCTTATCGGGACGAGTTCGGAAAGCTCCATAACACGCTCTTTAAGAGGCGGGTTGGTACCTTCTGTCTCTGCTTCAGCAGCTGCAAGAGCTATGCAGAGTCTGAATGTATCTTCGGAATTCATTCCGTTCTCTGAAGCATAGGCAAGACCTGCAGTCATAGCATCACCGCAGCCCGTGGTGCAGTTTGCCTTAACATCAAGAGCTCTTACATATGTAGCTTCCATATCGTTGCTTGCGTAGACCGCACCAATGACACCCATGGAGATAAGGCATCTTGAGACGCCTCTTAACACGAGGTCTCCGGCTTCATATTTCGCGCTTTCAGAATCGTTGTCAATGCAGAGTTCCTCGCATGTGGGCTTTACCGCATAAGGTCTTTCCGCAAGACCTTCCCTGAGATATTCATCGGAAGCGTCGAGAATGACTTTTACGCCCTCGACTTCCTTAAAGCTTCTGATAAGTCCGGCATAGATATCAGTCGGAGATCCGAGAGGAGGTCTTCCTGATATAACGACTGTATCGCCGCTCACGATCTTGGAGCGGATCAGGTTCTTTAATTCTTCAACGGTATTTCTGTCGTACTGGGGACCGTTGCCGTTAATATCTGTGGTTACACCGTTCTCGCCGGTGATCTTGATATTCGTTCTTGTATTGCCGGAAGGATATCTGACACTGATTACTTCAGCGCCGATCGCGTCAAGCATCCTGAGAAGCCTGTCGCCGTCCTCGCCGCAGATACCGATGCAGATGACAGAATCCTGGCCCATTACTTTAAGGGTCTTGGATACATTTATGCCCTTTCCGCCCGGATCGGTCCTCTCGCCGTAAGACTGGTTGATACTTCCGGGCAAAAGACCTTCTCTGACGTGAAGGCTTACATCAACAGCAGGATTAAGAGTTATTGTATAGATCATGACTCATGCCTTCCTTTTCAGTGTCTTCAGATATGCTTTCTGTTCGGGTGTAATTCTATAACTTTCTACGGCTTTTTGAATCGTTTTATTGTGTGTCCAAATGTCTAATTTCTGCTTCTCTATATATGGTAAAGTTGCGTCATATTGTTTTGCAAGAGCTGTTGCAAAATACCAGGCGGTCATCATGTTGACGTAGTATTCGTCAGATCTTATTTTCGAGACCTTGGTAAGATAGGAAGTCTTAAAATCCTCATCCAGGAAATGCTCCATCAGCATGCCGACTGCAAATCTCTTCACATAAGTGTGATCAGACTTTATCCATTCATTGACATACTCAAGCAAAAGATCCTTATGCTTCTTGAATACCTTGGGTGACATCTGGTCGCATGTAGCCCAGTTGTCAACAAAGGGAAGGAACTTATCGACGAGCCTGATGCACTCTTCTGCATCCTTCATGCCTGAAAGGATAAATGCATGAAGCTGGTTCTCTTCGAAATACTTATGCGGAAGATCGTTTAAGAACGAAGATACATCGTCTCTTTTGGAAAGTTCTTTTGCAAGGGCTCTTAATGCCGGTGTCCTTACACCGATGACAGAATCAGGAGCTATATTCGGAATAATGGTTATCTGCATATCACGGTAACCCTTGTCCTGAAGAGATATTAACTCCTTATAGATGTCGCCGGCAATCATGGGGATTATCAGAAAACAAGGTACATAACAGCTGCGGTAGCAATGCCTAAAACGCATCCAGCCGCAACCTGCAAAGGTGTATGTCCGAGGAGTTCCTTGAGCTTTTCTTCATTCGGGAGATCTGTACCTGTGACCTTCTCAAACATCTCAGCCATGACATTCAAAAGCGCAGCCTGTTTTCCGGCCTGGTATCTAACATTCATAGCATCGTGCATTACAACGATCGCAACGATAGCTGCAACCGCGAACACAGGAGAATTAAAACCCTCGTAAAGACCGGTTGCCGTAGCAACTGAAACAACAGTAGCGGAGTGTCCGCTCGGCATTCCTCCGTCACCGAAAAGTCTTTCAATACTGAACTTCTTCGTAAGAATAAGATTGCTGATGCACTTGAATACCTGCGCTAAAAACCAGGAAACAACACCAACAACAAGAATCTTATTTGTAATCAGGTCAAATAAAAACTGCATTCAATCCCTCACTCTTCCATAGCTGCCCTTTATTTTACCCTATAAGAAGCAAAAATAAAGTATGGCAAATGACACAAACAAAAAGATGCCGTAGCTTTAAACTACGGCATCTCTACAAACAAACTCAAAACTTATAATTACGCGGTCTCGTCTTACGCTTTTGATGATACATTACCATTAAGGCACCACAAGGAAACGTTTGTTAACAATATGTGAACAAAGGCCGCGAATTATGGAGTTTTAGTCATAATAGTCGAATTCGAGCTCGCAAACCTTAACTGTATCGCCTTCCTTACAGCCCATTTTCTTGAGTTCCTCGAAAACACCTTCGTTCTCAAGAGTCCTCTGGAAGAAGTTGGTCGATTCAGTATCTTCAAAGTTAGTTGAATTGAAGATCTTGTGGATCCACTTTCCGGTAACTTCAAAATTACCGTCCTCATTGATGATGATCTCGTACTTCTTGCCTTCATCAAATGTGTAGACTCTCTCTCCGCCATCAGCGATATCGTGAAGGACCGTGGGCGGGAGCTTGGATACTGCTTCAGTGATCTTGTCAGCTAATTCGCTGATTCCGATCTGGCCAGCAGCAGAGATAATGTAGACATCCTCATATCCCATGGCCTTTACGCTGTCGATGAACTCCTGTGCTTCCTCGTCTGTAACGCCGTCGCACTTGTTGCCTACAACGATCTGAGGTCTTGAAGCCAGGTCAAGACTGAATTCCTCAAGTTCTTTGTTGATAGTCTTAAAGTCATCTATCGGGTCTCTGCCGTCAGCTGCGGAAAGATCCACAACGTGGACGAGAAGCCTTGTTCTCTCAATATGTCTTAAGAAGTCGTGGCCTAAGCCTGCTCCTTCGTGGGCATTTTCGATGATTCCCGGAATGTCGGCGATGACATAGGAAAAATCATCCTTGGATACAACGCCCAGAACGGGTTCCAAAGTCGTGAACGGGTAATCCGCGATCTTCGGCTTAGCTCTTGTAAGAACAGAAAGAAGCGTTGACTTTCCTGCATTAGGGAAGCCTACAAGACCTACATCTGCGATGAGCTTTAACTCGATTCCGAGTTCTCTTTCCTCGCCGGGAGCGCCGGGTGTGGCAAACTGGGGAGCCTGTCTTACGGAATTTGCATAATGCATGTTTCCGAGACCGCCCTTGCCGCCTCTTGCCACAACGATCTTGTCGCCTGCTTCGACGAGGTCAGCGATGATCTCTCCGGTCTCAAAATCCTTGACTACCGTGCCGACGGGAACAGCAATGACGAGGTCCTGGCCTCTCTTGCCATACATCTTCTTGCCCATGCCTTTCGCACCGTTCTCAGCTACGAACTTGTGCTTGAATCTGAAGTTCTGAAGGCTCGTCAGATTCGGAACAGCCTGCAAAACAACATTTCCGCCGTCGCCGCCGTCACCACCGTCAGGACCGCCGTTGGTAATGTACTTTTCGGTATGGAAGCTGAGGGCGCCGTTTCCACCGTCACCAGCCTTAACATAAATCTTAGAGTGATCTATAAACATCTGATTCTCCTGCAAAACAAGAGCAGTCCGATCGCTTCTACAGCGACAGACTGCTCCACTTGGTTTCTACTGCAAATTGCCTTTAAATCAGGCTACAGGATAAACGCTAACCTGCTTCTTATCCTTGCCCATACGCTCGTACTTGACCTTACCGTCAATCAAAGCGAAAAGTGTATCATCGGATCCAATGCCAACGTTTGTGCCGGGATGGATCTTTGTACCACGCTGTCTAACAAGGATATTGCCGGCCAGAACTGACTGTCCGTCACCTTTCTTCGCTCCTAATCTCTTGGACTGGGACTCACGGCCGTTCTTGGTGGAACCCATTCCCTTCTTATGTGCGAAGAGCTGTAAATTAAACTTAATCATAATTACACCTCCGGTGTTCTTGAATGAATTATCTCTACGTACTTCTTCTTACTGTCGTTATAATCTCTTGCTATCCCGATAAGACCTAATTCACAAGTTCTCATTATTACCTGAGCCCTGTCCTTAGTCTCATCGTCTCCCTGATCGGGAACCGTTATCCGTAAATTGACATCTTCGCAGCCTTCATTGCTGATACGGAAGAAAGACTCGCTGTCGTAACCGCAAATATCTTCCAGAGCGCTTGCCGCAGTAAACAAAAGTGTCGATACTGCACTGCAGATAATGTCTCTGCCGGGATCATCGTAACCTGCATGCCCATTGGCATAAATAGCGCAGATACGGGAACTTTCCCTGTTAACGATAACGGAAATCATAAAGCTTTACGCCCTTGACTTACGCGTTGATAGCCTTGATAAGTACACGTGTGTAAGGCTGTCTGTGGCCATTCTTTCTTCTGTAGCCCTTCTTAGCCTTGTACTTAGAGACGATAACCTTCTTATTTCTGCCCTGCTTTACGATCTCGCCGGTAACTGTAGCCTTAACATCGCCTGCTACGATTCCATTGTCATCGGATACTGCAAGTACATCCTCGAAAGTAACCTGGCTGCCAGCCTCACCTTCAAGCTTCTCAACGAAAATCTCATCGTCAACAGAAACCTTGTACTGCTTGCCGCCTGTCTTAATAACTGCGTACATATTTGTTCCTCCTGTTCTTCCAGTCTCGCTGCTTAAAACCCTAGGCAGCGCTATAAAAAAGCGCATTTAAAATAGCCCGTCGCATGCGGTCACCCGCGTATAATACACCGAAGGGCAAGTCAAAGTCAACAATAATTTTATATATAGGGGTAAATTCCCTTAAGCCTTACCCTGCCACAAACAGTACAACGCCTGCCACGATGCCGAAAATAAGGCTTGAGACCTCATAGTAATCTGAGATCCTCTTGATCGGTATAGCACAGATACATGGAAGCACGGTAAGGGCAATTCCGGCAGCAGATGCCCAGACGAGCTCTCCGTTGCCCTGGATTGAGCTTACGATAAGCAGTACCAGAGACGGTACAAATGCCTCAACAAAATATGCCGGGCTTGCAAAGAAAGCCGTGGCGCCATACCCTGCCGATCTGGATTTCTTGTCTGACAGGATCAATGCTACAGCGGACATGCTCATTACGACAAATACGATAAGGACAGCTATCCAGTTTGTTGAATCGGAGAAAGCCTTTTCGACATTTGTGAGATTCAGAGCCGTGCCGAAGATGATCATTACCTCAACGATGCCCGTGAAAACAGATGCCAGGAATATCGCAAGGCCGTTGTCTTTTCTTGTATAGGTGATCTTGTTTGTGGCGATCATCTTAAGCTGGGCAATTGCCATGAGAGCGATTATAAGGACCGGAGAATAGAGCGCGACATATTTCGCATATTCTTTGGTCTGGGGAATAAAGGTCATTACTATTCCGCAAAGGGCAAGCCAGCCTGAGACACCCAGGAATATTATCGCACCGAGGCTGTCTCTGCCCTTGAGTTCCCTTCTTGCCTTCTCGCGGACAGGTACCGGAATAAGGAAAAGGAACAAAGCAAGGAAAGCGATGGACAGCGTTATTGCAAGCACCAGGACAACCTGTCTTACAGAGATCCTTGATGAGGAGTAACCCTTCTCAAAAGTCGTTCCGAGATACTGGGAGAGCTCATTCTGGAACGATACAGAGGATAAAAGCCCTGCCTTGCCGGTCTTAGAGGTCGATAAGGACAGATATCTCATCTGGTTGGGAGATACATATACTTTTGAGGGGAAGAGCTTGCCCCTCTTGGTAGCGTGACCATACATGGTATCAACACCTGAGATCTTCTCGAAGATCATCTGGGCGCCGGAAAGATCTGTAGAGGACCTGGCCTCACTGTCAAAACCGAAGACCGCACACGGAACGGCCGGGAAATCGCTCGTATATTTTGCAAGTGAAGCATTACCGGGATAATCAGGCTCTATAAGCACGAACCCTTCTATATTCTGCGGGCCCGACGATACCAGATCGTCCATTACCTTAAAGGCATCCTTGCCGATGGCACATACAACCACTTCGCCCTTGCCGTAACCGTGAGGAAGCTCATAAACGAAGCCGGGCGCGCCGGTATTCTCTTCCGTCACAATGATCTCATAACCGAAATCCGCAGCCGCAAGGCTGTTTCTTAAAGAGACTTCCGGGATCGTCGTGCCGTCTGAATAGATGAGCAATGTCTTGTCGGGATCCTTTGTTCCTGCAAATGTCATTACATATAACACGAATAAAGCCGCAGCCATTACGACAGACACAATCAGCGCATACCAGGCAAAAGCCGGGATCTTCAAAGGACGCAGCTTGTTAAAGCCGTACTGGGGCGCATTCTGAGCTTCTATAGGCTGTCTTAGACCGGTCTTCTTCATAATGACTTAAGGGCAGAGCTCATCTCCTAATTCCCTTATATCTTCGGGTCCCAAGATAAGGATTATGTCGCCCGGATTAATAAGCTCGTCGATCCTCTTCTTAAGTTCTTCCTTGTCTGCGTAGAATTCAGCATTTCCGCCGCGCTTGTTGATCTCATCTGAGATCATCTTGCTCGACATTCCGAGAGTATCACTCTCCCTGTCGGAGAAGATCTCGGAAAACAAGACTTTCCTGCAAGGAAGAAGGCTCGTTACATAGTCTTCGAAAAGAAGCTTCGTGCGGTTGAACGTCAACGGCTGGAAAACAACGAGGATGTTGTTGTGCGGCATGTTCGAAGCAGCTTCGATAGTTGCTCTTGCAGCCGTCGGATGATGAGCGTAATCGACTACGACCTCACACCCCTTGTACTGTCCCTTGACCGTATATCTTCCGTCAGCACCGCCAAAGCAGTTAAGCGCATTCATGATAGCTTCAGGCGTTGCGCCGTTAAGATATGCAGCAGCAGCGGCATTTAAAGCATTCGCGATATTGTGGCTTCCTGGGATATTGAGCTTGACGCTGATCCTCTCTTTGTCATTTATCACGATATCAAATTCAGGAAGTCCATTATTGAAAACGATATTCTCAGCAACAAAGTCAGCCTTCCTGCCTGTCATTTCGCATACTTCGCTGTCACATGCGCAGGTTACGACCTGAGGGAAAGTCCTTCCGGTCTTGATGAAATATTCCTTGGCTTCGACCAAAGCTCTAGCAGTGTTCTTGTCGTGGCCGGATACGACTATATATCCGTCGTCGTCAACAAGTCTTATGAAGCGCGCGAAAACATCGATAACGTCATCTATCGTCGGATAACAGTCGACATGGTCGTGATCGATATTTGTAATGACTGCTGTTGTGGATGAAAAGTTCAGGAAAGACCTGTTGAACTCACATGCTTCAGATACCAGAAGGTCCTTTGAGCCTGCTCTTACAGTACCGTTGAAGATATCAAGGTCAGCGCCAAGATGAACTGTCGGATCGATTCCCGCATCGATCATCATAAGAGAGATCATCGATGTGGTCGTGGTCTTACCGTGTGTTCCCGATACATTGATAACGTTCTTATAGGTTCTTGTGAAAGCGCCCAGGAATTCAGCTCTGTCAAAGATCTGAAGCTCAAGCTCCGTGGCTCTTTTTACTTCCTCATTGTGCGGAAGGATCGCAGCTGTCTTAACGAGATAATCCGGCTTAAAATCGTCGATATTAGCTTCAACCTGAGGATAGTAGACCTTTATCCCCTGTTCTTCCAGAATGGCAGTCCTCTCAGACGGGTGGTTGTCTGATCCTCCGACTACAAATCCTGCATGCTTCGCGAGCCTTGCAAGACCGTTCATGGAGATTCCGCCAATGCCGATAAAGTAGATCCTGGAACCCTTCGGTATATCGTTCAATGTAAAACACTTAGGTTCTAACATTAATAATCACTTCCTGTTTTCTCAATATTTATCCGGATAATTCTATCATTTTAGGAGCGCATAGCAAAATCGCCGACTACTGCATTTGTGAATGAAATGAGGTCGGAAGCCTTGAGCCTTAACTGTACTCCCCTCTGTCCAGCACTTACGCAGATATCGTCGATGAGCTCTGCCATCTCGTCAATAAAGGTCCTGTACTGCTTCTTCATTCCGATGGGCGAGCAGCCTCCCCTGATATATCCCGTAACATTTAAGAGGTCCTTTACGTGGATCATGTTTACGCTCTTGCATCCGGCGAGCTTTGCAGCCTTCTTGAGGTCGATCTCGTCATCCACGCTTATGCAGAAGACAAGATATTCTCCCTTGTCTGACACCGCAGTCAGTGTCTTGAAAACCTCTTCATAGGGAATCCCCAGATATTCAGCGACGTGATGGCCGTCCAAGTCATTCTCATCGTATTCGTACTCTTCATATGTGTAAGGCACTCCCGCTTTGTCCAGGATCCTCATTGCATTTGTCTTTTTAAACTGAGCCATAGCGCTCTCCTTATATATTGTTCCCGCATATTCTATCCTTGTTGCCAACACGATTCAAATTGGTAGAATAGACATATTGTATCTTTGAGGAGAATTTTATGCTTAACAAAGAATATCCCCTGCACGACATGAACGTTGTTTTCGACATGATCGAGAACTCTATCGCAAAAGGCGGCACACACGACAAGACTTTAGAGGAAATGAACCTCCTCATGCACCTTTACGCAGGACTCCCGGCTGAAGCAGTCGAGGAAGGAATGAAGTTCATCCACGGAAGGGCCTGCGAGATCCCGGCTACGTCCGACATCATCCCCCTTCACGTAAGGCTCATGAACCTCCTCGAATACCTCGAAAAGGTTGAATACTTAAGCAACATTCCCGCCACGCTCTCATCTGAGGAGATCACCAGGCGTTCTGACATCATGAACTCTCTCGATGAACACGAGAAGGTCTTCGGCACGCCGCTTCTCGGATATCAGTTCAACATGGGAACTTCAGCACCCGCCAAGGCCGAAGAAGGCGAAGAGGAAAACAACGGCAGGCTCCTTCTCATGAACAGCCAGGCTGCAGTCTTTGCCTGCGAAGATATCTACAAGACTTCCGTTTTCTACGAAGATAAGCTGGGCTTTAAGGCCGCTCATCTTGACGATGAGGCAATGCCCCACATAAAGCTCGTCCGTGATAACATCGCGATCGTTCTCGTTAAGGGTTCAGGCGACATTACTAAGCCTGCAAGAAACTTCGGCATTAAGTACGACATGTACATCTACTGTTCAGAGCCTTTCCTGCTCCACAACGAAGTTGCCGGAAACGGCATTAAGATCGTCGAAGACCTGCCTGAAGCAAAGGCTGCGCAGGGCATGACAACCAACAGGCAGTTTGTTTTCGAGGACATCGACGGAAGGCACATCTGCGTATCGCAGTATATCGAGAGCAACTGACAGCCCGCGTTTTCCCTTGTTGCAGAAAACTCCTCGAAAACTGCAACAAATAATCAACACACTCCCTTGTTGCAGAATCTGTTGCAGAAATCACCCCTAAAACTGCAACAATTACGCAACAACACAAAAAGGCCGCCCGTTGCCGGACAGCCTCTCTGCTTTATGGTTTATCGCTATTAGATCTTGTGGAATTCCACATCACCGGATGAGCAATTGATCTGCATGTCATTGGTACCGTTACCGTTAATGTAATCCTTGCCCTCTTTTGTGAAAGGAAGCTCGTAGCTGAAGTCTCCGCTGGAGACCTTTACATGAACAGTGATGTCGGACTCTTCCGGAAGGCTTACGTCGATTCCGCCGGAGCTGCAGTTGATCTTAGAAGTTGCGGGCGCCTTGCTGAGATTGATCGTGGAATGGCCGCTTGAAGCCTTTGTGTAAAGGGTCTTAACTTCGTCAGCATCAAGAACGATCGGGCCGGAGCTTACTTCAATGTTAAGTTCATCGACTGTTCCCATTTCAGCCTTTACTCCGCCTGAGGAAGAGTGGATCCTGGCATTTCCAACGTTACCTGTCTGGTACACTTCGATCTTGCCTGAAGACGAATCAATATCGAATGTTTTGCAGTCGCCGTTCTGTGTGAGGACGAGATTTCCTGAAGAAAGCTTTAACTTAATGGAATCGGTATTTCCCGTCTGAACAAGATCCACATTGCCTGAAGATGACTTATGCTCAATAGTCTTGGCTGAACAAGCGATCTTTGTATTGCCGGATGAAGCGCGGGAATTAAGTGAATCCGTCGTAAAGCTGTCCAGGAGAATGTTTCCTGAAGAAACGTTGATGATGAACTCGTCAAGATTCTGTGCTTCGGGGATGGTTACCTCGAGGCTCTTCTCGATACCGTTGAAAGTGATCATGTCCTTTGAAACGCAGTATCTTATATAAAGAGTATCACCATCTACCCATGTATGAACCTGATGGTCCTTGTCGATGCTCTTGTTTACATCTTCCTTGACTGAGACTGAATCAGTAGCTGTTCCCTTGACTGTTACATTGCCTGAAGCATAGTCGAGATTGATCTTTGTGATCTTATCATCGATCTCGCGGTCTCCTGCTTGGTACTTGTCTGCATTATCGTATTTATAATTCATAAAATTGATATTTCCGATCGAACAACCTGTGAGGCAGACTGCTGCGGGTACGATAAGAGCCATTGCTCCTGCTGCTAATTTACTTGTTTTCATTCTTTTTTCCTCCCTTAAACATTCCGATTAAGAAGCCGATTCCGGCTATTAAGATTCCTACGCCGCAGATCGAAAGCATGAGTGGCAGCGTGGGTGTTGAGTATGACACGCCTGTGTTTGATACTACTTTTTCAGCATTACCTGCGAGCATTGAAAGCACTCCGGACAAAACGCCTACGGCTGTAATGCAAAGGCCTACCTTAGCGCATGCGTTGAAGCGCAGATATCTTACGATCGCGAAGATCGCCCAGCACATTGCTACGAGGGGCAT
>CADCJM010000016.1 GCA_902801755.1 Oscillospiraceae bacterium
TGTCAGGCAGATGACGTATTTACGGAACTTTGCATTGCCAGCCGTACAAAGTCCAAGTGCGATGCACTTGCAGAAGCTCTTAAGGGCAAGACAAAGACTGTCGTAACAACTGCACAGGTTGATGCTGACAAGGTCGATGAACTTGTTGATCTTATTAATTCTTACAAGCCTGATCTCGTAATGAATATCGCACTTCCTTACCAGGATCTTACGATAATGGACGCATGCCTTATCTGCGGCGTCAATTATATGGATACGGCAAATTACGAGCCTGAAGATACAGACGATCCCGAGTGGAGAGAGATCTATGAGAAGAGATGCAAGGAGAAGGGCTTCTCCGCATATTTCGATTACAGCTGGCAGTGGGCATATAAGGAGAAGTTCGAGCAGGCAGGACTTACGGCGCTTCTCGGATGCGGCTTCGATCCCGGTGTTACACAGGCTTACTGCGCTTATGCCAAGAAGCATGAGTTCGACACTATCGACACTATCGATATCCTGGACTGCAACGGCGGCGATCACGGCTATGCTTTTGCTACAAACTTCAACCCTGAAGTTAACCTCCGTGAGGTATCTGCTCCCGGCAGCTACATCGAGAACGGCAAGTGGGTCGAGATCCCTGCAATGAGCATCAAGAGAGAATACGATTTTGATGATGTAGGCATGAAGGATATGTATCTCCTGCATCACGAGGAATTGGAATCTCTTGCAGTGAACATTCCTGAAGTTAAGAGACTCCGTTTCTTCATGACATTCGGACAGAGCTATCTTACTCATATGAAGTGTCTCGAAAATGTCGGCATGCTCTCCACAACACCCGTTAATTTCGAAGGCCACGAGATCGTTCCTATCAAGTTCTTAAAGGCACTTTTGCCTGATCCTGCAAGCCTTGGTCCCCGCACACACGGCAAGACAAATATCGGCTGCATCTTCACAGGCAAGAAGGACGGCAAAGATAAGTCTTACTACATCTATAATGTCTGCGACCACCAGGAGTGCTACAAGGAAGTAGAGAGCCAGGCGATCAGCTACACGACAGGCGTTCCTGCTATGTGCGGCGCACTGATGCTCCTTACAGGCAAGTGGACTGAGAAGGGCGTTCACACAGTAGAAGAATTCGATCCGGATCCGTTCATCGAAGCACTCGATAAGTACGGACTTCCCAAGAGAGAATCACACACACCTGTACTGGTTGACTGAGCATGAACGGGATCTTTGACGGACTTACAACTGTATTGGATTCTGATAATATCAAGGCCTTAAAAACACCTTGTTATGTTATTGATGAGAAAAGACTTCTGCACAATGCGGAAGTCCTCTCGTCAGTTATGTCGCGCACCGGCTGCAGGATCCTTCTGGCGCAGAAGGCGTTCTCCAATTACGACTTCTATCCTCTTATATCCGGATATATCTCCGGTACTGAAGCAAGCGGACTTTTCGAAGCACGCCTCGGTAAAGAAGAGATGCCTGAAGGCGAGGTGCATGTGTTCTGCGCAGCATACAGAGATGAAGAGATCGATGAGATCATATCCTATGCTGATCACATCGTTTTCAACTCCATATATCAGCTTAAAAAGTTTGGCCCGTCTGCAAAGAAAGCTGGCCGCAGTGTAGGCCTTCGTATCAATCCTGAATGCTCCACGCAGGAAGGTCATGAGATATACGATCCGTGCGCTTCAGGGAGCCGTCTTGGCGTGACCAGAAGCGTATGGGATAAGGAGATGACACCGGATACGTTGGAGATGTTGGACGGCATTCATTTCCATACTCTCTGCGAGCAGGATTCTGATGCTTTGGAGATAACTTTAAAAGCTGTCGAAGAGAAGTTCGGCGATGTCCTTACGTCAATGAAATGGCTTAATATGGGCGGCGGCCATCACATTACGAAAGCGGATTACGACATAAAGACTCTTGAGCGCGTGATCTTATATGCAAAGGATAAATGGGGCGTGGAGGTCTATCTTGAGCCAGGTGAAGCTGTTGCATTAAATGCAGGTTATCTCATGACACGCGTGCTCGATATCGTTGAGAATAACGGCATTAAGATCGCGATCCTTGATTCGAGCGCTGCATGCCATATGCCGGACGTTATCGAAATGCCTTATACACCGCCTCTTTTAAATGCCGCAAGCGACGGCACAAAGCCTTACAAATACAGGCTCGCAGGCCCCACGTGCCTTTCCGGTGACGTGATCGGCGATTACAGTTTTGATAATGAACTTAAGAGGGGCGATATGCTTATTTTCGGAGACATGGCGATCTACACGACAGTTAAGAATAATACATTCAACGGCATGCCGCTTCCTGATATCTATAAGCTCGGATCAGATGGTTCAGTCGAAAAGATCACAGACTTCGGCTATTCCGATTTTAAGCACAGACTCGGAAGAGCGTGATTCTGACGCTCCGCTAAAACTGCGAAAAAGTCCGCCCCAACATTTTCCGCAGTTTTTTTCGCAAAAATGTTGAGGAAAAAGTTGAGAATCAAGGAAACCCAGCTTTTTCCGCAGTTTTTTCGCAAAAATGTTGAGGAAAATGTTGAGTGCCTGTTTAGTCTAAGCCGTTGTCATCAGGACCGTAAAGAACTGCGTAATTAAGAGCGACGCTTTCTATGAAGTAGTATTTTTCTGTAAGTTCATTAGCTATCTTCATAAGTTCATCGTACGTCATATCACGTTTGAATTCGATCTGGAAATCACTGGTAATCTCAATATATCCTACGATCTCGGCGCCTATCTCGTCACATATCTTCTGTATCTTCTCTTTATCGTTGGGAGTGCCTACAGAGCAGCTTATCAGGAGCTGGTTTTTGACATAACTTATTCCCGTTTTCTCATCAGTAACTATGTCGTCTTTAGTAGAGTCTTTGTAATACAGCTCGCTCGTGGTCTCACCCGTGTTTTGCTCTGCTTCATAGCCTAAAAGAAAATGCCTTCTTTCAGCTTTGTTGGTACATGTGATCCTGATCTCCAATTTATCGGGCTCATATTCGAGTTCAGCAAGGAAGGTTAAGTCATCACTTGCCTTGAACTCAGAATATTTGTAGTAATAGGGTTTGTTTCCATCCGCAGTATCAGAATCTGCAGGAGCTCCAAAGAGTTTTAAAAGTTCGCTTTCGATATTTAAATAGCGGTCCTTCATTTCTTCAAATGAAAGATCATATTCAGAAGCAGAGCATATGAATTCGACAATGTAGACATTTCCGATCTCCTGATTGGTAATGAATCTGAATTTGTTGAAGGACGGGGTTCCTGAACTGACCTTCATGGAGTAATCGTAAAAGAACTGTTCTTCGCCTTTCGGATCTTCGGTATAGGTGGTGTTCGAGGAATCATATTTCATTTTAAATTCCTCTTCGAATGACTGTTCATAATAGTCTTCAATCAAAGCCAAACCGTTTACTATTTTCCTGCCTGTCACGCTTTGCATTAATTCGCATATATCTGCAGTCTGTCCGTCGCCATAATCAGGCGCTTCGGTAACTTTCTCCGGTCCGTATTCTTTGTCATATGACTTTTCAGTTGTGACAGTTGTTTCTGTCGTAACAGTGGTGGTCTCAGATGCAGTCTCGGTTGTGACCGCTTCTGTGTCATCAGGCTCAGATCTATTACTGCATGAAGCAATGGAAAGAATAAACGTTAATGCAAGTGCTGCAGCTAATACCTTTTTCATTTTTGAATCCCCCATAAATTATCCCCATTGATAATTTATGATTATACAATCGATAAGATTTAAATACACCACCTGATATCCATTTATCTTGGGGTACCCATGCTATAATGGGTGCATTGGTGTTGGCTTTTTCTGTTTTTTCTCGTGGGAGATGTTTTGATTATGCGCAGTCCTTTCAGGTTTATTATTTTCGCGATCAGGAGACCTAAGGCAGCACTTTTTACTGTTGCTTTGACCTTGGCATTTTTTGCAGTGTTTCTGCTTTATTTCGGATTCCAGTATGTTATCGGCGACTTTAATAAAGTTGATCTGAATTTCCCGACGTATGATCTGGGTTCTGTCAAGCAATGCTCACGTGTTTCCGGTTATACAACTAATGCCTGGGGACATTTCTCTGTAAGGACTTCTGATTCGGGATATCTCAGCTACTATTTTATTCCGCAGTTCGATAACGATGCCGATCCCAAATCAATTAAGAAGATGATCGTTATGAGAGTTGACTCTGAAGATGTGAAGGCCTGGAATGCGCTGTCTAACTATACGCAGAAAAGGTTTGTCCATACTTTTTCAAGCCCGCCGGAACCAATGCATATAGACGGATATGCGCACGCGATGCCTTTTGAATTGAAAGAACAGGCCATAGCTCAATTGGAGAAAAACGGTTATAGTAACGCTGAAGCAAATACAGTTTTGGTTCCGTATACGATCTCTAACGATGCGTCGACCAGGAATTCTCTGCTCTCAGCAGGAGCAGCATGTGCTCTTGCTGCAATTGTGTGCTTTGTTATCTGGATCGGCAAAGGTGCGAATTTCAGAGACTGAAATTTGCAAAAAAGTACAGGTTTATTCAGCTATTGTAAAACTTACTGTCGTGCCTTCGTTAAGCTTGCTCTGAATGTCTAACTGTGAGTTATGAAGCTTTACGATCCTGTCACATAACGCAAGGCCTATTCCTGCGCCGTGAGCTTTTCTGGACCTGGATTTATCAACCATATAAAACGCTTCGGTAACTTTCTTCAGATCCGCTTCAGGAATTCCCATGCCGTGATCTGTGACACTGAATGTGAAGCCTTCTCCGGTCTTTTTGCCTGATACCTCAATAAGATCTGTATTAGACTTCAGAGCGTTGTCTATGAGGTTGGTCAGAACGGTCTTAATCAGGTCGTATTCGACAGTTATATATTCCTGATCGCAGTCGAATGTGATAGTGACATCCTGATTGACCGAACTGTATACGTGCTTCAAGTCGTCGAAAAGTTCCTCTGCGGGAATGCTCTCTTTGGTGATCTTAGTGCTGTCTGCCGCGATAAGGTTAAGAAGATTAAATGAGAGTTTCTCAAGCCTTAAGCCTTCATTTAAGATGTAATTGGAGGCTTCTTTGATCTCCTGATCTTCTGTGTGGCTGTGGTAGATCATGTCGGCATAGCCAACGATGCTGGTCATTGGGGTCTTCATCTCGTGGGAAAAGGCAGCGATGAAATCATCCTTTTCCCTGACAGAATTCTCGAGCTCGGAGATTTTCTCTTCGATAGTATCTGCCATCTTGTTGTAAGATGCTGCCATGTCGGCGAATTCATCATTTGAAGTTATCGTTATACGTTTTTTATAATCGCCCGCTGCCATTGCCTCGCTGGTTTTTCTTACGTGTTCGACCCTTGCGGATATGCTTTTGGAGAATACATAAGCAATGACAATGCTTAATGCAAGAGAAACAGCAAGGATAATGATGAAGCTGTTTCTCAGGCTCTCGAAATTCTCATATACACCGGTTACATCTTTCGCAGTCTGAAGGATAAACTTCTGGTCACCAGTATCTATGATGCCCGTGAAGACGACGATCGTGCGGCCGTCTGTTGTAAAGCTCTTATACTGATTGGCTGATGCACCGTCAAGGTATTCTCCGGGTATTGCGTAAGAGATACCCTGTAATACCGGTTCTCTGGTGTCTTTATAAAGATTGATATGTTCATGGTTCGATCTGTCGGCGTATTGGGCGGCGAGAATTATGGCGCTTTGCTGATCGAGATTTGCGGTGAGAGTGCCATAGCTTTGTGAGATGAGAAGGGCGCTTGACTGAAATTCTTTTATGCCGTTATCTATCTGATAATCCAGATTCTTTTTAAAATCGACGGATAATATGAAATATCCGAAGATAAGAAGTGCAGCGGCCATGACGCCGGATATGCCTAAAAAGAGCTTGGTCGACAGCTTCATTATTTTATGACATCCATTCTGTAGCCGATGCCGTGGACTGTCTGGATAAGACTGTCGTAGCCGAGCTTTTTCCTAAGACTGCTTATGTGATTATCGATGGTCCTGGTATCTCCGATCACAGGTTCGTTCCAGACCATCTCATAAAGGCTGGTCCTTGACATAGCGATATTCTTATTAATGATGAAGATCTCAAGAAGGTCGAATTCCTTGGCTGTCAATGAGACCGGTTTGCCGGCCTTCGTGACAGTTCTTGATTCCAGATTGACCTCAATATCAAGGTAAGTGAATTTGTTCTCTTTTTTGGAAGTTCTTCTCAAAAGAGCTTCGACACGTGCGAGGAGTTCGCCAATCTGGAAAGGCTTTCCGATATAATCGTCTGCGCCCATCTTAAGACCGCGTATCTTGTCGCCTGTCTGATTCATGGCAGAAATAATGATCACCGGTGTTTTTGAAGGCTTGATATATTCGATGAGCTCAAAACCGCTTGCACCCGGAAGCATGAGATCAAGCAGCACAAGATCCCAGCTGCCGGAGTCGAACATCTGCTCTCCGGTAATGCCGTCTGATGCGATCTTGCATAAATATCCTTCTCTGGTGAGGGCTGACTTCATCAGGTTGGAAATAGCATCGTCATCTTCAATTATGAGGATCTTGTACATATCTGTTCCTTATTGCTCCTTATGTTAATCAAACACTACATTAACAGGATCGTACACGATTATATATGTCATTATACCTGCAGAGGGATCATATTCAATCTCGATATCGTTCTGCTGATCCCTTGTGATCTTAACCTGATAGGTATTGTCCTTTTGAGTTACGGTAAAATCATAATTTGCATAAGATTCAAGGATTGCTCTCTTGTTCAGGGTATAGACATAAGCCTGGAAAAGTTCATCTGTAGCTTTGGCAACATAGCCTGATGTCATATGATCCCCGAAGTACTTTTCGATGTGGAATCCATTCTTAAAGAAGATGCTTCCCGCGAGGCGTTCGCCGTTAAAGGATAAGGTGTTCTCCCCGAGTATGCTGGTTATCTCATATCCGTCCTTTACGTAAGGTGCTAAAGCCTTCTGAATAGCCGGGTCCTTTATGATCGAAATATCAATACTTGAGAACGGATAATTGCCAGAGTAATTGCGCCTGATCTCCCTTATCTCGACAAGAGCCTGACTCTCAGGTGACAGACTGTTATACAGATCCGTATCAAAATCATTTATGTACGTGTCATCACCGCCTGCCTGGGGCGAGCATAACGCATACAGAAAAAACTTCTGTTCTTCGGTTAAGGCTTCGTATCCGTTAAACAGCGACTCTTTATCGGGATTGTTCTTGAAGATGTAATCAGAGATGGTCTTGGCGGAAGCAGAGGCTTCTGTTTCTGAACGCGCTGTGCTTTCTGCCGCCGTTTCAGAAGCGGCAAATGTTCCTGAAATATCCTTGCTGCACGAGGTTACGATAACGCCCGTAAACAGCAGTGATGCAGCTGTAACTCCTGCTGCAAGTTTTTTTGTAAGTGCCATATTTATCCTCCATACTGATTTTACGTCATTATCGTGCAGTCTGATAGTACTGTTTCTATGTAAAGCAAATCTACGGTAAATCTACAGAAATTGTAAAATCTTTTATTTGAAATAATAAATTGCTTAAGTCAAAGCAGATAGAGTTACCGGCATGATATAATTAGACGGGAAATCTCTTATTACAGACAGTTTTTGATGTCTGTTTTACGGGAGTGCAGAATTATATGGGGTGAATTATCTTTTGTTTTCGCGAAAAGCTCATGGAGAAAAAGAGAAACAAAAAAGCGATAATCATCACGGCATTAGTGATGCTGACGGGAATCCTGCTTGTACTGGCGGGGCTTTTCGGAGGCTGGTTTGCAGGGCTTTTTAACAAGGGCTTTGATTACAGGAACATAAGCAAGGAAGATCTCGGCAAGAGCTATAAGACTGACATCAAGGTCGATTACGATGATCTGGATATTAAGAATTCAGCGCTGCAGAATTTTGGTGACAACGACGGTTTTGCAATGATCCTTCTGGACCTTTCAGATCTCAGCGAGAAAGACAGGAATCTTTACTTTTCGAAGATAGGACAGCATATCACCATTGAGGGCAGGTTAAGAGCTTTAGGTGATGATGAATACGCTGAAGTTGCCGGGAGCATGTATAAGGTTTACGATGAAATCTACTACAGAAAAGTGGAAGACGGATCCTGGGCCGGCAAAACATTAGAGGAATTCCATGAGAAGCTGATAACGGAGGTGATCCCGTTGCTGCCTTACTGCTTCAAAGTTAAATCTGTCAGCGCATTTAACTGGATGCCTTTCGTTCCTGCCGGTGCGGTACTTTTCATACTCTCGCTGATCGTAGAGATATGCTTTGTTTTCAAGCTTAAGAAAAGGATCGTGCTGCCCATTGTATATGGACTTCTTATCATCGTTCCTTCCGTCATGCTCTTTAATCACATCAGGACGATCCTGACAGTGAAGAAAGCGGGCGGCGGTTTATACACAATGAAGAATATCGAATGCACCGACACTGACGGTATGCTTGGTTCCGGTGCTGCGAACATAGAAGAACTTCTGGACTGGATCTTCAATAACCACTTATATGGGATCAGGCCGCGCTTTAATGTGGAGAGCTACGGCTGCGCGGCTTTTGCGGCTGTCACACCTGAAGGCAAGCACCTTTTCGGACGCAATTTCGATTATCCGGAGACAGATACACTGCTTATTTATTCGCATCCGGAAGGATGTTATGAGTCGATAGGTGTTGCCGATCTTGGTGTTTTCGGTGTCAGTCAGAATTATCCTATAAGTCCTGACTCGCCTCTGGGCAGACTATTAATGGTCATTACGCCTTATGTCGTAGTGGATGGAATGAATGAGAAAGGTGTAGGAGCGGGGATCTTAGAGCTGAATATCGGGGAGACACATCAGGATAACGGCAAGCCTGATCTTCTGGTCTTCTGCGCGGTGAGAGCGATCCTCGATAAATGCGCATCAGTAGATGAGGCAATCGAATTGCTCAGTTCATACGATATGCATTCGCCGAACGTATCCTACCATCTCTTCATCACGGACAAGACCGGCAGATATGTTGTCGTCGAGTGGCTTGATAATGAGATGGTCGTAGTAGAACACCCCTGCTGCACCAACAGTGTTGTTGCACCGGGAGAAAATTACAACAAGGGCTTGCCGGACAGCAGGCTGCCGGCAATGGAAGAATGTCTTGGAGACAGCCGTAAAGCCACAGAGGAACAGGCAATGGCGATACTTGGCAAAGTCAAGAACAAGAACATAACCGAGTGGTCCTGCGTCTATAATCTTGAAGACTTCACCGTCAGCATCTGTCTGGACGGAGATTATACAAAGGTATACACATTCAACGTAAAAGAACTGAGGTAACTGATCAGAACAAAAGCACATAGCCGGATAACACAACGCAATTGATAAGCTGCACAGCGGACGGGGTACATTATGCTTATATACAGAATTGCTGAAGACAAGGATCTGAAAACGATCAGCACATTATGTGCAGATGCTTTTATGGAGTACGATTTCTACAGACCTTTTGTGGAAGAACCGGAGAAGAGATGGAGATTCATCTACGATCTGCATGTCCAATGCTTCAAGGCGGAGATCAAGCGGAAACAGGCCGTTGTGGGAGAAGAAGACGGTGAGATTATCACGGCGTTCTCGATTCACGATCCGGGAAGAAAGCAGGCGGGGTTTTCCGAATATCTTGCAACAGGCATAGGTATGGTCTTTCATTACGGAATTACGCCTTTTAAGTGGTTTGACATGTACGATAAATGTGTCGCTCCCGCTGACAGGTTTATTAAAGAGAATCCTGATGTTTACTATATCGAGATACTTGCCGTAAGGCCTGACAGGCAAAGGCACGGCATAGGCACCAGGGATATTCAGGAATATATGGTGCCTTATGTAAAAGAAAAGGGCGGAGGCATGCTGTCTCTGATCACCAACTCCGTCGAAAATACTATGTTCTACGAATCGAACGGCTTTAAGTGTTTTGACTATATGAAGGTTCCCGCTTCCAAAACCGAGATCGGCAACTGGTGCTTCAGCATGACTGTTGATTAATCCTTAACCCCTCTTATTGTAAGTCCTGACACGAAGTATTTCTGAAGGAACGGATACAGGATCAGAAGCGGCAGCATAGAGACGACCGCTAAAGCCGAACGGAGTGTTCTGGGTGTGACAGGCAAAGGCTCGGGCTTATGTATTGTGTTCGTTTCAGACCTGATGTGCATGGTGTAAAAAGTATATTTCATTATTTCATATTGCAGGGTCGTGTACTGGGGCATGAATTTATTGTAGATCATTGCATCGAACCAGGAATTCCATTGGACCGTGGCAATGAAGAGCGCTATCGCAGCATAAACAGGCATGCATATAGGTGAAATGATGCTCCAGAAGATCCTGATATATCCGGCGCCGTCAAGCTTCGCTGCTTCCTCAAGCGAGTCCGGAATGCCCTTCATATAAGTCCTCATTACGAGCACATATATGCCGCTTATGATGCCCGGGATAATGTAGACCCAGAATGAGTAGGTGAGATGAAGCTTTCTGTAAAGACAAAGTGTCGGAATAATACCTGCCTGTGCATATATTGTGATGATCCAGAACAGCGAGAGCCCCTTTTTGAATATAAATTTCTTCCGGCTTAAGATAAATGCGAGAAAAGCATTCGCGGCAACACCTATAGCCGTACCGATCAAGGTCCTTGCAATGGTTGTAACAGCGCCGTTTCTGATGCCCTCCCTTTCGAACAATACGGATTCGTAGCTTTTTGTTGACCAGACGTGTGGAAGCAGGTGGATCCTGCCGTATACCGCATCCTTTCCATCGCTGAAAGAGTATGCCAGCATGTTGATCACGGGGTAAAGGACAACTGCCGCAAATAAGATGAGGACTGCATATACGATTACATCGAAAACGATGTCAGAAGGTGTCTTCTTTTTCCGGATCTTTATCTTTACGCTTGCAACATTTTCGAGACTTGCCATGGCATTGTCCTCCAAAAGCACCGCCGAAGAAAACCCTTGGTTCCGTTTATAGGTTAGCATGACGGAAACAAGGGCTGCTACGGACAAACTCTGACATTAATACTGCATAATTGCAGAGAATCGGACATATCGTGAAATATCGAAGCTGATAGGATGTTATATCTTTTTATACAGGTGGGAATCCGCCCGGTTAAGGAATTGCTTATAGGCTAGGGCTGCAGCAACAAATCCTTAACTGGGGCGCTGCAGCCCTAACTTAGCAGCAACAGATCCTTAACTGGGGCGCTGCAGCCCTAGCTTAGCAGCAACGAATCCTTAACAGGGGCGCCGTAGCCCTAGCTTAGCAGCAACAGATCCTTAACTGAGGTGGCACCGCCCGTATAACCGCACCACCCACACAAAAAGGGGCCGCTCGCTTTCCAAAGAACGGCCCCCTTTTTACTATTAAGGCTAGAATAACTGGTTATTATGTAAACGCCTTTTCAAAGGCCTGGTCAAGGTCATCGATAAGATCCTGAGGATCTTCAAGGCCGATGGATAATCTGATCGTGTTGATCGAGAGGCCCGTGACATCACGCTGCTCGTGTGTAAGTTCACCGTGAGTTGTCTGCGCGGGATTAACGATGAGAGATCTGGCATCGCCGATGTTTGCCTGGTAGCCGAAGATATTGACTGATTCGATGAATTTGCGCTTCTGTTCTTCCGTGCCGTTGAACTCGAAAGAGAAGATTCCGCCGGCGCCTTTCGGAAGGTACTTATCAGCGAGAGACTTGTATTTGCTGCCTGCGGCGTAAGGGTAGCTGATCCAGTTAACATGCTTGTTTGTCTCAAGATACTTAACGATCTTAACAGCTGAAGATGTCTGCTTGGCGACTCTCTCGGAGAGCGTCTCGATGCCGAGAAGGATGAGGTAAGCGTCAAAAGGTGAGAGCGCAGCGCCTAAGTAATTAAGGTGTACGGCTCTGATCTTGCCCGTGACGGGTGAGACGGGGAAGATATCCAAGATGCTCCTGGGATTCTCGTTACGATCTCTTAAGAACCAGAGCTTTCTGTCGAGGATGGGGAACTTCGCAGGATCATAGTTGAAGCCGCCCTTCTCGAGGACAATTCCTGCGATTACGTTGCCGTGTCCGCATAAAGCCTTTGTCGCGGAATATACGACGATGTCTGCGCCGTGCTCGAAAGGATTGAAGAGATAAGGTGTAGCAGCCGTATTATCTACAATGAGCGGAATGCCGTGCTTGTGGGCGATCTCTGCGATAGCATCGAAGTCAAGAACTGTTGCGAGAGGATTGGAGATCGTCTCGATATAGATAGCTTTTGTATCTTCCTTGATGTTCCTTTCAAACTCCTGCGGGTCGTCGGGGTCTGCGATCATGTCGTAATTAACGCCGAGCTCTTCAAGGATCGAGTGGAAGCCGTCTACAGCGCCGCCGTAGAGTCTGGGGCTTGTGAGGATCCTGCCGCCTTTTGCTGCAAGGGCCAGTACCGTGTATGAGATAGCTGCCATTCCGGATGCGACTGCGACTGCGTAATCAACGCCGTGAAGTGCTGCAACGCGCTTTTCGAGCACCTGGACTGTGGGGTTGGAGACTCTTGTGTAGAGCGGGTCTTCGAGTTCGAAAGCGAAGAGCTTATCTGCCCTTGCTGTGCTTCCCATCTCATATGCTACTGTCTGGTAGATCGGTACGCTTACGGCATTGTTATGCTCAAGCGGGTTATATCCTGCACGGATCTTTAATGTGTCGAAATTATAAGCCATATTCATGTCCTCCTGTGTTGGAAGGAATTATAGAATAGCCTTGGAATTAAAGATAATAGACGTTTTTTATCGCTTCCGATAAAGAAAAGGTATACCCCGCTTCTACGCCGCATCGTATAGAATAGGGACATGAATATCAGAACTGCAACAACAGAAGATCTTAATATACTTACTGCAGTCGAGAAGGAATGCTTCCCGCCGAATGAAGCTGCTTCAGAAAAAGACTTCCACGAAAGACTTGAAGTTTATGCTGCCCATTTCTGGCTTCTTTTTGACGGCGACAGGCTCGTTTCTTTTGTTGACGGTTTTGCAACTGATGAAAGAGATCTTACTGACAGGATGTATGAGGATGCCTCCATGCACGATGAATACGGCGCCTGGCAGATGATCTTCGGTGTAAATACTATTCCTGAATACAGGAAAAAAGGGTGCGCCGGAACACTCATAAAGCATGTTATCAGTGAAGCGGAAAAGCAGGGCCGTGACGGTCTTGTTCTTACGTGTAAAAAAGAACTAATACCTTATTATTCACGTTTCGGTTTTGTTAATGAAGGTGTCACCTTAAAATCACTTCACGGCGGAGTGACATGGTATCAAATGCGCTTGACATTCAAGCCCGTATAGCCTTTTGTTATAGGTTTCTATGAGATTTATAAATTAGCGGCGAAAACATCTCTGTGCTTAAATCTTCTCAATCAAAAAAGGAGGCGGCAGTTATGTCACAGAGATTCACAAAAGAGAAGGTTCTCGCTGCTTTGAAGAAGTCAGCAGCGGTCATTACACTCTTCTCACTTACATTATCCTTTGCAGGTTGTGCAAAGAAAGAAGAAGGCACCAAATACGGCAAGATCAATATCCCGGGACTCGACGGTTCTTTATGCGGAGCTCCGATCTATATTGCATATGAGAACGGTTACTTCAAAGAAGAAGGCTTCGATGTTACTTTGATCTCGGCTGATACCGAGACAAGAAAGATCGGTCTTAACAACGGTACTATCCCGATCGTTAACGGCGACTTCCAGTTCTTCCCTTCAATGGAGCAGGGCGTTAACACGATCGTAGTAGACAAGCTTCACGACGGATGCATCAAAATCGTTGTCCGTCCTGATTCCGACATCAAGACAGCCGAAGACCTTAAGGGTCTTAAGATCGGTGTCGACGAAGTAGGCGGAACACCCCACCAGGTAGCAAGCGTATGGCTCGAGAATGCAGGCATCTCAGCAAGGCAGGAAAATCACGAAGTGGAATTCCTTCCTTTTGCAGACGGCAACCTCGAACTCGAAGCACTCTATAAGGGTGATCTTGATGCCGCAGCAATGTGGGACCCGCTCGCAAGCGTAGCAGAGAAGGCAGGCAAGGTTAAGACTATCCTGGATATCACAAAGGATGAACCTTTCGCAGGCAAGGCATGCTGCTTCTTATATGCATCAAAGGTCTTATATGAGAAGAACCCTGAAGAAGTTGCGGCACTCCTCCGTGCATACAGAAAGGCACAGGACTTCATAAACAAGAATCCCGAGCAGGCTGTAGACATCATCATCAAGGGCAAGTATTCACAGATCGAAGACCGTGATCTTGCGATCTACCTGATCACTTCATATAACTATCCTTCATTTGAGCAGCGCCAGGCAGGTGCATTCAACGTAAAAGATGACGTGCACTATTTCGCTCAGCAGCTCTACGATATCGGTTATCTGAAGACAGACGCGGATACTTACACTTCGAAATATTACGCTGATGTGAATGTGGATGGCGGCAAATGATAAAGAAGAGTTCTGTCATCTATGGGCTGCTGCTGTCAGTATCAGGATTCCTTATAGCGGCACTTCTAAATGCCCTGATCCCGATCACGGCACCCGTTGAGATCGTCGATTATCCGGTAGGCTCTGCATTCATAAACATCAACATCGCATACAGGATCGTGCTTTTCTTCTTAGCTGCATTGTTCCTTATTCTGGGACTGATATCCCTTAGGGACCACGACAAATGGAAGAAGTTTGTTAAGGGCGCACCATTAAGATTTGCATCAGGTATAGGCCTTTTGCTGTGGGACCTTCTGGGAACCAAATGGCAGGTTCTGCCTCAGCCGTTTTTCCCCGGTCCTGCAGGAATAATCGAAGCGTTTCTCATAGAGCCCCAGTTCGTGCTGGAGAATACACTTTATTCATTAAGGCTTTATGCAGCAGGATTTATCTCAGGCGTTTTTTTCGGAGTCGGTACCGGCATCCTGATAGGCTGGTTTCCGAAGGTATACTACTGGGTTACACCCGTGCTTAATGTTACGGGTGTAATTCCGGCGGTAGCCTGGATGCCATTTGCTTTAACGCTCCTTCCGACACCTTTTGCAGCTGCGGTATTCCTTATCGTGATCTGCGTATGGTTCCCGGTTACGAGCCTTACTGCCCAGGGCATCAAGTCGACGCCGAAGGTGCAGTTCGAAGCTGCAAGAACACTTGGTTCCAACACATTCGACCTCGTGTTCAGAGTGGCAGTGCCACATGCGATGCCCCAGATCTTTACAGGCATCTCGACAGCGAATGCATTTGCTTTCACAACGCTCGTTATGGCGGAGATGATGGGTCAGCCGGGAGGCCTCGGTTACTACATCAATCTCTCCAAGGTGTGGAGCGCTTACTATAAGGTTTTCGCTGCGATCATAGTAATGGCGGTATTATTCAGCTTCATTACCGCGATCCTTGAGAGGATCCAGAAATACGCCTTAAGATGGCAGAAGGGACTCGTAAGATAATGGCAGACAATAACAACAATGAAGATTACATTCTTACGATCTGGAGGACGTAAGCCTTAAGGTAAAGCGCGGTGAGTTCATCTCGATAATAGGTGCTTCAGGGTGCGGCAAGACAACGCTCTTAAGATCTATCGCAGGTCTTGATAAGCCTGATTCGGGTTCAATCGTGATGGAAGACCATCCTATCAAAAAGCCCGATCCCGAGCGCGGTTATGTTTTCCAGCAGGGCGGCCTTTTTAACTGGCTTACCGTTGAGCAGAACATAGCATACGGACTTAAGACAAGACGTGTTTATAAGCAGAAGAAGAGCGATGTCGCGAAATATATCGAACTTGTCGGACTTAAAGGATTTGAGGACTCATATCCTTATCAGATAAGCGGTGGTATGGCCCAGAGAGTTGCTATCGCAAGAACACTTATTAATGAACCGAAGATGCTCCTTCTGGACGAACCGATGGGTGCTCTCGATTCATTCACCAGAGCTGATATCCAGGATAAGCTCCTGGAACTTCACAGGCTCAACGGCATAACGATGGTGCTTGTCACACATGACATCGATGAGAATGACGCCGAGACCGGGCAAGATCAGCAACATCATCGATGTTAATATCCCTCATCCGAGGCAGAGAGGCGAAGCGGAATTCCTTGCCATGAGAAGGAAGCTCCTGCAGAAATTCGACCTTGCGACAGCTCATCCGGAGCCGGAATACAACATTTAAGAAAGCAGAGGAATCAATATGAACAAGACAAAGATAACAGGCATTGTGATTGCCGTTTTAGGACTTCTTACAGCACTTATACCGACAGTGATCTTTAAGGTCTGCGAGGCTATGGACGGCAAGTTCATGAAGTGCCACTGGACATCACAGACTGAAGTTGCGGTCGGCATTGCAACGATTGTTTTAGGCCTTCTTATCGTGGTATCGAAAGAAAAGGCCGCGCAGGCAGCTTATGCAGTAGCATCTGCAATTAACGGCGTACTGGTGATCCTTATTCCCACAGTCGTTATCGGTGTATGCGGATCTCATGACATGCCCTGCCATTCAGGAACACAGCCTGCACTTATCATCGCAGGTTCTCTTATCATCGTAACTGCTCTCATCAATGCAGTATCTTATGTCATCTCAAAGAAGAAAGCTTAAGATGTCTGCATTTAATGAAAGTTTCAGATTCGGCATCAGGAACATCAGGAAAAGACCATACAGGTCTTTCTGCCTGGTGCTTGCTGCCGTGATCGGTTCATATGCGCTTTTTGTAGGACTCGCGCTTAAGGCATCGCTTAATAACGGTATTGGAAGAATGCAGGAGAGAATGGGAGCAGATCTCATGATCGTTCCTGAATCTTCTGAGATCGAAGCGCGCAATATCCTTCTTACAGGCGAGCCTGAGTTCTTCTATATGGACGTTGCTGTGGCAACAGCTGCTGCGGAGATTGAAGGCGTTGAATGTGCCACCAGCCAGTTCTATTTCACATCATTATCTTCAGACTGCTGCTCCACAAGAGTTCAGCTCATTGCTTTCGATCCTGATACAGACTTCGTTATCGGTCCATGGATCGATGAGAGAGTAACTTCAGATGTATCTAACGGCAGCGTTATCATCGGAAGCGAGGTAACACCTCTGTCCAATGGCAAAGTCAAGTTCTACGGCAATGAATACAGTGTCGCAGGCAAGCTCGGCGAGACCGCTACAGGCCTTGACCATTCGGTCTTCATGTCGAGAGATACTATGCATGGAATCTTAAATGATGCAAAGGATAAGGGATATCAGTTCTTAAATCCCGAGGATGACGGCGCATGGGTATCGACAGTCCTTCTCCGCGTCAGCGATGATGCAGATATCACAGCTGTCGAAAAGGAGATCTATAACAGAGCCGGCGGCATCAGATTCATCGAGACAGATAAACTTATCAGTGATGTCGCAGTTAAGCTCGGTTCTGTCGAGAATATAATCAATGTGACTTTGACAGTGCTCCTTGTATTTTCATTCCTTACGATGATCCTGTTTTTCTCAGTCATCTTCCACGAGAGGAAAAAGGAATTTGCCGTATTAAGGATATTAGGAACGTCTTCCCGCCGCATCTGCTTTTTCTCTCTTACAGAAGGCATTACGATCGGCGCAGCAGGCGGCATTATTGGCCTTGTCCTGGGAATACTTACAGTATTTCCTTTTAATCACTATATCGAGAATTCATTGGATGTTCCGTACCTCATGCCTTCTGTGGCTGCAGTTATCCTTTACGGCATGATCGGAGTTCTCGTAACAACATTGTTCGGATCACTTTCTTCATTCCTCTCGACATTAAGTCTTGCACATGCCGAGACATATTACACGATGAGGACGGGAGAATAAGATGGCTTTTCTTGAAGCACAAAAACTTGTTAAAGAATATAACAGGCGCGGGAAGACTTTCCGCGCTGTTGACGATATAGATTTTACGATCGAACCCGGTGATTTCGTCATGATCGAAGGCGAATCCGGAAGCGGTAAGACGACATTTTTAAATCTCCTTACAGGTCTTACTGATCCTACATCAGGCGCAGTTATTATCGACGGCAGATCATTAAAGGAAACAGGTGATAAGGAGATTTCAAAGATCAGGAATCAGAAGATCAAATATATCCCGCAGGGTGAGAGCCTTCTTTCCGCACTTACAGTAAGAGAGAATATCCTTTTCCCTTTTACTATCGGAGGATTGGAAAGACCTTCTGAGGAAAGGCTTCTTGAAGTATCTGATAAGCTTGGTATTACTGACCTTCTGGATGAATACCCGTCTGATCTTTCAGGCGGAGAGATGAGAAGAGCTACGATCGCAAGAGCAGTCATCAACAAGCCTTCTCTCATAATCGCTGATGAGCCCACGGGAAGCCTTGATTCTGCCAATACTTTCAAAGTCATGGAGATATTCAGAGACATCGCATCCGAAGGCACGGCAGTAATTGTCGTTACCCATCAGAAAGAGACTTTGGGCTATGCAACAAGAGTCCTTGAAATGGATCAGGGAAGCCTTAAAGAAGTAGTCTGAACGATTCATAATGACTATTTCTTTCTATAACCAAAAGTTATATTTGGTTATCGGAAATGAATATTATTTCGATTCTCTAAAATGAAATACAATTGGTAATCAAAAATCAAGGATGGTTGGAATATATGACGATCCAGCAATTATTCTATGCGATAACGATTACCGAATCAGGCTCGATGAACCGTGCCGCAGAGACGCTTTACATAACACAGCCTTCGCTTACCAAAGCGATAAAGGAATTAGAGAATGCATTGGGATTCTCGATATTCGTAAGATCCGGCAAAGGCATGCTCTTAACGCCTGAAGGCAGGGAATTCATTATCTATGCCAAGCAGGTCAGCCAGCAGTATGAGATCTTGAAGGACCGCTTTATCGGTTCTGCAGAACGCAAAAGGCGGTTCGGCATCTCCACTCAGCATTATTCATTTGCGGTAAAGGCATTCACCGAGTTCGTAAAAGATTTCGATCTCGCGAAATACGAATTTGCATTAAGGGAGACGATGACCCGTGATGTTATAGATGATGTCGGATCCATGAAGAGCGATATCGGTATCCTTTTTATAAGCGAATATAACAGGAAGGTAATAGAGAAGAAGCTCCGCGACAACGATCTGCATTTTACGCCGCTCATCGACTGCAAGGCCTGCGTATATATCACGAAGACGCACCCTCTGGCTGACCGCGAAGAGATCACGATGGAAGATCTGGAGCCATACCCGTGCCTTACCTTTGAGCAGGGCGACGGAGATCCGATCTACTATGCCGAAGAAATCCTTGCAGAGAAGGATTATCCGAGACGGATAAAGGTAATCGACAGAGGAACGGGACTTAATCTCATGAACGAACTTAACGGTTATACGCTCTGTTCCGGAATAATCTGCGACGATGTAAACGGCCAGCAGTATAAGATGATCAGATTCAAAGGCGACGGTGACGATGCGGTAATGCACATCGGATATATAACTAAAAATAATATCGAACTCGGATCACTTACCGAAGGATATATAGCCGAGATAAAGAAGATCCTTAAACTTGCCTGAGACTGTTGCTTTAACATATCACTTAAGCAGGTTTATAATTAAGATGATCTAATTGCAGGAGAAAAGATATGAGAACACGTGACGAAGCATTTGCAGTCCTTAAGAAATATAACAAAGATCCGTTCCACATTCAGCATGCGCTGACTGTGGAAGCAGTCATGAAATGGTATGCAGCTGAACTGGGATATGCTGATGAGGCTGAATACTGGAGCATCGTAGGGCTTCTGCACGATATAGATTTTGAGCTCTATCCTGAAGAGCACTGCCTTAAGGCTCCTGAGCTCCTCCGAGAGAACGGTTTTGGCGATGATATCATCCATGCAGTCTGCTCGCATGGTTACGGCATTACAGTAGGGTGCGGCACAACGATCGATGTCGAGCCCGTTCATGAGATGGAGAAGGTCCTTTTTGCAGCTGACGAACTTACCGGTCTTATCTGGGCTGCAGCTCTTATGAGACCTTCGAAAAGCACGAAAGACATGGAACTCAAATCTCTTAAGAAGAAATATAAAAGCAAGGGTTTTGCGGCAGGGTGCTCGAGGGAAGTCATCGAGCGCGGTGCAGAGCAATTGGGCTGGGAACTTGATAAGCTCCTTACAATGACTTTGCAGGCAATGGCTGCCAATGAGGATCTTATCAATTCGGAGATGGCGGCCGAAGGATAACAAAGGAGACATCTTATGAAGTCTATCCTTATCAAAGACACTACCAGGGAAGAAAGGGAAGCGATCGTAAAAGCGTCCCTTGACTGCGGCGGCGGATGCGAGAACTGTTCTTCATGCTGGCTCGGAGGCGGCAGTCCGTGGGATATCTATCAGGATTATATAGACGGCAAGCGTGAGATCCGTGATATCAACATGGGCTATATGGAAGAATACCGTCAGAACAGGCAGATCCAATGAACAGCGCGCCGGATATCCATACATCAACAGAATTAGAACGCAGGGAATATATCAACAGCAGATTTCCCTGTATCGCTGACTGCGATATGTGCGGCCTTTGCAAAGTCTTTCACGGCAAAGATCCTGAATATGCATATGACGAATATATTAAAGGAATACGTACCTTTAGCGAAGTATCAAAAGACTTTAACCGATAAACCTATTGACATAGTAGGCAAATTACGTTACCATTCCCACAAAGTTTAAGCAGAGGAGATACGACATGACAGGCATTACCATGACAAATAACATCATCATGTGTTGTCGAATGCTGAAGTTCCCGGGCAATAATATTGACGGGTGCGTCATGTCGGTGTGCAGATAGAACATTCGCATAAGGATGCACAATACGGAATATCAGCCCGGGAGCAAGCACAAGCTTTCCCGGGCTTTTTTATGCCATGACATGAATACTTAAGAGGAGAATAACGACATGACTTTACAGCAACTGATGTATGCGATAACAACTGCAGATGAGAAATCGATCAATAAGACGGCACAGAGATTCTTTGTCTCGCAGCCTGCGATATCCGATGCGATAAGAGAGCTGGAAGATGAGATCGGGATCACGATTTTCGAGCGCTCGAACAGAGGCGTCACGACTACCTCGGAGGGCGTGGATTTTATCGTCTACGCAAGACAGGTCGTAGCGCAGTACGACCTGCTTAAAGAGAGATATATAGATAAGGAGCAGAAGAAGAGATTCGGCGTGTCAGCGCAGCACTACACTTTTGCAGTTAAGTCTTATATCGAACTGATTGAAAACCATGATCCTGAGAAATACGAATTCTCTATATACGAAGGGAAGACATCTGAAGTGATCAATGATGTCAGAACCTTCAGATCCGAGATAGGGATCATCCATCTGGATGAATATAATCACAACTTCCTGTTGAAGTATCTAAGAGTAAATAATCTGGAGTATCAGAATTTGTTCGACTGCAAGGTGTTTGTTTATCTGTCTTCGGATCATCCGCTCGCGAACAAAAAGAAACTGACAAACCACGATTTGGAGCCCTATCCTTGCCTTACATTTAATCAGGGTGAAGAGAACCCGATATATCTGGCCGAAGAGCCCGTCAGCATGTTCGAGAGAAGGAAGATCATAAAGGTTAATGACAGGGGAACCATGCTCAATATGATGGTCGGTTTAAACGGTTATACCCTTTGCTCCGGCATCATCTGCGAGGAATTGAACGGTACGGGATATAAAGCCATTCCCTTTGACAGCAGGGAGAAAACGTCCGTTATATATGTTATCCGCGCTGGCAGCACATTAAGCAGGCTGGGACAGGAATACATAGACAACCTCAAAGCTTTTGCCGGGAAAACATGACACGGATTTTGTTATAACCCACGGTTATATCTGACTATCAATCATTCGTATTATCACTTCCAAACCCGTAGGAGTATCATCACTTAAGCGCAAAGCAAAACCTATCAAACAGGTAGTTTTGTAAAAGGAGATTACATAAGGATGTCACAGATAAACATCAAGGAACCAAGCGTTGTTATCCGCGAGAAAAGACTCGGAACAATTAACGCATTTACAGGAGCAGCATCAGAGATCGTTGAGCAGTCAGCCAAAGGCCAGCTCAAGGACTGCAAGAGAAAGTTCTCACAGTGCTTAGGCTGCAATCAGCAGCAGGCATTCTGCCAGCTCGCAATGATCAGGGATGCAGTAGTTATCGATCACGCACCGATCGGCTGTGCAGGTGAGTTCGCAGATTTCAACTTCACCTACAGAGTAGAGCAGGCAAGAAGAGATCTTCCACCTGCATTAGGAAGATATTTCTGCACTAATATTCTCGAGAAGGATACAGTCTTCGGTGCTGCAAAAAAGCTTGAAGAGACAATAAGACTTGCATACGACAGAGTACATCCTAATGCGATCTTCGTAACTACTTCATGTGCATCGGGAATCATCGGTGAGGATATAGAAGCAGTAGTTGATGCAGCTTCAAAAGAACTCGGAATTCCGGTAGTCACATGCACCTGCGAAGGCTTCAGATCCAAGATCTGGACGACAGGCTTTGACGCTGCATATCACACGGTATTAAGAGGCATAGTTAAGCCCGCCGAAAAGAAGACGAATAAGGTAAATATCATCAACTTCTGGGGAACTCATGTTTTCGACGACATAGTAAGAAGATTCGGCTATGAACCGCAGTATATCATCCCTTTCTCAACTGTAGAGGAACTGTCTCATGTAAGTGAGGCAGCAGCATCGATCCACATCTGCCCTTCGCTCTCGACATATATGGGAGCAGGCTTGAACCAGCTCCACGATGTGCCTGAAGTCCTTGTACCGCCGGCATATGGTGTTGCAGGAACTGACAGGTGGCTCCGTGCATTCGGCAAGCTCGTAGGCAAGGAAGAGATCGCAGAAGAAATCATCAAAGAAGGCCACGAGAAGTATGTTCCCGAGATCGAGAAGCTCAAGGAAAGATTCAAGGGCAAGAGAGCATATGTAACAGCAGGCGCAGCTCACGGACAGGCTCTTATCACGCTGCTCGGTGAGCTCGGAATGGATGTCGTAGGTGCTGCTGTATTCCATCACGATCCTGTCTATGACAGCGGTGATGACAAGCTCGATATCCTGGGCCAGGCTGTAAAGAACTATGGTGACGTTCCTGACTACAGAGTCTGCAACAAGCAGGCATGTGAGCTCGTTAATGCACTCAACAGGATAAAGCCTGATCTGATCCTTGCAAGACACGGCGGAATGACACTGTGGGGAGCCAAGTTCGGTATTCCTTCACTTCTTATAGGTGACGAGCAGTTCGGTATCGGATACAAGGGTGCTCTTAACTATGCAAGACGAATTGACGATGCATTAGATTCCATCGAGTTCATTAAGAACTATTCCAAGCACGCATCGAACCCTTACACCAAGTGGTGGTTCGACCAGGATCCCGGATATTTCCAGGGTGACGGTTCAGGAAAAGGCTGTGCTCAGGGAAGAGGAGGTTTCTAAGATGTCAGGAGCAATTGAACAACCGAGATTCACATGCGCTTTAGGCGCCTGCCAGAGCGTGGTAGCTATTAAAAAAGGCGTTCCGATCCTTCACTCGGGCCCCGGCTGCGGAGTCCAGGTCTCACGGATCATCGGACAGGGCGAAGGCTATGCGGGCGGATCTACGATGCCCTGCACAAACTCTGAGGAAGCAGATGTTGTTTTCGGAGGCGAGAAGAAATTAAGAAACGTTGTCGAGAATTCCTTTAAGGTAATCGACGGTGACCTTTACGTAGTAATCACAGGATGCACCGCTGCGATCACGGGTGACGATGTTGCATCAGTTGTCGGTTCATTCCAGGAAGAGGACAAGCCCATCGTCTATGTTGAGGAAGGCGGATTTAAGTCCAATAACTATGTAAGCCACTCAAGAGTCGTCAACGCGATAATCGACCAGTATGTCGATAAGTTCAATGAAGACCGTGAAGTTATTCCGGGACTCGTAAATGTTTTCGCAAGCATTCCTTATCAGGATCCTTACTGGAACGGCAACTTGGAGCAGCTTAAAAGGGTTCTCGAAGGCATCGGACTTAAGGTCAATATCCTCTTCGGAAATGAGTCGGAAGGCGTATCAGAGTGGAAGTCTATCCCTCAGGCACAATTCAATATCCTGGCAGGAACATGGGCAGGACTTGATATCGTTAAGCACCTTAAGAGAAAGTACGGCACACCTTATCTGCATTTCCCTTATGCACCGATCGGAGCAAAGGAGACATCAAAGTTCTTAAGAGCAGTTGCAGAGTTCGGTGAGCTTGATCAGAACAAAGTCGAAGCTTTCATAGACCGCGAAGAGAAGAAGTTCTATTCGCATATCGATAAGATGGCCAGCTTCATGCTCGAATTCAGATACGGAATTCCGAGAAGATTTTACTCTCTTGCTGATGCTTCATACTCACTCGGTTTTTCGAAGTTCCTCCTTAACGAGCTGGGTATAATTCCCGGAATACAGTTCATCGTAGATGACATTCCGGAAAAGTATCAGGAGAGCGTTCTTGAAGAGTTCTCGAAAATATCCGACCTTCAGAGACGTGATGTAAAAGTCGTCTTTAATCCTGATGCGGGACTTGACCAGTTAGAACTTTTGGAAGACGCAAAAGATTACGAAGACAAGAGACTTCTTATCCTCGGAAGCTCATGGGACAAGCACATTGCTGATGAACTTCATGCAGACCTTCTTATCATCTCGGTACCCGTACAGCACAGGCTCGTCATGAACTGCGGTTACTTAGGTTACGAGGGCGGACTCAGAGTTATAGAGGATATCTACGACAGAGTTCTTGCAACATACAGATAAATCGAAAATACAGATAAAAACAGAGGAAAAGAGATTACCAAAAATGAGACAGATTGCAATTTACGGAAAAGGCGGAATCGGAAAGTCCACAACAACACAGAACCTTACAGCAGGCCTTGCTGAGCTCGGCAAGAAGATAATGGTCGTCGGATGCGATCCTAAAGCGGATTCTACAAGACTCCTTCTTAATGGTCTTGCACAGAGGACGGTCCTTGATACACTCCGCGAAGAAGGCGAAGTCGATGACCTGAGCCAGATCGAGAAGAAGGGCTTCGGCGGCATAAGATGCGTTGAGTCCGGCGGACCTGAGCCTGGTGTCGGATGCGCAGGAAGAGGAATCATCACTTCCATCGGAATGCTTGAAGACTTGGGCGCTTATACAGATGATCTTGATTATGTTTTCTATGACGTCCTGGGAGACGTTGTGTGCGGCGGATTTGCTATGCCTATAAGAGAAGGCAAGGCAAAGGAGATCTACATCGTGGCATCCGGTGAGATGATGGCTCTCTATGCAGCAAACAATATCTGCAAGGGTATTCAGAAGTACGCGCTCAAGGGCGGTGTAAGACTCGGCGGAATCATCTGCAACAGCCGTAAGGTAGACCGTGAGAACGAGCTCTTAAGAGAGTTTGCAAAAGAACTCGGAAGCCAGCTTATCTATTTCGTTCCGAGAGACAACGAAGTACAGAGAGCAGAGATCAAGAAGAAGACAGTAATAGATCACGATCCCAATCACCCTCAGGCACAGGAATACAGGAATCTTGCTCTCGCTATAGAGAACAATACGCAGTTCGTCATCCCTAAGCCGATGACACAGGAAAGACTCGAAGAGATATTGATCGAATTCGGTCTCATGGACAGCATTAAAGACAATTATCACATCTAAGGAAAATAGAAATGATCAGAGCAGCATTTGCGACAGGCGACGGAATAAATATCAACAGGCACTTCGGTATTGCCGACAGATTCGATATCTATGAGATAGACATCAAGAATAAGAAGTTTGAACTTGTTGATACGAGAAGGATCGACAGCTACGGAGTAAGTCTCCAGCATGACGATTCCCTGATCGACCGCCTTGCCGAAGCCATTGACGACTGCAATATCGTTTTCTCTGCAAAGTCAGGACTTCATGCAAAGAGAGCTCTGGATGAAAAGCTTATACAGAGTGTAGATGTCGAAAAGAAAGTGGCTTTCGTATTGGACAGGATAGTCACTTCCAGAGTAAGCATTCTGGCACCCAAATATACGGAAGAAAAAAGGAGAAAGGTATACGATGGAACATTCAAAAAAGGTTCTTTCGAGAATCTGCAGAAAAGACATCCATGCCTGGGAGGCCATTCGAATGTGACGGCAGGAAGAGTGCATCTTCCCGTAAGTCCCGTCTGCAATATCGGATGCAAATTCTGCACAAGGGCATTCAACAAATCCGAGATAAAGCCCGGTGTAAGTTCGCTGATATTGAAGCCGGAAGAAGCCGTTGAGACAGTAAAGAGAGCAAAGGAATTATGTCCCGAGCTCACGGTTGTAGGAATAGCAGGTCCCGGAGACACTCTCGCCAACGACCAGGCATTGAAGACATTCAGTTTGATAAAGGAAAACTTTCCGGAACTTATCTGCTGTCTTTCGACAAACGGATTCAGGCTTCCCGACAAGGTCGATGAGATCGCAAGGATCGGGATCGAGACATTGACGGTTACGGTAAATGCTATAGATCCTGAGATCGAAGCAAAGATAAACAGCTTTGTAATCGATGAGAAGGGCCAAAAGCACGAAGGCATTGAAGGTGCGCGTTTACTTATAGATAAACAGCTTGAAGGTATAAAAAGAGCTGCCGAGAAGGGAATAGTCGTCAAGATCAACAGTGTGCTGGTTCCCGGCATCAACGATAAGCATATTCCTGAAGTCGCGAAAGTGACGGCAGAGCTTGGAGCTTCGATACTTAATATCATCCCGCTCATTCCTCAGAATGAGATGAAGGATATACCGGCACCTACCTGTGCTGACTTAGAAGAAGTCCGTGCAGAAGCAGGAAAGTATCTGGAAGTATTCCGCCACTGCCAGCACTGCAGGGCAGACAGCCTTGGAATACCTGGTAAAGGCAAGGATTTACATAACGAATTGTATAAAGACAGGAAAGAAAGGGCAGTTGACACGTTCAGCCACGGGTAAGGATAAATGAGTGCATATTTGAAGATTAAAGATCTGCATAAATCATTCTACCCGCACGGCCAGCAGCTCAAAGTGCTTGACGGCATAGACCTTGAAGTCGAGAAGGGTGAGATCTTCGGCATCATCGGATTCTCCGGTGCCGGAAAATCAACTCTCGCACGCTGTATCAACAGACTCGAAAAGGCTGACTCGGGAACGATCGAACTGGGAGACACAGATATTCTGTCGCTTTCAAAAGATCAGCTCCTTAAGCAGCGTCATAAGATGGGAATGATCTTCCAGAACTTTAATCTTTTCGATTCCATGACGGTCTATCAGAATATCGCATACCCGCTTGAGATCTCCGGAGTGCCTCGGAAAGAGATAAAACAAAGAGTTCTGGAGACAGCTGAACTTGTCGGACTTACTGAGAAGCTCAAGGCTCATCCCGGTGCGTTATCGGGCGGACAGAAGCAAAGGGTAGGTATCGCAAGAGCGATCGTCACCAAGCCTGATTTCATTATCTCAGATGAAGCAACATCAGCTCTCGATCCTCAGACAACGATCCAGATCTTAGATCTTTTGAAGGAGATCAATGAGAAGTACGGAATCACGATACTGATGATCACTCATGAACTTGATGCTATCAGATACACATGCGGCAGAATGGCTGTGCTTGAAGGCGGAAAGATCACTGAGAGCGGACTCGTGAGAGATATTTTCGAGAATCCGCACAGCAAGACAGGTGAGTTGTTTGCAAAGGTATTTATGCTCTTTCAAAGTCCTGAATTTACCAAAGGAGAAGGTATTTAAGGAGACTATAGATGAGTTTATTGGATTCTACTTTTTGGGAAGTGTTCCTTGCATCGTTGTCTCCTGAGATTTGGAAAGATCTTTGGGGACCTGTCGGTGAGACACTCTACATGACGGCGATATCATCCGTGATCATGCTGGTGTTCGGAATCGTTATAGGTATCCTTCTGGACATAACAAATCCGAATGGCTTGATCCCTCTGAAAGTGTCATACACATTATCAGGCTGGATGATCAACTGCTTAAGGTCTTTGCCTCAGATGATCATGATCATTCTCATGATCCCGGTCGCAAGACTTATCTTCGGAAAATCATACGGCACCAATGCATGCATTATCGCAATAGCGGCAAGCTGTATCCCGATGTACGCACGTATCGTTGAAAGCAGTCTTCTGGAGATAGACAAAGGCAAGATCGAAGCAGCCCAGGCGATGGGAAGCAAGAACATAAGCATCGTTTTCAAAGTGCTTCTTCCCGAGACTCTGCCATCACTTATCAGAGGATTCACAGTATCTGTGATCACTGTATTATCCATGACAGCTCTTGCCGGAATGTTCGGAGCAGGAGGAATCGGTGATATTGCAGTCAGATACGGATATCAGAGATTTCAGCACGACAGATTGTTTGCATGTGTATACATACTGATCATTCTGGTCCAGCTGATACAGGGCATCGGAAATCTGGTGTCAAAGAGAATTTTAAAAACACGTAATCTTGTTTAATAAGGAGAAAAAGACATGAAAAACACATTAGTAAAAAAGATATTATCAACCATTGCTTTAAGCGCTTTAGTATTTAATTTCGCAGCATGCGCACAAAAGCCCGCCCAGACATCTTTATCATCTTCTGATACATCTGCGTCACAGGACAGTGCTACTGTATCTGATGCACAGGCTAACGGAGAAGGCAAGGTCGTTTTGAAGGGCATTGTTGATCTTGTTCCGCATTCTGAGATCATTGAGCATGTAAAGCCTGTCCTTGCAGAGCAGGGCATTGAAGTAGTTCTTGTTGCTACTGCAGCTGACTCAACCACAAATGAAAGACTCAATTCAGGTGAGATCGACTTCAACTACTTCCAGCATCTCCCTTATCTTGAGAGTGAAGTTCAGGCTAACGGATACAAGCTCGCAAGCGCAGGCGGAATCCACATCGAACCTATCACAGCTTATTCAGATAAGTATAAATCAGTAGATGAGATCCCTGCTGATGCCGTTGTTGCCATTCCCAACGACGGAACAAATGAATACAGGGCGCTCCGTATCCTTGAAGAGAACGGCTTTATCGTTCTTGATCCTGCAGCAAAGGATTCACTCAGTGCATCGGTAAAGGATATCACGGAATATAAGAAATCCATCAAGATCGTTGAGATCGATTCTGCCCAGATCATTCCTACAAAGGATGATTACGATTTCTTCATTACGAATACAAACAAAGCTCTTGAAGCAGGCATTACATCTGCAAAGCTCTTCAGTGAAGGTAAGGACAGTCCTTATGCGAACATCATCGCTGTAAGAGAAGAAGACCTTGATAATCCTGCAGTAAAGGCACTCGTTGATGCACTTCTTTCAGAAGAGACACAGCAGTGGATCGCTGACAAGTACAACGGTGCGGTAATCCCCGTTATCACCCTTGGTAACTGATAGTTTGGCTTTCATTAGTACCAGGTATGGTAATCTCCTTCCGTGCAGCGGAGCTTCTGACTACAGAAAGAAGCACCGCTGCGCGGTCTGCTTTTATGACTCCGGAGCGTTAAGAAGCGTTTATCTGGAAGAACCTCAGGTATTGTCTTTCCCGTCAGGTGATTTTCAGGCTGAACTTATAACTTTTTACGAGGACGGCAATGCGAAAAGGATCTTTCCTTTGTATGGCCAGCTCAGTGCCTATTGGAGCATCGAGGAAGAGTCCGAATACGCGCCGGAATACGATTTTGAGATAGCTGGAGAGATATACCGCATAAAGCCCGAGTGCATCTTTTTCTATCCGTCAGGAAAGATAAGGAGCATCACTATCTGGCCGTCAGATGAACTGAACATAAAGACGCCTGCCGGATATATCAAGACAAAGCTCGGAATAGAACTCTATGAGTCTGGCAGTATCAGAAGTATTGAGCCTGTCTACGGGACGGTTATTTCGACGCCTTCAGGTGACATAAGACCATTTAGATACAGGCCGGTCATGATGCATGCCGAGAACGCGACCTTGAGATTTACTGAAAACGGTGATCTTATATTAAACTGACGGAGATAAAAATGATTATCAGAAGCGCAACACCGGACGATGCCGGAAGACTCCTTGAGATCTATTCTTATTATGTTGAGAACACTGCGGTAACTTTCGAGATCGATGTTCCGTCATTTGAAGAATTCCACAAACGCATTTCCGTGACGCTGGAACGTTATCCTTACATCGTCCTGGAAAATAAAGGCAGGATCGAAGGCTATGCTTATGCAGGCGTTTTCTACGACCGTGCCGCATACGATCACTCCTGCGAAGTAACGATCTATCTTGACCGTAATTCTCATGGCAAGGGATATGGAAGAATCCTTTACGATGAGCTCGAAAAAGAATTGAAGGAAAGAGGCATCATCAATCTGTACGCCTGCATCGCAGATCCCGTTACCGAAGATGAATATCTCACCTCGAACAGCGAGCAGTTCCATGGCCATCTCGGATATGTTAAGAACGGTGAGTTCCACAAATGTGGTTACAAATTCGGCCGCTGGTACAACATGATATATATGGAGAAGATCATCGGCGAACATTATTAATGAGGCGTGTCAAAAGCTTTGACCTGCTCTTAAACATGCCCTGCGAAATGATATAATCTTCCTGTTAATGAAAATATCAGAATATCAGGGAGGGCCGGACGTGGATAAGGCAAAGACATATAAGATCAGTATCGCAGGGCTTACAAGAGATCTGCCTCTTTGTAAAGTGACTGATGATATCTATATTGCAGCCTTTATCTGCTTCGGTGATGCAGAGCTTACAGAGGCTTGCGCGAGAGAAATGTTAAAGCTCGTTTCCCGTGAAGATTACGATTATATCCTTACTGCAGAGGCAAAGGGCATTCCGATAGGACATGAGATGGCAAGGCAGGCCGGTATGAGGAAGCATTTTGTTGCGCGCAAGAGCGTCAAGAATTACATGCCTGACCCGATATCTGTCGATGATGAATCTATTACCACCAAAGGTCTTCAGAAGCTTTATCTCGGAAGCGATGATGCAGCCCTGATCAAGGGTAAGCGCATCCTTATCGTTGATGATGTTATCTCCACAGGCGGTTCTTTACGTGCTATGGAAGCGCTTGTTAATATCGCCGGCGGAACCGTTGCCGGCAGGATCGCGGCTCTGGCAGAAGGAGATGCAAGCAAGCGGGATGACATAAAATTCCTTGAACGTCTCCCGTTATTTGATGCTGACGGAAATCCTAAATAAGAAAAAACAGCCGGACTTTCATCCGGCCTGTAGACACTATATAAAGGCGCCTTAAAAGTATCTCTCGGCACGTTTTTCCCAATCCGGTCTGTCGTATTGGCCGGAATCGGCGCTCGTGTTTTTCGAGACAAAAGCACCTTTAGGAATATTGGCCTTTTTCTCTTCTGCGGCTTTTTTCGTGCGCTCCTCCTCAGTAAGTCTTCTGACCTGCGCCTGACCTGAAGGATCGCCGGTGTCATCATACTTGAACAGGTTCTGCTGCACATATGTCCTGTAAGCAGTCTTCTCCATTCTGTTGCATTTGGAAGTGAAAGTGGTCTCGGCCTGGTAGGTCTTACTGCCTCCGCGGCTGTCACCGATATTATTGGATTTATCGAGCTTATTTCCGCAGATCCAGAATGCCAGTCCGAATCCGAATGCCAATGCAAAAAGTCCGGCGAAAAAATTGATCATAAGCTTATCCCTGCCTTTTCTTCGTGAAGTTGAACATCGCCTTATCCTGCGTAAGCCGGATATTCTCCATGACTCTCTTAACCCTGCCGATCCCGGTCGAGAAGAGCGTACCGATACCGACAATGATAAATAAGAGTATTCTTAAGTCGCCTTTGTCTAAATCCCTGCCGGAAGCGAACATTGACGTAAACATCTCCTTAAATACGAAGAAAGACAACACTGCTGCCGTTATGGCTATAGCTAAGAGCATGATATCGAACAATGCCTTTTTCCAAGGCAGAGCACATACGACTTTGCCCGTGTCGCCGTTAACAAGGATCGTATGAGGCTTATCCTTGTATCTGAAAGTGATGAACCACGCAGGAAGCATGGCATATTTCATATCGGTGTCGACCTTTACGGACGGATAGGACTCAACGGGCTTTATGTCAAATGCGTCAATGTCTCTCTCCGACGCTTCAATAAAGAATTCCTTGCCTCTCTCCAGGGCAGCCTTCCTTACATCGCTGTAAGTAACATCTGAGATATTTGAATAAAAGCCTGCAAGATAATCCTCGTCAAACGCTTTCAGATGACTCAGATCGAAGGGCTCCAACTTTGAGCTGCTGTCATCCGAGATCGCTCTGGCAGCATCGACCGGGAGATCCTTGAACTTGAGATTTCCGGTGCGTCCGAAATACCTTTTAACATTCTTCTTATCTTCTGTTACCGTACCCTCAAAGATCATCGTGTCATAATACGTGGCATTAACGATCCAGTACGGAAGATATATTCCCCTGCAGCAATCGATAGAGAAATTCTTGATCGCTCTTGGCACGAAAGTACCTTTCTTTATCGTATCTCTGGCCCTCATTACGGCCTCACCTCTCGTTATCCTGAAAGGCATTATGAATTCAGGCTTCTTCTGCTTTGCTATCCTGCTGAAAACGACATTCGGATTGCCGCAGAAAACGCACGTTGTTGATGCCTCGGTGCCGTTTATTATGATCTCACCGCCGCACTCACTGCACGAATAAACGTAGCAGTCCATGAACTCCTCTTCGTTTGAGTTATAGACCCCGGATGCAGATTCAGGATTCAGGTCCTGCCTGTAAGGCTTTGCTTCTGACTCAACCTCTTCGGGTTTGAACTCGCTGCCGCACGAAGAGCAGAACATCATCTGCGATACCGGATCAAATACCAGTGCGTGGCTGCAATTCTTACATAATGTAGCCATATTCTCCCCCTTAAACCTGATTGACTAAATGTCTTACTTTATATTCTCTGATTCTATTAATTTTCGAAAACACCGTCAACTTAAACTGATGATGCAGTAATCAGAACGACTCCTTTACCTGTGCAAGGAACTTTTCCGCTATAGGCGTAAATGTCTGGTATTTGTTCCAGATCAGATACAGCTTTGTTTCCTGCTTCGGAGTCAGTGGCCGGAATACAAGGTCGCTTTCTTCGGAACAGTTGATCAGGTGTTCGAAGGTCAGAAGGATTCCCAGACCTTCTTTCGCAAACATGGAAGCATTATAAGAAAGGCGGAATGAGCCTTCCAGGTGAAGCTCTGAGAAACGCTCACCGGCCCATTCAGGTATCTCGATATTCCAGCTTTGCTCAGAGCAGAAGAGAGGCTGGCCGATAAGGTCTGAGACCTTAATGCTCTTTTTCTTTGCCAAAGGGTGGCTCTTTAACATGACCGCACCCCAGCGGTCTGATGAAGGGAACGGAAGATATTCGTACTTTTCCTTGTTCGGGAGCTCGCATATCACACCGAAATCAAGTATGCCCTTGTCAAGCTTCTCGGTTACCTGCTCCGTATCACCGCTTGTTATGTGATAGGTAAAGGAAGGATATCTGTCTTTAAGCTTCTTTATCTCACGTGCAAGCAGTGCTATCTGATAAGATTCTCCAAGCCCGAAATAAATACCACCGCCTGTAATGTCATCAAGGGATATGAACTCCTGCTCGATCTTATCGGCCATTGCAACCAGGTCTTCGGCACGGTCGCGGAGCAGCATGCCTTCATCGGTCAGCTTGATGGAGAAACTGTGACGGGTAAAGAGCTTTTTGCCCAGTTCATCTTCAAGGGCTTTAAGCGCCTTTGATAAGGTCGGCTGCGTCACATGCATGAGCTCTGCAGCGTGTGACATGTTCTCTTCTCTCGCGACGGCAAGAAAGTAACGAAGGTTCTTTATCTCCATCGGGCACCCCTTTCTGTGATATTCCAATATGGCATATCACGATATTCATTTTATTCATTAGCGCACTTCATAGCAACCCTTTATACTGATCTTGTAAGGACAAAAACAGTTTTAGCGGAGATCCGGTTATGGACTTGAAAATGATGATCGACAGTCTGTCTGAAATAGGCTTGACTGATGAACAGAAAAGAACGGCAAGAAAGCTCTATGACATGGGTCAGAATGCGGAACTGATCAGATATCTGAAGAAGTGCCGGTGCGGCCTGATCGATGAGATGCATGAGAGCCAGAGGAAAGTTGACCGGATGGATTATCTGATCCGGAAAGCAGAGAAGGAAAAAGTATAAAAGCCACGGAGGTTTATAACAATGAAAGCAGAAGATCTGAGACTTGTAACTGAGTGGGATAAGACATTTCCCAAGAGCGATAAGGTTGATCACAGCAAAGTAACATTTGTGAACCGTTATGGAATAACGTTAGCTGCAGATATGTATGTGCCAAAGGGAGCAGAAGGAAGACTTCCGGCGATCGCGGTAAGCGGACCTTTTGGTGCGGTCAAAGAACAGTGCTCAGGTCTTTATGCCCAGACCATGGCAGAGAGAGGATTTATCACGATAGCATTTGATCCCTCCTATACCGGAGAGAGCAGCGGCGAACCCAGATATATGGCATCTCCCGACATCAACACTGAAGATTTTATGGCGGCAGTGGATTTCCTTTCTCTCAATGAGAAAGTCGATCCTGACAGGATCGGAATCATCGGCATCTGCGGCTGGGGCGGCATGGCTCTTAATACGGCAGCATTAGATCCGCGCATTAAAGCTACGGTTGCTTCGACCATGTATGACATGACCAGAGTTAATGCAAACGGATATTTCGATTCTGAGGACTCTGAGGAGCAGCGCTATGAGAAAAAGAAAGCAATGGCTGCACAGCGCCTTGAAGACTTAAAGAACGGTACTTATAAACGTGCAGGCGGATGCCTGCCGCTTCCTGTTCCGGAAGATGCTCCGTTCTTCGTGAAGGATTACAGTGAGTACTACAAGGGAAGGGCATATCACGCAAGGTCCCTTAATTCCAACGAAGGCTGGAATGTTACAGGCTGTGAGTCTTTTATGAATCAGCCGATCCTTAAGTACTCGAATGAGATAAGAAGTGCAGTTCTGATCATCCACGGAGAGAAAGCGCATTCCTGTTATTTCTCGAAAGATGCATATGAGAATATGACAAAAGACAGCAAGTATAAAGATAACAAGGAACTCATGATAATTCCCGGCGCGGTTCATACGGATCTGTACGACAATCTAAATGTTATTCCTTTCGAGCATATAGAAGAATTCATGAGGAAATACTTATGAGAATGAACATTGCAGCCGCTTTGACTGCAGGCTTAGTCCTGATGACTCTGGCAGGATGTTCTGCAGCTCCTGAATCTACAACAACTTCTACAGCGCAGATCACGGCTTCGGCTAAAGAAATATCCGAAATGACAACAGAGAAGACTACCGCAACTGCAATGTCTGAAACGTCTGAAACGGCCGCTCAGACAGAAGAGACTGATACCGTCACGGAGGCAGAAAGATCAATGACATTAAAGATCGGAGAAAGGGAAGTTCAGGTTACCTGGGAAGACAATGCTTCCGTAGAAGATCTGAAGAAACTTGCTGCATCAGGGCTGACCATAAAGATGTCTATGTACGGCGGCTTTGAGCAGGTAGGTTCCATAGGGCAGGCTATCTCAAGAGACGATAAACAGACAACAACTGAGCCTGGTGATATCGTTCTTTATTCCGGTAATCAGATAGTGGTGTTCTACGGATCCAATTCCTGGAGCTACACAAGACTCGGCAAGATCGATCTGACAGAAAAGGAATTAAAAGATCTCTTAAGCAACGGTGATGTAACTATTACGCTCAGTCTTGGCTAGAGTGTATATACCAGTATATTCCGTATCGCTCATTTCCCGCCTGATAGTAGGGAATAAGAGGTAGGCAGACAGGATCTCCCTTGAAGTCCTTAAGACCAGTCAATAAGAAACGGTCATTGTCTTTTACGAGATACTTTTCGGGAGCATCAGAAAAGTCCTGCAATGTAACGCCTTCAGGCAGTATCAGATATTCGCGGTCCAGGACGGCGCGCTGTGTTTTGCCGTAATTGATATTGCATTTTACAGAGGCATCGAAAACAACTTTCCATGCAGGTGCTGTAACTTCGATACCGGCATTCTCAGTGATGCCCCACTTGTCATTTCCAAGCGGCACGCAGAGCACAAAAGGACCGTACATAAAACCAATTGCAGAAGGCTCATCAGGCAGTCCGGTAATCCTAAACTGCATCTCAAGATCAAGTTCAAAAGTTCCGTCAGACCGGAATGCGACATCAAGGAAATCTTCGCTGTCCGGTAGTATTGAATCTCTGTTTTTAATCCATCTTGGAATGCGGAGTTTAATGTCTGTCATTCCTGAATCACACTGCGCACAGCTTATGGTAAGCTTGCCTTTGCTGTAATCCACACGGAGCTGATATACCTGTTCTCCAAAACGGATTTCGGAAGAGATCCACTGCGTGATATAAAGGTCTGAATCCTTGTGGTAACAGATCTTATCTGCGATCATCGTGAAATCTTCCAGCGCCGTTCCGACGCAGCACCAGAAAGGATTTTCGGAAGGCTCAGAAGGCGAATAGAGCCTGTAATAACCTGTCGCCATCGGATTGAAATAAGTGTATCCGCCATCAGGTCCGACCGAGCCCAGCCTGGCATTCCAGAGTGTCCGTTCTATGTAATCAAGATACTTGGTTTTCCCTGTAAGCTCGAAAAGAAGCTGCGAGAGCTTCATCATGTTATAACAGCAGCAGCTCTCGGCATTGCACTGCGTGCGCGAGCCGTCTAAAAGCCCGTCAGTGAAGAAGTGCTCCATATCGCCGATGCCGCCTGTTGCATAGGTCTGATTCCTTAAGACCTTATCCCAGAATCTCTCTGCGGTTGTGATGCGCAGTTCAGTCTCTTCTTTGATCCCTGCCTTATCAAATGCCTTAGCGCCTTCAAGATATCCTAAGATCTTGGGGATGGTAGCGTTGGCGTGGACACCTTTCATGCGGTTCTTAAAACTTAAGAGATCTTCATATAATTCAGGCTCATCGAAGACCTCCGCAGCGCTTAAATATCTATTGTTGCACGTCAGCACATAGAGTTGATACAGGCTGTCGTTCATGCCGCCGTATTCGACGGAAAGCACCTTTTTGCGTGTCTCTTTGTCCCATGACAGAACGCGGTCACAGACCCAGTCTGCAAGCGCCAGAGCTGTTTCTTTAGCGCCGGCGATCCTGCCGTAAGTCCAGAGGTCCATGATCCCCTGCAGCACCTTGTGAAGCGCGTACCAGGGCACCCACTGCTGACCTTCTGCCTTGCCTTCAAGTACATCGAACTGGATATAGGGATTATCTTCATCCTGAACTGTCGCAGCACTTAAGAATCCGTTTCCGAGTTTTTCCTGACACTCCTTAAGACCTGTAACGATCGCGTTCGCCTTTGCAAGGCTTTCTTCAAGTTCAGTTGTGTTATCTCCGCGGCGGAGAACTGCTATGCGCATTCCGAGTGCTGAGAAATAATGACCTGTTCCGTGTCCTGCGATAAGGCTGTTTTCCCAGCCGCCATATGGCTCAGCGTCAGTCTTGATCTTGCAGGTTCTTCTAAATCCCGCAAGGACTCTCTCCGGATCCATTGAAGATAAGAAAAGCGCATTCTTATCCTCGCAGGTTTTCCATCTGCGGTCGGTAATTCTTATTGCATTGAGTTCAGATTTTTGGTACATCATAAACATATTATAAGGCTTCGTTACTTAGATGATATACTGATTTTCGAAGGGGCAGTTGTTTCCAATCGTTGGTTTCGATTGGTATCGATTAAACCCTTATAAAACATGCATTTCGTTTTGGTCGTAAGATTTCATCGCTTTATCACAATAATCCTGAAGAAGATTAATATCTCAGTTTTTGAATTTGCGCGAAGTATCTGCGTATGTTGACATTTGTCCACAAACTGGTTATAGTTCAAGTGTACAGTTGTCCACATACGTTCAGGAGTTGTTTATGAAATTAACAGAATCAGAATGGAAAATAGCTAATTGCCTTTGGGAAAACAAATCCATGACCATTGCAGAGATCACGGATGAACTTAACGAGAGCACCGGTTGGACAAGATTTACAGTTATTACCTTGCTTAAGCGCATGCTCGAGAAGGGCGCTGTCTCTTTTGTCCAGGAAGGTCGAACCAAGATCTTTTCTCCTGCTATCGAGAAATCAGAAGCTGAGAATGAGGAAGTCGAATCGCTCCTTGATAAAGTCTATAACGGGAATGCGGGACTTCTTATATCTAATCTTATCGGTTCAGAGAAGCTTACACCGGAACAGTTGGAAGAGATCAGGAAGATGATTGAGGATATCTGATATGCTTCGTTATGTAATAGGAATCACGTTTATTACTGCCGTCATAATTATCATTAGAGCTCTGACGAACGGAAAAGTGCTGAAGAAATATCAGTATGCTATGTGGCTGCTTATTCCGATCTATATGATTGTTTTCCCATTTGTAAAGATAAATCTTCCGTTAGCGGAGAAAATAAGCATACCGTTCCAAACAAAAAACAGTACTGTTACTGAAGCCTTTGTGGATGACAGTTTTATCGGCTCAGTAGAAGTTCAGGAACAGAAGGCGCCGCAGGATTTAAACTATTTGCAGGTTATTAGTAATGAGACTGTTCCTATAAATGAGACTGATAGAAATATTGAAATAGCAATTGCCGATACAGGGAAAAAAGTCTCTGTTAATCTGAACGCTGTTCTTAAAAGTGCAGTTATTTCTGTATCAGTGATTTTACTTGCATTGATGGCAATATATAATGCAGGTTTCATGATTTGCTGCAAGAAGAAGAGAAAGTACATTGGCAGAGATAATTTCAGCGGATTGAAGATCTTTAAATTGCTCAATAAGAGAACTCCGTTTCTGTTGCTCAATAAGATCTACATAGAAAATGATGCAAACAACTGCGATAAATATGTGATCTCTCATGAAGCCAGTCATTATAGGCACGGCGATCACGTTTGGATAATCCTCAGATATATCGTCTTAATCCTTAACTGGTATAATCCGTTGATCTGGTGGGCGTTCGTTCTTTCCGGATATGACTGTGAAATGGCCTGTGACGAAAAAGTATTGAGAACATACGGATCAGGTGCCGCCAGAGAATATGCTCAAGCGTTATTCTCACTCTTGCAAAAACACAACGGATTTTCTTATGGTTTTACTGTATCCACCGGTATGAGAGGCGGATACAAGATGATGAAGAAAAGGATCGAAAGCATAAAGAATCCTTCGAAACAGGGAAATAAGATCCTTGCGGTAAGTACTGCTGCATTGATACTCTTTTCGAGCTGTTCATTGATCAATCCAAAGCCTGCCGAAAGGAATACTGACGATTTCTGGTACGGATGCACTTCTTTCATTGTGCCTTCGGTTAAGGGCTATAACCAGATGTGCGTAACCTCGTATTCCGACGGCTATTACTATCTTGCTGTTAGCGGCCAGAAGATCGATGAAAAGATAGAAGGCGATGACAGTTATTATCAGCTGTACAAGGTTAATTCGCAGGGTGAATGCACAAGCAAGGTTTCTTTACCTGCAAAATGTGCCAATACATGTGATTTTGCAGTTGCAAACGATAAGTTCTATTGTATAGAACCGGTTTCGAATACTGAGTATGTAATAGATATAAACAGCGGAAATATTCTTTCGGAAAAACAGTTGGATACGCTGCCTTACCGCCTGATTGCTACAGACGACGGATTTGTGAAGATGAATGAAGACGAAATCATTCGTTGCTCCAAAGACGGTGTAGAGACAGGCCGTATAGCTTTAGAAAGGCATAAGAATTATGAGTCTTTCTATCAAAAGGATGGTAAGTATTATCTCTTGGGTGAGAATAGCCGTAAAATGACGGTCTTCGAATTGCTTTTTGATAATAACAAGATAAATACTGTATTGGAAAGCGGTCTTTCTTCTTACTATAATCTTGAACTGAAAAATGGCCTGTTCTTTGCTGATGAAGGTGTGTATTACCTTGATGTTAAATCCAAATCGTTAACGCCGGTTACTGAATGGAACTATGTAGATGTAAAGCCGGCATACAAAACGACACTATATGAAGCCAACGTTTCTTATGATAATGGAAGATTTGGAAAACTGTATGCTTATATAGATGGTGAATTTGAATTGATCATATTTAACAAGATATCTCCTGATGTATATGGAAATAGAACTCCAATAACTGTCGGCGGATATCAGGTTACGTATGATGCGGCTATCCAGTGGGCTGTCTATAGTTTTAATACAAGCCAAAACGAATACAGAATCTTTTTAGATGAATACTGGAATAAATATTCTTATAGTTCCGGTGAAGACGGGCAGAAGCAGATTGCCAAGCTTATCAAGGATTTCAATGACGGTAAAGCACCTGACCTTTTCTATGGTTCTAATTTTGATTACAGATACATGTATAATGCCGGACTGGTTACAGACATGCTTCCAATCATCGAGAAAGACACTGATTTCCGTTTGGATGAGCTTGTTCCGTCGGTGAAAAATACGATAACAAAAACCGGTGCATGCTACCAGATCTTTGCGGGATTCTATTTTGATGGCGATTTTGGTCTTAAGAGTGATTTTGAAAAAGATAATGTTACGTATACAGATGTAGACGCATTGGCTAAGATAAAAGGAATTTCTGTACGGGGTGATTTGCCTGCTGCGGAGTTTACGGATCAAGTCATCAGATACTCGCTGGGAGATTTAGTTGACAGAGCTTCCGGCGAACATATTGTTTCGAAAAGCGATTTGAAGGATATAATTGATTTTTCTGTAAAGAATGGAATTCCCGAAGGTCAGTTCGTAAATAATATAGCTGATTTTGATACGGTCAAAGACGGAACATATTTAACATGCAGAAGAACCTGGTTAGGAAATCTTTACGATTTGGCAGAAATCGAGAGTGACCTGAACGACAGCTTTGTTTATCTCGGTTTTCCTTCAATATACGGATCGGCTCATGCGGCACATGCGGAAGGTCTTGTAGCAATATCAAGCAGTACAAAATATACAGATGCATGTTGGCAGTTCATTAAGTGTATGCTTACAGATGAGGTTCAGGAAATCGAACTGGGTCTGCGTAACAATCCGGTAATGCAGAAGACGTTGGATGACTATTGCAGATATGCAGCAGCACCTGAAACAGTTCCTGATAATGAGATCATATGGAACAGCATTGCTGCTGAAAATAAGCCGGTTCCGGAATGGATTATTAACGATTACCGTTCCATGGTAAACAGCATAGATACTGTAATCTCTTATGACTGGGGCCTGTATAGTATTATCACAAATGAAGTTAACTCATATTATTTGCAAGGCAAGAATATCGATGCTATAGCGGAAACTTTGCAATCCAGAATAGATCTCTATGTATCGGAGAATTACAAATGATGTATAGACTTACAATAAAAAGAACAATTTTGCCTATTGTCATTACTGCGATAATAGGCGGCATGCTATTGCAGGGCTGTTCTGGAAACGTAAAGGAGAGCAACTCATCCAGCCAAGGCGTAAAGATAGTTGATTATTCTTATTTTTCCTTGGAGATTGATTACGCAAATCACACGTTTGCAATCATGAGTGATGAAATTTCTAAAGACAAGACATGGGAAGGAAAGATCCTTACTTATGATTGCCCAAAGAAAGCTAATGTCTATAAGGCGGAACCATGGGAAAACAGCAATGTGCCTTTTCATAATCCTATAAAAGATTGGCACTTGATAATGTTTGAATCGGAGGTTTTATTGAAGGGCGGATCTGTAATTAATAATGTTGCATCTGGTGAACAACAATTAAGTCGTGCCGAAAGAATAGAAGTTGTTAATTCTCTGACAAGAATTAATACATCAGATCTGAAACAGTTTAATACGATTAAGTCAGGATATCCCAATGTCACTTTTAGTGATTATATATTGAGATTTACTTACCCGCCAGTAAACTCAGATATATATGAATTAACAGAATTTGATGTAATGCGTAATGTTGATACGGTTTTGGATCATGTTAAAGACAGACAGATTAATTATTTTGTCATAAGACGATCAATAGACGGAATACCTGTTGGTGTACCTGAACTTGTTGAGAGTGATTATGATGTGTATGACAAAAACGATAATTATGTGAGATTAATTGCTAGCGAAGAATATAAAATGTTTTATGATGGTCAAAGCATATATGAAGTCCATAACAATGCAAAGGCTACGGAGAAAACTATCCAAGTTTACCTTAAGGATCGGAACATACTTTCTTTGGAAGATGCTGTTGGCAAAGTAGCAGTTCATATTAGTGATCTCCTGTCTGATTCAGTGAGAAGTGGCAATGAGACATATATTTATGCAATTGAATTGGTTTATATATCGGATGTTCAATTTGATAAAGATCACAAATACGACGGCTGTTTATACCCATTTTGGGTTGTATACGTGCATAATAACTATATGTGCGCAGGAGAAGATATTTCTGATTCTTATTCGTTATTGGTGAATGCAGTAACAGGAGAGGTGTATGTTGCCGGTAATTTTCAGGTGGTGACGTAAAACATATATAAGTCAACCATAACAGTTGCAAAGGAAAACTAGAATGAAATATGTCCTTGCTATAGTTTTATCTGCTGCGCTGCTGTTGACGACGGCATGTGATGCTACTAATGAGTCTATAGACAGCACTGATTTCACCACAGAATTCAGCACTGATAATTCTGCGACTGGTACTGTGACGAAATTGCCAAAACTTTACAATCAAGAATAGATTTATATGTTGCGGAGAACTACAAATGAATCATTATGATAAAGCAAAGAAAACCATCAGTATTATATTTCTTATGGTTGTAGGAGCTGTATTGCTACAGAGCTGTTCAGTTAAGAATGTCGATAATAGTGCTACAACTCAGCCCTCAGAAGTTGAGTTTGAAGAATTAATAGTAGAAATCGATAAAGACAATCATTTATTCATTCTCAAAAGTGAAGAACTCAATCAAGAGTTTAAGGGAATGATACTCACATATGATTACCCCAATACTGCAAACGTTTATAAAATTGTTCCTTATAGTGGAGAATCAGTGTTGTTTTATAATCCTATAAAGGATTGGCAAAGAGTGTGGTTTCAGGCTTTGCCTATACTAAATGGTCAGACAAACATTGCGCTTGATGGCACAGTCGGAAAGGATCGATTATCTAGGTTAGAACGAAAAAGCGTAATTGAATCTTTAACAAGAGTTGACGTTGCAGACTTTAAACACTTTGAAATAATAAAAACGGCTTATCCCAATGTTACTTTTGGAAATTATGTATTGAGATATACGTATCCTGTTACTTCATCGGATCTTTATGATATAAGGACTTTTGATTTAATTCGAAAAAAAGAAGTGACTGCAGACATTATCAAAGAAAGACCGTTTGATTATTATGTCATAAGGCGGACTTTTGATGGAATCATAGTTGGCACACCGGAGAATTTATACACGCATTATGATAAATACGATGCTGTAAAGAAGGAGGAAACTTATATTTCCAGTGAAAATTGGAATATGTATTATGATGGTACAGACATATATGAAGTTCATGATAATGATAAGGCAACAGTAAATGACATAGAGGTTTATCAGAGCGATCAACCCATATTGTCTCTTGAGCAAGCGTTGAAAAAAGCAGCCCCGACGCTTTATCGTTTTATATCTGATTCTGAAAAAGAAACCAAGATATATGCTGTAGAATTAGTTTATCTGACAGTTCAAGTGTCTGATATGAGTAATGTGGATTACTACAACGTTGAATATATACCCAGAAATAATGACGTAGCTTATCTTTATCCGTATTGGGTTGTATATATACATTCCGACTATATGTCTGTGGGGGTTGATGAAGCAGATCATCGGCCGTTATTGATAAATGCAATTACTGGAGAAGTAATTGTTTGCAACTGAAAAACACAAATATTGTATTTATTATAAATAAATTAATAGATTTCTTATGTTGAAAAAAGTTTTGGTTATCTGCTTATGTTATATAAGTTCAGAATGCTAAACTCTAATTGACATCGATATACATGGTGAATATAATATCAGTAAGATCAGGTAACTGATTGGGGCTGGTCGTAAGACCCGGGTCCATCGAGAGCGGGGATGTTCCCCGCTTTTTTATTTTTGGAGGTAATTTTGTGAGCGAACTAAGCATCTTTATAGATGAAAGTGGAGATTTCGGACCATATGATTATCGCTCACCTTATTACATCATTACCATGGTGTTTCATGACCAGTCTGTGGATATTTCGACACCGATAACCAAGCTGGAAGCAGATCTTAGTAATCGCGGATTTCCAAATCACTGTGTTCATACCGGGCCTATAATTCGCCGTGAAAACGAGTACGAGTTCGAGACAATAGAAACCAGACGCCGTATACTGAACAGCATGGTTACTTTCATAAAGCATTGTAACGTTAAGTATCACAGTTTTCATATCGAGAAAAAGCATATAGAAGACTCTGTTCAAGCATCTGCCCAACTCTCTCTATTGATATCCCGGTTTCTTAGAAATCATTATGAAGAATTACTTTCTTACGATAAGGTCAAGATATACTATGATAATGGTCAGATCGAAATATCCAGAATCCTTGCCTCAGTATTTACTGTTCTTCTGCCTGAAGTTGAGATCAAAAAGGTGACACCTTCGGATTATCGCCTTTTCCAGACTGCTGACATGTTTTGTTCGATGGAACTTATAAGATTAAAGATGGATGCAGCTGCACTATCACCTTCGGAACTTGAATTCTTTGGCAATGTCAGAGATATGAAAAAGAACTATCTGAATCCACTTGAAAAGTTCAGATGGGACTGAGAAAGCATCCGTGTGTTTTATTATCCCACGGATAATTCAGGGATAAGAAACCACAGAAAATATGGTTATTCCTTTCAATTCCTGATAAAATATTCCCAACATCTTGTAACACAGCAAAGCGTGTATCACTACATGTTGTTAACATAGACGAGCGTGGATAATTCTTTGTGAATATAAAAAAGACAGCAAGTATCATTGCAGCAGTATCTTTGCTTTTGAGCATAGCTTCCTGCGATAAGAAGACAGATCCTTCTGAGACATCTGCTGTTCAGACAGGTGAGAAAGTTTCTTCTGATTTTCCTTGGTTTGAAAGCAAGAGGATCACTATTGATCTGGGCATAGAAGAGAACGTTGACGCTGAATATACAGATACTAAATTTGCCGGCGTGGACGATAAGTATATTGTTGTTGTCACAACTGTTTACTACAAGCTGCTTGGTGATGATAATACTGTCACTGACAGTGATCTGCAGGAATATGAGAATTCTACGACTCCGATAGTTTCTGTTTTTGACAGATCCAAAGGTGAAACAGTTAAACACATCAATGTTAAGAATGATATTTCTGTTGAGGGAATCATTGATGTTATTAACTATGCTTCAGGCAGGATTACTGTTACGTCCCTTAAATACGATGCTTCTGCCAACAAAACAACAAACATAGAAACCGATATTGATCCGTTATCCGGAAGTGTTTTGGATACCCGCAGGATTGATGGTGAAGTTAAAGATTCTGTCGACCGCACATATACCATTGGTAAGTACAGAACAGAGATAATCAGAGACTGGAATTCCGGACTGGAAAGCTTCACTGTCAGAGTTATCTCGCCTGATGGCAATACAAAGGAAACTGAAGTTAATGGTAATGGAACACAGATCTTTTCAGTTAATGCTGTTTTGCCGGTTACTGAAACTGCAGCATTGATATGCGCAGAAACGGACAAGGGTATTATCTACTATACTTTTGATCTTGAGCAGGGTACGGCAGCACCCGCTGACCACGAAGAATACAAATGGCTTGATACATATATTTATGGTTCATTATTGAGCGGAACAGACGGCAGGACTTATTATGCCTCTCCGCTTGGTATTTCCAGGATAAATTTGGAAAAGAAAGCCGTTGAGATGGTTTTCGATTACAGCTGGTGCAATATAAACAGACAATTACTTAACTTTTTCTTTGTGGCAGAATGTACGGGAGATTCGTTCCTTCTTTGCGGACAGAAGTATCAGCCGGGAAGTTTTATATCAAACGTTAAACCGGAATTTATGATATATGAGTTTTCCAGGGCAGCTCAGAATCCCCATGCAGGAAAAACGGTTCTTGAACTGTATTCCGCCTACGGGGAACTGGATTACACAACAGCTGATGCCGTATTGAAGTTCAATGATACTAACAGTGAATATTTTATTGAAGTTACGGATCGTTATAATCTGAGCAAGTATTCCAGCACTGAACAGAGTGCCGGAAATGCAGATGAATACGAAGTGTATAACCTTACAGTCAATTCAAAAATGAGTGAAGCTCTTGCAGTCGATCTCATAAACGGTAAAGGTCCGGATATCTTAATGAATACAAGTACGTTTGGACTTCTAAACAATCCGAATTATTTAGCTGATCTGACAACATATATTGGTACACTTGATTCAAATAAGTATTTTACCAACGTAATCGAAGGTGCGAAGTACGACGGAGCGCTTTATCAGGTGCCGGTCACAATTGCTGTTGATGGAATACATACGAATCCGAAGTATGCCGGAAGTTCCGGCGTCGGTTTTACGACTGCCGAATATGAAGTATTCCTCAGAGGTGCATTGAACGGCAAAGATGTAATAGGCGACGGACAGGCGGTGTATTTCGCCAGGTTGTTCAGTGCTGAAAGAGATTTGTTTATTAAAGGCGGCAAAGTCGATTTTACGACTCCTGAGTTTAAAGAGCTTGCCAGGTATGTGAAAGACAATGCTCCGCAAAACAGCAGAGCTTTTGGCGAAGTTGTTAATGACAGTACTATCGCGGCACAGGAAGGCCGGTGTGCAATTTACAATTCCTGCCTAAGTATAAGCTCTTATTTCTCCGATACAGCAACTCTCAGCGGTGCCACAGCTGTTCTTGGCATTCCTTCTTCAGATGGCAGAGGTCCTTTATTCTCTCCCAGACGTTCTGTTGCTGTTTCCGCACAGGCAAAGAATATTGCTGCATGTGCTGAATTTGTTAAGATGCTCCTGTCTGATGATGTTCAAACGAACTATGCTATGTGTGACGGAATTACAGTCAACAGGGAAGCTTTGAAGCAGGCTGCGAGAACTGCAGTTGACTACTATAATACGGGGTCAAACGGTACAAGAAAGAAGTATTCAGAAGAAACCGTAAATGATCTGGAGAAAGTAATATTGTACTGTTCAAGAATGAATTCGGTTGATTCAGAGATTAACCTCATACTTATTGAAGAGATGCCGGCCTACTTCTTAGGACAAAAAGATCTGGATGATGTAATAAAAATTGCTCAAGACCGGGTGCAGAAGGTGCTGGGTGAGCGAGGATAAGGGCGAAGTGAAATGTATTTGTTCAGTAATTGTCTTTATTAACTTCGGATTTCTAACCTCTTTTGATTGTAATTATTACAACACTAATTGTTTATACGCATTTCATAAAATATTGTATTTCAAATGGGATTTTTGGGGAAATTTTTCCGTCTAATTTAATGTAGAGCAAAAGCGGAGGACGCTCTGACGATGCTTTACAGCAATGCGCGCATAGGAGTAGAAGTTTAATGAGTAACACAGAGAACTTCAAATTGGTACAAAAGGCAAAAAGGCGGGATCCTGAAGCCTTTACTGAACTAATGAACCTTTATATGAAGGACATGTATCGAACAGCGGTTGCAATACTGATGAATGATGCGGATGCAGCTGATGCGATACAGGAAACTATCCTTGCATGTTGGGAACGGCTGAGTTCCCTTCGTGACAACAAGCTTTTTAAAACATGGATGACAAGAATCCTGATCAACAAATGCCACGATATCAGAAAGAAGAGAATAGACACTGTAGATATCAGTGAGCATGAAGAACTTGCCTTTCATGAAGATGAAAGCAATTTGGAAATAAAGGAAGCCATAGAGCAGCTGGATGAAAAATACAGGGTGCCGATCATGATGTTTTATGGTGACGGGTATAGCACTAAAGAAATTGCAGCTATACTCAATGTCCCTGTAAGCACCATACAAACGAGGCTTTCAAGAGGCAGGGCGCAGTTGGCCAGATATTTTGACAATGGTATGGAGTAATCATATGAAGGATTTTAGTCGTGCAGTTAAAGAAATGAACGTGCCTGATATAGTTCAGGAAAAGGCTCAGAACGCTTTTGCCCAAATTCAGGAGGAAAGCAGAATGAGCAAAAACAGCAATATTCGAAGAAGTTTTTTCAAGAGCCCAGCGGTCGCGGCAGCAGCTATAGTCGCAGTTGTACTGATAGGTGGTGGTGTAGCGTGGGCTGCAAACGGCGGATTGGCTGGATTCCTGTCCAAGTTTATGCCAGAGGAAGAAGTAAACGGGAGATTGGATTCTCCCTCGGAGAATGAGATAAAAATCAGTCAAATTGAGGGTGAAGACTATGGTCCGCTTTGGACAATTGAAGAATACTGGTATGATGGTGCGACTTTATACTTTACAGCAACTGCCCCACAGAAGGTAATCGATGCCGGCAACATGATTGTCGAATATAGTGACCACGCTTATGTGAATGGCACGGATTGTCAATTGTCGGCTGCTGGATGGTGGGATGAAACCACTGAAACGTATACCGGACACTACATCTGTTATGTTGATCTCTCAAATGCGGATACCAGTTCCGGGAAGGTATCTCTTGTAACCCATCTGAAATTGAATCAATACAAGATTATGCCTGAATTACTTACGGCTCAGGAAAACAATGAGGTTAAGACGATAGCCGAG
>CADCJM010000017.1:0-21817 GCA_902801755.1 Oscillospiraceae bacterium
TCGCGCTTGTGATATTATATTAAGGCTAAATGACAAGTCAAGGAGCACAAAAGCTATGAAAGTTACAAAATTCGGCGGATCATCTCTTGCCAACGCATTTCAGATTCAGAAAGTCTGCAACATTCTTCTCGCAGACGAAGACCGTAAGATCATGGTCGTTTCTGCGCCCGGTAAGCGCACCAAGGATGACACCAAGGTAACGGACCTTCTTATTGCCGTTGCCAAGGCAAGACTCGCCGGTGAATCATATGATAAGGAAGTATCTGCAGTTCTCGCACGTTACGACGAGATCGCTGATGAATTAGGAATTAAGGAAGTTCTTCCGAGCATTGAGGAAAAGCTCCTTAAGATCGTTAAGGCTGATTACACTGAAGACATCGCTTACCTTGATTCCGTTAAGGCAATGGGCGAAGACTGCTGCGCTCAGCTCGTAGCTTTCTACCTTAACTCCACTGGCCACGCTGCTAAGTACTGCGATCCTCAGGTCTGCGGCCTTTTCTTAGAGCACGACGAAGCAGGCAAGGCAGTTATCCTTCCTGAGACATACGACAACCTCGCCAAGCTCAAGGACGAGAAAGACGTTATCCTCGTATTCCCCGGATTCTACGGCTATTCCAAGAGCGGCAAGATCATCACATTCTCCAGAGGCGGTTCAGACATCACAGGTTCCATCCTCGCAGCATCTGTCGGTGCTGATGTTTATGAGAACTGGACAGACGTAGACAACGTTTTCGCCGTTAACCCTAATCTTGTTAAGAACCCCTTCCCTATTACAGAGATTACTTACGACGAAATGAGAGAGCTCTCTTATGCAGGATTTACAGTCCTTCACGAAGAAGCTATCTATCCTGTATTCGCAAGAGGCATCCCTCTTAACATCAAGAATACAAACAATCCTGCAGCTAAGGGCACATGGATCGTATCCAAGCGTACTCACTACGATTCACTCGTTACAGGTATCGCAGGCGACAAGGGATTTGCAACAGTTACAGTAAGCAAGTACATGATGAACCGTCAGGTAGGCTTCCTTGCTGCACTCCTCAAGATCTTCTCTGATGAAGCTATCTCTATCGACCACATTCCTTCCGGAATCGACACAGTTACTATCGTTCTCAGAAAGAAGTACTTCACAGAAGAGAAGGAAGCTGTCATCGTTGACCGCATCAAGAAAGAACTCGGTGCTGACGTTAAGGTAGACAGAGACCTCGCAATCGTCATGATCGTCGGTGAAGCTATGGCAAATTCCGTAGGTATCATGGCACGTGCTGCATCCGCCCTCTCCAACGCAGGCATCAACCTCCGTATCGTTAACCAGGGCGCATCAGAGATCTCAATGATGTTCGGTGTTTCAGAGTCCTACTGCTCATACGCCGTAAAGGTTCTCTACAAGGAACTCTTCCGTTATTGATACCGGATTAAATCAAATACTGTAAGGGGTTGCCAACATCTGGCATCCCCTTTATTTATGCCTGACTTTTGCAGAATTCCTTAGTTTCAACTTTTACTGTTTTGTTGACTAAATCGCGCGGTAAAGCCGACTTTCCCTCAATGTTGACTGTTTTGATACATAAACCTCGAAAAACAGGTACCAATTTAGTCAACGAGGCATATCTTACTTTTTAAACCCCGCAAGTCAGCCAACATATAAGCCGGCGTCAAGTTATAGCCAGATAAAAGGGACGCCTCTTTCAAGACGTCCCTTGGTAATCTTTTTAAATTCTTGAAATGGTAACGGTTAGCCGTTATTCTCCTCCGCCACCTTCGTTTCCGCCACCGTTATCCGGCTTCGGCGGATCTGTCGGTTTCGGCGGCGGATCAGTCGGCTTAGGTGTTGTAGGTGTAGGGTCAGCCTGCTGCTTAGGTGTAGGTGTCGGATTATCAGGGTTTTCCTGCTTAGGTGTAGGTGTCGGATTATCAGGATTATCCTGCTTAGGTGTAGGTGTCGGATTATCAGGATTATCCTGCTTAGGTGTAGGTGTAGCCGGGTTGTTCGGATCCGGTGAAGGTGTAGGAATAATAGGATTACCGAACTCATCCGTCTCATATGTCGTCGTTGTAGTAGTCTTCTTTGTCGGGAAGTAGATATCGTCCTTCTTTACGCCTGTTGTATGAATAGTCTCATCAGTATTTTCGATGACCGGGGTTGTTGCGGAAGATTCTTCGCCAAAAGGATCAGATGAAGATTCGCCTGCGGTAGGGTCATCAGCTGTAAGCAAAGCGCTGACGATATAACCTGTTACGTTATTCTTTGTAAGTACTTTTACAAAAGTCTCGTCTGTGATCTCCTGGAGAGTTACAGGCTCGCCTCTGCTGAGTGAACCGATAATTGTTGAATCCTGGGAAGCCTTGGAATATACAGAAACCTGATCCTGGGCTGCATAGAGGACTGAACCGACAGCACTGGGTCCTAATGTAGTCGACTCTTCAGTGAAGCTGATAAGATCCTTCATGTTGAAGACAAGGAAAGTAACGCCGAAGCCCAAAAGTACGCAAATGATGAAGATAATAACAGGGATTATTATCGTCTTTGCTCTTTCCTTGCTCTCATTTACGATAGGCTCTTCCTCATCCTCATCGGCAAAGCTTGCAACTGCAGAACCCGGAACATAGTTGATCGTGTCAGAAGCGTCATCGTCTTCATATTCGTTCTCAAAATCAGTGAACGCGTTATTGGACTCTGCCCTTCTTACCTTTTCAGGTCTTGCGATCTGGGATTCAGTTCTTAAGTTGCTGTTGATAACAGCATCGCCGGGAAGCAGGAATGTGGATTCAACCTTGATATCGATAAGTGTAAGACCGGACTTGATGCCGTAGCTTACAGCTGCATTGATGATCTCCTTGGACTTGACCTCGGTCGTCATAGGCTTAGCGATAATGGAATTACGCATCTGTGAAGGAAGCTTTCTTGAAAGTCCTACGCCCATGAGGAACAATTCGTCATTGTCCTGAAGCTTTAAGTGAACCTTTCTGTCAGCATTTACGGGGCCTTCCTGAGGCATCTTGCCGAGATACTGCGTAAGGTTCATGTTTTCGGGATGTGTAAGCTCTTCAGAAGGCTGGATAGCGCCCATCTGTACATATCTGTGAGCAACAGTCTGCTCTTCTGTGAGGAGCATGATACGGTTGTTTCTGAACAGAACAGCCTTTGTGATGCCTACGTGGAGGACTCTTAAGATATCGCCCTCGATAACGAACATAGACATTGAAGTCTTAAACTGGGTTCCCTTGTTAGCTGCGAAATTGCAGACCTTTACGTTTAAGTTATTGATTACCTGATTTGCAAAGCCGTCGAAATCAAGGACAGCTGAATTAGCACAGCCGGCAACGATCCTCTCGAGTTCCTGATTGAGCTCAAGATTCAGTACTGCTGAAAGATTATCAGGACCTATAGTCGAAAAAATAGCGCAAATCTGTATAGGTGAAGTCGATCTGGCAGTTCTTAAGAACTCATTCGGGAAGTCTTCGATCTTACGTGAAAGCGTAAGAAAGAAAACATTCTCCTGGGGTTCTCCCTGCACCAGGTTAGTCTCGGCAATACAGGTTGCTACTGTCTTACTCATCTTTATTTCTCCAAATTTATACGTTATCTATTGCTTATTCTAAGCAAACCCTATCTTTTATCCTCAACGCATTATATCAACTAAGCGCTTTTTTGTCTCGAAATGACATATCATTATAACATCAGTAATCAAGATGCCAAGAAATATATATTTAAAGAATACTGTGGCAATTTGGCATGTTTTAGTATAAATGTCATAAACAAAAAGGGGCTGTGACTATATGTCACAACCCCTTCTATTTAACTTAACTGATTCAGTTCTATCAGATGCAGCCCTGAGCGATCATAGCGTCAGAAACCTTAAGGAGACCTGCAATGTTAGCACCGACAACGTAGTTGTTCTCACAGCCGACTTCTGCAGCAGTCTTATCAACTGTGTGGAAGATGTTCTCCATGATGCCCTTAAGCTTTGCATCAACTTCTTCGAATGTCCATGAAAGACGAGCGCTGTTCTGGCACATTTCAAGACCGGATGTAGCAACACCGCCGGCATTGGAAGCCTTACCGGGTGTGAAGAATACGCCGTTGTCCTGGAAGAACTTAGTAGCATCGAGTGTTGTAGGCATGTTAGCGCCCTCACCGACAACCTTTACGCCGTTAGCAACGAGTGTCTTAGCAGAATCGAGATTGAGCTCGTTCTGTGTAGCGCAAGGAAGAGCGATGTCACAAGGAATTGTCCAGATACCCTTGGAGCCGTTAGCATCAGCTGTGTATGTAGCAGAAGCAACCTGATCAGCATACTCGCTGATTCTGCCTCTCTTAACTTCCTTGATGTCCTTAACGATATCAAGCTTGATGCCCTCAGGATCATATACATAACCGTTGGAGTCAGAAAGAGCAACGACCTTAGCGCCGAGCTGCTGAGCCTTCTCTGTAGCGTAGATAGCAACGTTACCTGAACCGGAGATAACAACTGTCTTGCCCTCGAAAGAAGTATTCATCTTCTCACGGAGAAGTGCATTTACGAAGTAGCAAAGGCCATAACCTGTAGCCTCTGTTCTTGCAAGTGAACCGCCGAAGCTGAGCTTCTTACCTGTAAGAACGCCAGAGAACTCGTTAACGATCTTCTTGTACTGACCGAACATGAAGCCGATCTCTCTTGCACCTGTACCGATGTCGCCTGCAGGTACATCGCAGTCAGGTCCGATATGTCTGTAAAGCTCGCGCATAAAGCTCTGGCAGAAAGCCATTACTTCGTTGTCAGACTTGCCCTTAGGGTCGAAGTCAGAACCACCCTTAGCGCCGCCCATAGGGAGACCTGTGAGGGAGTTCTTGAAGATCTGCTCGAAGCCGAGGAACTTAAGGATGCTGAGGTTAACAGAGGGATGGAGTCTGATACCGCCCTTGTAAGGTCCGATAGCGCTGTTGAACTGAATTCTGTAACCACGGTTAACCTGAATTCTGCCGTTATCGTCGATCCAAGCAACTCTGAACATGATCTGACGCTCAGGCTCTACGATTCTCTCAAGAACCTGCTTCTCGATAAGCTCAGGGTGTACCGGAAGAGCCGGTGCGATAGAGTTAAGGAATTCATATACTGCCTGGTGAAATTCAGGCTCGTTAGCATTCCTTGCCATAACCTTCTGCATGAGACCGTTAAGATACTCATTCTCAATCTTGTAATCCATAAGATTTCCACCTTTCTTCTGCCTGGAACCATTTTTGCAAGTTCACACGGCTAAAATTTCATTTTGTAGACTGAAAGCTTAGGTAAAACAACCTAGTTTAAACCAATCGTTATGTATAGTATTACAAGACTTTCCCAATTTCAATAGGCAATTAAAAAATGAAAGTTCGCATTTGCGAACTTTCATTTTGTCAACATTTCTTAATACAACCTATTAAATTGATCAGGAATTGCCTGATTCTGTTGCGACCGGAGGTGTGCTTTCCGTAGTCCTGTCGGCAAAAGGATCGTTCTCTACGACCTGTCCCCACTCTTCGATTCCGAATATCTGGGAGACTTCTCCGTAGTTGATTGCTCCGGTCAGTCTGTCTACTGCGATCAGAAGTATCAATACGAATATAAGTACAAGAAGACCTCTTCTGATGATCATCATACGTCTTTCAGCATTGAACTTCTCGTCGACGCGCTTCTTGGTCGTATAACCTACTACAACATAGACACGGCTGATATCTTTTCTCTTGGGTCTGCTCCTGAATTCCTTGTACTTACGCTTAACAAAAGCTAAGAATCTTGAAGGAAGCCCCTTAATAAGCCTTACCGTAGCACGGTAAGAGCAGCCCAGGAAATCAAGCACTACGCTGCTTAAATTGCTCGCTGATGATGTAGATTCTGTATTTCTGTCTTCCTGATTCAATGCCATATGTATTTACCTTAAGGGCGATTATAGCATTGTTTGCCAAAAGTAAGAAGTGCGATAATTAGGCAGTTTCCATGGATTCCTCCCTGTCATCGCCTCCTCCGTTCTTTTTAGCCGGATAATACAGCTTGGTGATCGCATTGATCGAATAAGACTTCAACCTGTAGAAAGTGGCCCTGCTTATGAACAGGAGATCCTCGACCTCTTGAGCATCCAGATGCTTATAGTAATAAAGATACATTATCAATGCACAAGGCATTTTGATCGTAAGCATCCTGTTCAAAAGGATCGTGGCACGTCTTCTTCTGATAATGCTGTTTACATATTGTTCCTCCATAGACTGGATGAACGCTTTAAATCCTTCCGAGAAATTTATCATCAGCTCATTCATATCAGTCTCAGCCTTAGGCATATAGCTTGTGTCTGTTACTTTACAGGGCGAAAAGTATCCGGCATAAAGATCCATAAGGCTTTGCTTCTTATCCTCCCTGGCCCGGCATATCTCTGCAACAATAGAATCTTCTAAGGGTGACTTATCTGAAAGGTCACAGCGAAGATCATTAAGCCTGGATACAATTATCGCCCTTGCTTCCTCAAAAGTGGTTGCATTCTCAATAGCATCGTCTCTCATCATTTTATTGAATCTGTTATTATTCGACATAGCCTCTCCTTTCGAAAAATACATCCAATTCTGAACAAACGTTTGACACAAATGTCAGAAATGGTAATATTAGAGAAAATATGTTTGGAGGGACACCTATGCAGACCAACGACAAGAAGACTATAGAACGGGTCTATAACTATATTTGTGACTATATTAACAACAAGCAGATTTCCCCTTCTGTGCGTGATATCTGCGCAGGTGTCGGGTTGAAGTCCACATCCTCCGTGCATACTTATCTAAAACAACTGGACAGCCAGGGTAGGATCGAATACAGACCGGGACTCAGAAGAGCTATTGTAATCAAGCAAGGTACCGAAGATACTTCTGCTGATTATTCACCTGCAGCAAGCGTTACTGAATTGGCCGGGTTCAGAAAGGTTCCTGTTGTAGGTAAGATTACAGCAGGTATTCCGATTTACGCTCACGAAGATCACAGTGACTCATTCCTTGTCAGCAAGTCTTTGATCGGGGATTCCGAAGCTTTTATGCTTAAGGTCCGCGGTAACAGTATGATCAATGCTCACATTCTTGATGGTGATCTGATTATAGTGCGCAAGCAGAACACCTGTGATGAAGGTGATATCATTGCCGCTTTAATTGAAGATGAAGCTACCGTTAAGAGATTTGGCAAAAAGAACGGAATTCCTTATCTCTTCCCTGAGAATGATGATTACTCACCGATTCCCTTTAATACGGAAGGCTGCCGGATCCTGGGCAAGGTAGTTGGATTACATAGGTATACAATTGATTAACTACCTCCCTCCGTATTAATTTTTGTACTTTTATTATGCTTGCTCTGCGGCAGATTTCAAGCAAAAAATGCGATTTTTTTAATATTGAGACTAAACTTGAAATATACTTTATTCACTCAAAATAAACTTACTGGGGATATCTCAAAATACTGAGATTTCCCCATATTTTTTTGAATGATTTTTCATGTTTTATGAGACTGATTTTGTATTATTTTTTTCTGCAGAGATCTAAGACGATCTTGGCGTTTATTTTCGGATCATCAGGCTTAACCGGAGTTACATCCTCACCCATGCTGCGGAGCCATGTAAGCTGTCTTTTTGCATAATGCCTGGTGCCGGTCCTGATCCTGTCTGCGGCCTGTTCCAAAGTCTCTTCACCTTCAAGGTACTTGAGCATCTCTTTATAGCCTATTGCCTGCCAGCATGTGGACTTTCTGTCAACGTTCTTTTCGAGCAGGCCTTTGGCTTCATCGACAATGCCGTTATCGATCATGATACCGACTCTTCTGTTGATCCTGTCATAAAGCACTTCCCTGTCCCAGTCGATCATGAAGACCTTGAACGGAAATTCAGGTCCGTTTACCTTAGACAGCTTGTTCTTCTCGGTAAAAGTGATTCCGAGCGCATCATAAACAGCAAGGGCTCTTATTACACGCCTTGTGTTCTGCGGATCGATCTTATCAGCTGCGTCAGGATCGATAGCCTTAAGCCTTGAATATAAAGGTTCTATGCCGCTTTTCTCAAACTCATCATTAAGTTTTGCAGTGGCTTCTGCTTCTTTATCATCATCGCCTGTTCCGTAATCAAGTCCGTAAAGAAGCGACGAGATGTACTGGCCTGTGCCTCCGCAAACTACTGGCAGTTTTCCCCTTTCCAGGATATCCCTTATGATCGGTATCGCGGTGCTTACATAATCGTAAACAGAGAAATATGCACCGGGCTCAACTATATCGGTCATATAGTGCGGGACATCGCCTATCTCTTCCTTAGTATCTTTAGCCGTTCCAACATCAAGATACTTATAGATCTGCATAGAATCAGCGCAGACCAGTTCCCCTCCGGTCTCCCTGCAGATCTCTAATGCAAGCGCGCTCTTACCGCTCGCAGTAGGACCTGCGATTATCGGTATATATGAATACTTTTCGAATATAGGGAAAGATGTATTCATCAGACGATTCTCTTAAAATTCTTCTCGAAATCTTTCTTGGAGACCGTAAAGAACGTAGGCCTTCCGTGAGCGCAGTGATAAGGATCTTCAAGCTTCGAAAGTGATTCGATAAGCTTCATTGCTTCCTGCTGGGTAATCTTGTCGCCTGCCTTAATAGCAGCTTTACATGCAGTTGTCTGAATAAGCTGGTACCAGATCTCTGATTTGGATGGTACTTCACGCTTAAGATCTGTAAGGATAGCACCGAACACTTCTGACTGTTTTCCTGCTTTGCCAAGAGGAACAGTTCTTACTGCTACCTGTCTGTCTCCTAAGAGTTCAAGTTCAAACCCGTTCTCTTTAAAACGTTCGATATTATCTTCAACGAAGCTGTAATCTTCCCATGAAAGCGTAATGATCTGAGGTGTTAAGACCTGTTCTACAGCAGGTGCGGCACCGGGCTTTTTCCTGACCATGAATTCCTCATAAAGAACACGTTCATGAGCTGCGTGCTGGTCAACGATAAAGCAGACATCTTCATTCTGCAAGATGATATATGTCGAAAAGATTATTCCGACAAAACTAGCTGCTGCAAGTCTGTCGATATCTGTAAGTGTCCTGTTCTCCTGAACGTCATCTATTATGGCAGGTGCGGGAGCCGGTGCCTCATAAGGCTCTTCAACGGTCTCTTCCGGCTTTGCCGAAGGCTCTGATGCAGATTCTTTCAGGGCTTCGATATCAGGCTTGAATTCAGACAGGATCTGCAGGAGCTTATTTGCCTGCACGGGACTTCCCTGAGGATTCAGCTTATGAGATGCCGCAGGTGCAGACGAAGAGCTTGCTGCAGATCTGGGCGCAGCTGCTGAAGCTGAGAAGTCATAGCGGAGCTGCGTCCCTGAATCAGCTTCCTGCTCAACCTTCTCGGCGATGCCGTTAAATGTCATGCCCGCTTCACCGTTCTTGGTAAGGGCATCTTTTATTCCGTGATATACAAGCCTGAAGATATCTCCGTCGTTGCTGAACTTGACCTCCGATTTCTGCGGATGAACGTTTACATCTACAGTTCCGGGTTCGCAGTAGATCATGAGGAAGCATATCGGGAATTTATTCTTCATTACCGCATTCTTGTATGCCTCATCGATTGCGGCAGATACAGTCTTGCTGTGGATCAGTCTTCCATTGACATATACAACCTGAAGGCCTCTGTTGCCTCTTACAAACGACGTAAGACCTGTAAATCCTTCTATCCTGCCGCCCTCATATTTGAAGCTTACGGGCACAAGAGCTTTGGCCGTTTCCTTACCATAAACCGCATATACGGCATCAAGAGCTGAACCGTTGCCCGGAGTGGTAAAAAGTGTAGTGCCATCCTTGATAAGCTTTATGGAGATCTCAGGAGCGATAACTGCGAGCTTCTCGATAAGGCCTGTTATATACATTCCTTCGGTCGAATCCTTCTTAAGGAACTTATATCTTGCAGGAAGATTCTTAAAAAGATTTCTTACTTCGACAGTGGTTCCGACGCCTTCGGAATCATCGTAAACGCCTTTAAGCGAGCCGTCTTCATAAACGACTCTCGTTCCCGTCTTCCCGCCCTTTAAGCAGGTTGTAAGGGTTACATCGGAGCACGCAGCAATAGAAGCCAGAGCCTCTCCTCTGAATCCCATAGTCGAGAGATTATAGATATCTTCTATTCGCTTAAGCTTGGACGTCGCATGAATGAGGAATGCTTTCTGTGCATCTTCCCTGTCCATACCGCAGCCGTCATCAGATACACGGATCAAAGAGATGCCGCCTCCTGCAAATTCGACTGTTATTCTGGCAGCACCGCTGTCTATCGCGTTATCGATAAGTTCCTTTACTACAGATACCGGACGCTCTATGACTTCACCGGCCTTAATGGCATTGGCAGTCTTAGTATCAAGTATATTAATCCTGCCCATTGTCTTCCTCCCTGCACTTCTGCTTCAGTTCATAGAGAATGTTCATAGCTTCGATAGGAGTAAGTCTTGTAGGATCTATATCTCTTAACGTCTGACGGATCTTATCTTCTTTTCTGTATACGACATTGTCAGGATTAAAGAACGATTCCTGACCGGGCATAACATCTTTCGAGAGCTCTTCATCATTTCCTAAGGTCTCGCGGTTGCCCTTGACCTTAAACTTTCCGATCCTCTCAAGCTCCGACAGGATCGAATTGGAACGCTTGAGGACATCTGACGGAAGTCCTGCAAGTCTTGCAACTTCGATACCGTAGCTGTCCGATGTGCCGCCGTCTGATATCTTATGCAGGAACGTTACGCTGTCGCCTTCCTCCTTAACTTCAACGTGATTGTTAAATACTCCGCGGTTAAGACGTTCAAGCTGGTTGAGCTCGTGGTAATGCGTAGCAAAGATAGTCCTTGCATAGAGGATATTGGGATCGATTATGTATTCGATAACGGCCCATGCGATCGAAAGACCGTCGTATGTGCTCGTGCCTCTTCCGACCTCATCGAGGAGCAAAAGGCTCTTGCGGGTAGCATTCTTAAGGATATACGATACTTCCCTCATCTCGACCATGAAGGTTGACTGTCCTGTGGAGATGTCGTCTGAAGCTCCGATCCTTGTAAAGATGTGATCTACAAGACCGATCTTCGCACTTCTGGCAGGTACAAACGATCCGATCTGAGCCATAAGGACAATAAGCGCCGTCTGTCTCATGAATGTTGATTTACCGGCCATATTAGGGCCCGTAAGTACCATAAGCCTCTTCTCATCGTCCATTGAGATATCGTTGGGTACGAAGGTCTCATGCGAAGACCTCATCATCTGCTCTACGACAGGATGTCTTCCGCCCTTGATATCGATGACCTCGGAATCGTCTATCGAAGGCTTAACATAATTCTCGACTTCGGCAAGTTCTGCAAGAGAAGTGATAACGTCAGTCTGGGCAATTGCCCTTGCTGTATTAAAGAGCTTGTCAGATACTGCAGACACCTTCTCGCGGACTTCAGTGAAAAGCTCATATTCCAATGCGATACGGCGCGAAGAAGCGCTTACGATCTTATCTTCAAGTTCCTTGATCTGAGGCGTGATATAACGCTCGTTATTGACGAGAGTCTGCTTTCTTACATACTCTTCAGGGACCTTGTCAGACTGTGATCTCGGGATATCGATAAAGTATCCGAAAACCTTGTTATAGCCGATCTTCAAAGTCTTTATACCTGTCCTCTCACGCTCGTTATTCTCGAGCTGGAGGATATATTCCTTGGCATTCTTTGCCAGGTCGTAGAGCTCATCACATTCAGCGTTATAGCCGCGCTTAATGATGTCACCGTCCTTAACAGTAACAGGAGCATCCTCGTTTATCGACTTTTCGAGCAGGTCGGCAATATCAGTAAGAGGGTCCATGGACAGCTTGATCTCTTTGAACATGCCTTTCGAGAACTCTTCCAGACCTTCTCTTACAAACGGGATCTTGCGCAGGGAATTCCTGAGCGATAACAGGTCTCTTGCATTGCATGTACCAAGAGATACCTTGCCCGCGAGACGCTCGATATCGTAAAGACCGGAAAGGCCTTCCATGATCTGCTGGCGCGCCATGTATTTGTCCTTTGCTTCTTCAACGGCATCAAGCCTTCTGTTGATGGCCTTCACGGAGATCAAGGGCTCTTCGACCCACTTTCTCAGAAGCCTTGCACCCATGGACGTCTTAGTCCTGTCGATCGCCCAGAGCAAAGAGCCTTTCTTCTGCTTTGTCCTGATAGTGGAAGTAAGCTCCAGGCCCGTACGCGTAGCGATATCAAGCTCCATCGTATCGGAGATCTTATAGCACCTTACGACATCAAGATATGAGACCTTATCAGTCTGAGTCTCTTCCGCATAAAGGATCAGTGCCGCACATGCGCAGTACATCATCTCAGGATTTGTGAAAAGCTTCGCATCCTGAACTGCAGCGCCGCTGTTCTTGAAAATACTCTCGGAAAAGTCCCTGTCATTACGGCGTGTAAGCGCAATATCGGTTCCGGTTCTTATCGCCTGCATCTCAGGTGTAGATTCAAAATTCGAGTTGTAGATGATCTCAGAAGGAGAGTATTTTCCGATGAGATTTATCAAATGTTCGCCATTGTCGGCAAGAGTCAGCTGTGTAGCTTCAAAATCGCCTGTCGAGATATCCGCACAGGCTACGCCGAACTGTGAACCGACGCAGTAAATACTCATGAGGAAGTTATTCTTGCGGTCTTCAAGTCCTCCCGATTCGGTAATCGTACCGGGCGTTAAGATCTTAATGATGCCTCTTTTTACAAGGCCTGTTGCAACTGAAGGATCTTCAAGCTGCTCGCAGATAGCGACCTTGTATCCGGAAGATACGAGTTTATTTGCATAAGATGAATATGCGTGGAAAGGTATGCCGCACATAGGCGCCCTGTAGCCGGAGCCGCAGTCTCTTCTGGTAAGCGCGAGTTCCAGGATCTTTGCTGCCTTAACAGCATCGTCGAAAAACATCTCATAGAAATCGCCTAACCTGTAAAGCAGGAATGAATCCTGGCACTTTGCCTTCATCTCGGCATAGTGCTGCATCATGGGAGATAACTCTTCAGGCTTTAAGTCTGAAAGGCTCATCGGGAACTGACCCGCTGCTTTTACGTGATTCTCGTCAAAACCGTTGTTATCAGTCACGCTTATTCTCCCTTCAAGCTGACGAGGATGCCGTCAACAGAATAAGGTCTTGCACGGTCTATCCTGACCTCACAGAGTCTGCCCTCAAGATAATCAGGGCCAACTTCAATGCCGAGTTCTTCAGGAATAGTGAAATTTACAAGATGATTGGTAACTGTCCTTCCGGAGAAGTTCATGTCACCCGCCTTGCTGATGCCTTCAATAAGCACTTCCATTGTCTTTCCGACAAGCTTCTTATTGGATTCCTCAGCATAGCGGTTAGTGTATTCGGTAAGTCTTCCGAAGCGCTCCGTTACCACATCAGAAGGGATCTGGTTCTCATAGGCAGCAGCCTTCGTGCCGGGTCTTGCAGAATACTGGAATGTAAAGCATGCATCGAATTTAGCCTTATCTACGGCCGCAAGAGTCTCTTCGAAGTCTTCATCAGTCTCCCCCGGGAAGCCGACGATTATATCTGTCGTAAGCGAACCGCCTTCCACCCTGGCTCTGAATTTATCAACGATCTCCTGGAATCTCTCGATCGTATAAGGCCTGTTCATGGCCTTAAGCACGGTATTTGAACCTGACTGCATAGCAAGGTGCAGGTGCTTTTCGACATTGGGTCTTTCTGCCATTATGTCGATTACTTCATCTGAAAGGTCCTTCGGGTGCGAAGACATGAATCTTACTCTCGAGAACTCCTTAAAATCAGAAGCGGCTCTCAATATATCGGCAAAAGTCTCTCCGCCCTCGCCCTTATACGAATTAACATTCTGGCCAAGGAGCATGACCTCCTTGTAGCCCTGGGATGCAAGCTCGGATAATTCATTTACTATCTCATCAAAAGCTCTGGATCTCTCCCTGCCTCTGGCATACGGAACGATACAGTATGTGCAGAAGTTATTGCAGCCATACATGATCGGAACGAGCGCCCTGAACTTTCTCTTACGGTCGATAGGGAAAAAGTTGTCTTCTGCAATATAGTCATCTGCAGAGATATTTACGAGCTGCTTGTCCTTGCGGATGGCATCCCTCATGAGCACCGGGAATCTGTGAAGCTGCTGGGGATCGAAAACGAGATCGACATAAGGATACGATTTCTTTATCCTCTCAACATTCTCCGGGACCTTCATCATGCAGCCACCGACTGCGATAACAACATCGCGGTCGTTCTTCTTCAGTGTCTTAAATACACCAAGATTGCCGAACAGGTGCCTGTCCGCATTCTCTCTTATCGAGCATGTATTGAAAACGATTACGTCGGCATCGTCTAATTCTCCACCCTTTGAAGGGGTAAGTCCCATTGAACCGAGCATGCCCGAGAGCTTCTCAGAATCCGATTCATTGAGCTGGCAGCCGTATGTCAATACGTTGTAAGTCAAGTTTCTGCCCTTACGTGCGCCCAGTGAGGAAAAATACTCTTTGAGCTCTGTTACCGCAGAATCGAACTCGATCTTGTCATTTACTGTAGTCTTAATTATCGCCATTTATAGCCTCTTTCCATTTACCCGCTAATTATACAGTAAATCACCTTTTATTTTTATTAAAAATTAGAATGTACGCCAATTATTTGTTTTTTTGCTCAGAAGTTATAATATGTATTGGTCAATTCTAAAATAGGAGATTATGCATTTGAATTTGAAGAAGATTACAGCAAGCTTAACTGCACTGCTTCTCACAATAACATCTTTATGGACCTTTGCCGGCTCAGCAGTCAAGGCAGAGGAATTCCCTGATGATCCCAATGACGGCATCATCACCGCAAATGAGAGAAAGACAGATCTCCTCAACGAACAGCTCGAAGATGCACCCAACGTAAACGCGGCATCCTATATTCTTTTCGACGCCAACAGCGGCACTATCCTCTTAGGCAAAGATTACGATGTTCAGAAAGAACCTGCGTCAATGACAAAGGTAATGACACTTCTTCTCGCCTTTGAGCGTCTTAGCGAGACTGAGACTGTAACTATCACCCCTGAAATGGCTGACGCGATCAAAGCGATCCCCAAGACCTATGTTAAGTTAGGTCTTCAGGAAGGCGAAGAGATATCAGTAAAAGATCTTATCTATGCCGCAGTTCTTAAATCAGCAAACGACGCGAGCCTTGCACTCGCTATGTATATGGGCGGAACAGAGCACGATTTCTGCGACATCATGAACCAGAAGGCTTCTGAGATCGGATGCCTCCATACCCACTTCTCTTCCGCATATGGTCTTTCCACTCCGGATAACGTTACAACACCTTACGATATGGCTCTTATCCTCAACGAGGCTGTATCCACCACCAAGTATCCTGAGATTGCGAAAACATTGAACTATACGATCAATGCAACAAACAAATACAGCAGCGAGAGAGAACTTACAAATGCCAACAGATTCGTAAATACGACAAAGTACGGCTACGAGTACTATTTAGGCGGTAAGACAGGTTTTACTGATACAGCAGGATACACACTCTGCGCTGCAGCCAGGAAAAACAACAGGACACTCGTCGGCTGTGTTTTCAATGCCGCAGACTCAGATGTCAGATATGCGGATCTCATCAAGCTTTTCGAATATGGATACTCGACATTTACCACGGTTGAGATCACAGAGAGCGAATTTGATCCGTTGGTTGATGAAGCTCACCAGCAGATAAACGGACTTTTAAAGGAGACCAACCTCTATCTGGCAAGCCAGAGGATCGTTCTGGACCAGTATATAACCACGACTTCCTCAAGAGCCCAGCTCGGAAGCACGAACAGGATCGACTTTTCGAAGGCTGTTATCGACACTTCACAAGACCGTCAGACCCTCGAAATGCCTCTGTGCAAGATATATTCGGATAAGACGTATCACATCGGCACGCTCGTAATCGAGATTGAGAAAAAGGCCGGAGTCGTTGAGGTTAACCCTGAAAAACTCACAAACCTTACAAATGTAAGGAGCATACTAGTTACATTCGCCGTATTGTCGGGACTTATACTTCTGCTCGTAATCGTGCTTCTGATCTTCCGCGCACGCGTGATCAAGCACAGACGCGAAGAAGCGACAAAGCGAGCAAACATGCTCTGATAAAGGGTTTATTCAATACAATCTTCGCAGATACCGTAGAATACCGTACGCTTGGGATCGAGCACGAAGCCGTGTTCAGATGATACATGCTCGAAAAACTCGTTGATCTCGTCACAGGACAGATGAATGAGCTTTCCGCACTTCTCACACTTCATGTGATAGCAGTTGCCATGCTTGCAGTGCTCTGTTCCGATGTATTCATAACAAGCTGGTGACTTCTCGTCGATAATGTACTTATTTACAAGACCGTCAGTGGTCAGGCGGTCTAAACGCCTGTAGATGGTAGCCTGTCCGATATTGATGCCCTGGGCTCTGAAATGATCGGAGATCTCCTGGCTCGTAAAATGCGATCCTGCATTATCCTTAAGGAAATTCAAGATCTCACATGACTGCTTAGTATTATATGAACCACTCTTTGTTCTGCCCATTAGAGCCTCCCTGTATCCAATTTGAAAACCGTTTTCATTTTATAATGTAATCCGGTAATGTCAACCAAAAAGGGGTTTGGTTTCCCAAACCCCTTAATGAACCACAAAGAACCTGAATCAGTCCTCATTCTTCCACTTGATACCCGCGTCAGCAAGCGAAGTCTTCATCCAGATCATGCCTTTATCCATGCTCTCGAACATTCTCTGATAATCATTCCAGACCATGTCGATGAACTCGTCCTTTGTATAGAATGTGGTGAACGGGATCTCATCAAACAGTTTCTTGATATCTTCGTCTTTCTTGTTGAACCATACATCGTAGCCTGAACCTTCATCGCCCATGACGAACAGGCAAAGCTCTGCATTTTTCTTCAAAGTCTCCTTAGATTCAAATATCTTGGAATAGTCACCGTCTTTTGCTTCAACAGTCAGCTGGTAAATGAATTTGCTGCCAACAATTCCATCCCCAACAGAGTGCATTCCCTGTTCATAATTAAATACAAAATATGAACTGATTTTTTTCTTGTTCTGCGAGATATGGAGAGTGCAGTTCTCAGTATGCTGACCGGCCATAGTCGAATTAGGGTCTTTCATTATCGTATGCTGGTAATAGATATCGCAGCTGCCCGGTCCATATGAAGAATACTGAACATAATCGCTGGGGTCGAACATTGAAGCTGAACGCTGTCCATATACTGAGCACCATTTGGAATTGGTATCGATATAGCCAAGCTTTCCGACTGCTTCATAGTAATAATCTGCCCAATGCTTTCCGCAGTCTTCACAAACACCGTTTACAAATCTGCATTCATTCTTGATATCGATCTCCTGGCTTGTAAACTGGGAAGGATCAACAGATCTGTATTTATCTCCAAAAGGAATCCCGAGCTCTTCAAATCCAAAGCCGAGCTGCTCGAATGCCGCATTAGAGAACTTGATCAATCTGGCGTAAACGATAGGAAGATCCTTCCTGATATTATCCTTGTTAGCTTCCCATGCAGTATCATCATAGATGCGGACAGCAGACTCATCCTTCTCGATTACAGCATCGATAAACGTTTCAAATCCGTCAAGCGGGATCGAATCACCCGAATTCATACCGTAATAGCGTGTATCGCCATAAATAAGCTCGAATTCAACATTAGCTACGTCGGATAAAGGATCGATGCGCAAAGTAAGCGAAGATTCGTTTCTGTAAGAGGTATAGCCGAAATAGATCTGGTCTTCGTATATGGAATAGGTGCACCCGCCTCCTATGCTGTCATCATAGAGCTGAATAGAATTACCGCCTTCAGGCAGTTTGAAAGAATAAAAACCCTTTATGCGGTTATACCTGTCAACGTCTATATGCGGTGGCTCAGGCTCGGTCTCCACTGCAGTTGCCTCTGCCGTTGTTTCAGTCTCTGTTGCTTCCGGCTCTCCAGGCATGGTATTACAGCCGCAAAGAAAGACCGAAGCCAGCATAACACCACTTAAGACTGCTGAAATAAGCTTTTTCATTTTCTCTCCCCCTCGTTTGTTTTACTTATATAATCGCTCTCTGTACAATTCACAGAGACAGCGTTTATATTTCTGTTTGTATTTTTCTTTCTCTTGCCGAGAAAACTGCTCCCCGCTCCGATCGCTATTAAACATAAGAATATAGAAACCGAGATCACAACTATCATCTCGAACGGCGACAGGACTCTTGTTACATGTCCGAAATGAATCTCCAGATCAGATTTTGTAATCTTAGAACTATCCACATACGAACGGTCAAATGTTGCTACGGTCCTGCCGTCCTTTAAGACAGTAGCTGAACACATTGATCCGCCATGGCCGGTTCCGATCTCAGGTCTTAAGACACTGATATCATCTGCTTCTATTGACGTCCTGTAAGTAGGACCGTTATAAGGCGTGACATACAGTATTCCGCCTCTTATTTCCATTGTTACATCGGCAACACCAACGCATAAATCGGCTGTATTTTCGCTTTTATAGGTACTGTTTGAGCAGGCGCTGATCAAAACTATCAGCACGCACATAAGTGGTAATATTAATTTCCGGATCATGGATCAGTTCCCGCTTTTCTTCTTCCAGTTAAACCCTGCATCAGCCAGTGACGTATCCATCACGGCGAGTGAATTATCCATACTCTGAAGCATCCGTTCATAATGTGACCAGAATATATCGATCATCTCAGCCTTGGTATAGAACGTGCAGTCCTTCTGTCCTTCGAACATTTTCCTGATATCCGCTTCTTTCGTATTGGACCACACATCAGTTCCGCTGGATTCGCCTTCTTTCTTTACGAAAAGATAGAACTGGCAGCTGTTTGCAAATGCTTCCTTTGATTCAAATGCTTTCTCCAGATCAGCTTCTTCGGAAGAAATACTGATCCAATATTCGAACTTGAAATCAAAAACTCCTATCTGAGATTCCACCGGGAACTCTCCCATGCTATAGGTGAAATTAAGCGTTGATACAGTCTTATTACCGCTGTTAAAGACATCGATCGAAAGACTTTCACTGACAGGTCTCTCATCCAAGCAGTGATACAAGATAAAACCTGAATCCTTGCTGGATCCGACAAACTGGACATAATCACCCGGCGTAAGCATAGCATTTGAAGCCGGACCGTATATGGATTTCCAGTTGGCAGGACCTTCGTTATCAAGCTTACTTAGTGTCTCGTAATAATACTCGTTCCAGAGCTTTCCGCAGTCCGTGCAGACACCATTTTCGAACTTATGCTCATTAGCTGCCAATTTCGATACGGGTGTCTCCTCATCATCTGCAAAAGGCGTTACTGCATATTCAGTTTCTGTTTCTTCTACAAGATTAGCGGATTCCTTTGCTATAGTAATCTTGCCGGAACCAGGCTTGGAATTAAATGCGCATGCCGCTGCAAGAACCAGAACGACTGCCAGTATTGCGATTGTTGTTACCTTGGTACCCTTCTTAAAGTTGACGATATTCATAACTCTTTTTGTAACTTCAGCTTTACAGAATACATTCTTGCTGAATCCCAAAGGAGTTACCATATATTTCTTATTGCTGTTGTTGCTGGCTTTGGCATAGGAAACGATAGATATCGCATATGCTTTCCTTAAGTCAGCATCCAAAGAGGAGATCGTCGTCTCATCACAGCTCATCTCTATATCCTGCTCGAAAAGCGTAAATGCGACCCATACGAGAGGATTGAACCAGTGAACAGCAAGGATAGCTATACCAAGAAGCTTCTTAAGCCAGTCACCGTGCTTTATATGCGTGCTCTCATGAACCATAACGTATTCTCTTTCAGCTTCATCGAGAGTATCTGGCAAATACATTTTCGGAACGAGGAAGCCAAAGACAAAAGGCGACTTTACGTTGTCACACTCGTAGACGTTCTTACCGATCTTCTTTGCATTCTTAAGCTTTTCCTTAAGATCGAAATAGCGGATGCAGATATAAGTTATATATACGATCATTCCGGTAAACCATATAAAGGCAACTACCGTTCTGAGATCAGGAAGACTCTTTACTGCAGCTTTATTCCCTGTGCTGACTTCATTTGCAGAATTAGCGGGAGTCCCGACATTTACGGGAGCTTGATTATTTACTGCCGCTTCATTAATCAAAGGTGCTTCAGCGTAACCGTTCTCAGCATTATTGACCGGAGCCTGATATGCATCGATATTAGTATCAGGTAATACTGCCTCAGATACCTCTGCGGAAGCAGGCAGGCCCTGCGTCGGGAGAGGAACATAATTAAATATGCTGAAAGCGGATTCGATACCGAAAGGCACGATAAGTCTTAAGGCTACAACAGCCCATAAGATCATGATGAATGTCTTTGATCTTTTACGCAGGAAAAATCTTGCAAGAATAGTAATCAGGATTACTACACTGCCCATCAAGGACATCTCAAGCACTTTAAGGAATAAAGCACCCACCATTAGTCTCCCTTCATGTTATCCTTGATGATCTTGATCAGATCATCGGCTTCCTTGTCTGTAAGTGTCTTCTTGCTGCCGAAGAAAGCGGCAACGAATTTAGGAAGAGATCCCGAGAAGCTGTCTTCCACGATCTGATTGCTCTCAGAGATCAATACCTTCTCCTTAGGGATAAGTGCACTTACGATAGTGTCTTCATTCTTTACAAAGCCCTTGTTAACGAGCTTACGGAGAATCGTATATGTGGTTGATTTATTCCAGTCGATCTTCTCATTGGCAATCTTAACAAGCTTTCCGGACTCTAACGGTCCTTCCTCCCAGATGATCTCCATAAGACGCTTTTCCGACTCACACAAAATCAATTCTTCCATAATGACCTGCCTATACATTTGTTTAAGTTTATTGTTGTAAACCAATGTCAGTTTACACATATAAACCACCGCTGTCAAGAAAAATTATAAAATGTTTTGAAAAACAATATCCGGACCTTAAATCCCTGTTATTCCTGAACCAGTTTTATCTGCAGAACAGGCACTGTTCCAATATCCACTACCCTGAAATTATTAAGTCCTTTTCCCTGCTTCCAGATAAAATGCGGAATATTGATCGTCTCGATCCTGCTTCTTTTTATCTGGGCAATATCAAGGAGACTTATCAGCTCTGAATAGCTTTTCTGGATATCCGAGATCGAATCATATCTCTGCTGGGCAAAATCGACACTTACTCTCAACCTGTAAGGATCATTATTATTTGCCTCGAAAGAGAACAGCCTCATAAAATCCTCGTAATTAAAGAAATTGTATTTGGTCGACTCCACATACATGCCAAGATCAGAGATTCCGAGGAAAAGCAAAGGTTCTTTTCCGCTGCACGAATCACAGATCTCGATCAGTCCGCCCAGCACCGGTGCAGCGATCTTCAGTTTATCTATCTGTTTATTTGTCCAGTCATCAGGCCAGATGAAATGCACATCCTTATCGCCCATAAATGCTGTCTCATGCACTTCCGTCTTCGAAAAAGGCATCGATACAGAATTCAGCGTAAAGCATCTTGCAAAGGCATAGGAACCGATCTTCTCAACAGAAGAAGGCAGATCAAGAGATTCCAGGCTGCTGCACTCTGAGAAAGCATAACTTCCGATATTTTTCAAAGAAGATGCGAAATAGATCTTCCTTAAGTTATCACAGCCTAAAAAAGCATTATCTTCAATCACATTTACGGAATCAGACAGATGAAGCTCTATTATCTTATGTGAATCCTCGAAAGCCTTGCTTCCAATTACAGCCACATTATCCGGTATGACTACGGCCGGTGACTCGCCGTTATATCTG